>JBJHBD010000006.1:0-12903 GCA_050485305.1 Gemmatimonadota bacterium
ATACTCCTGGTCTACCTCTGGGCGCTGGGCGGTCTCATCGGGATCTGGACCCGCACCGGGGGCGCACGCCACTTCGCCCAGTGGGCGGCCACCAAGGTGGTGCGGGGCCCCCGGTCGGCGAAGTTCTTCGCCTGGCTCATGGGGATCACCTTCCACCAGGGGGGGACCATCTCCACCATCCTGGCGGGGACCACCGTGAAGTCGGTGACGGACCAGCAGCGGGTCTCCCATGAAGAGCTCACCTACGTGGTGGACTCCACCGCCTCTCCGGTGGCCACGATCATCCCCCTCAACGCCTGGCCCCTTTACGTGGCCGGACTCCTGGTGGGGACCACCCCGCTCTTCATGACCGAGCAGGAGGTGGTGTCGTTCTTCTTCCGCTCCATCCCGGTGAACTTCTATGGGCTGGCCGCCGTCGCCTTCACCCTCCTCTTCGCCCTGGAGCTTCTCCCCTGGGAAGGGAAGCGGATGCGCGAGGCGCGCCGCCGGGCGCGAGAGACGGGGAAGCTGGACCGGGACGGTGCCGAGCCCCTCGCCGCCGCCGAGCTTTCCCAGCTCAAGATCCCCACCGGCTACCGCCCCGGGCTGGAGGACTTCGCGGTTCCCCTCCTCGTCCTCATCGGGGTCGCCCTCACCGGCGTCATCGGCCCCCTCATCCCGGCGCTTCAGGCCGGGCAGATGGAGCTCTTCCTGGCGGGGATCCGCGTCCCCATCGCCGAGGCCTTCGGGCTGGCGGTCCTCTCGGCCATGGCGCTGGCTCTCCTGAAGGGAATGGGGTTGAAAGATGTGGTGGACGGCTTCGTGGACGGGTGCAAGGGCGTCACCATCGGCGCCATCATCCTGGCGCTGGCCGTTACGCTGGGCACCGTATCGCGGAATCTCGGGACCGCCAACTTCATCGTGGAGATGACTGCCGAGCTGGTGAACCCGGTGATTCTCCCGGCGCTCTTCATGTTCATCTGCATGGTGGTGGCCTTCTCCATCGGGTCGTCGTGGGGCACCTACGCCGTGGTCTTCCCCCTGGCCATGCCCCTGGCCCACGCCATCAACCCCGATCCGTTCTATGTTTCCCTCGCCTTCGGGGCCGTGCTGGGAGGCGCGGTATTCGGAGATCAGTGTTCGCCCATCTCCGACACCACCATCCTCTCCAGCCTGGCTTGCGGGTGCGACGTCATGGACCATGTCCTGACCCAGCTCCCGCTGGCGCTGGCCGCCGCCACACTGGGAGCGGTGGCCTCCACACTCCTGGCCTTCGTGGCCATGTAGTCCGAGAGCCATTCCATTACTCCAACCGCGGGATCGCCATGCAAATGCACCGGATCCATCGCCCCGTCGGGGCCCTGGTCCTCCTCTTCACCCTTACCGCCTGCAATCGGGAGGTCACCGAAGTCACGACCCTCGAAGAACGAGCCGGTTACGCCGTAGGGCTCGATGTGGGGCAGTTCTTCGCCCAGTCCGGCGTTGATGTGGACATGGACGCCTTCATGCAGGGGCTGCGCGACGCCATGGAAGGGCGCGAACCTCTCATGACCCCCGAGGAAGCCGGTACGGCCCTCAGCGAGTTCCACGTACGGTCACAGGAGTTCCAGATGGCACAGGATGAGGAGACGGCGGAACGGAATCTCCGGGAGGGCGAGGAGTATCTGGCGGAGAACGCCGGGCGGGAGGGGTGGATCACCACCGAAAGCGGGCTCCAGTACCGGATCGTCGAGGAGGGCGATGGACCCATCCCCACCGCCACCGACATCGTGCAGGTGCACTATCGGGGGACCTTCATCGACGGACAGGAGTTCGACAGCTCCTACGAACGGGGTGAGCCCAACAACTTCCGTGTGGATGGGGTCATCCAGGGGTGGGGTGAGGCGCTCCAGCTCGTCCCGGTGGGATCCCGATTCGAGGTGGCTATCCACCCCGACCTGGCCTACGGGCGGAACGCCCCCTTCCAGATCGGACCGAACCAGGTCCTCCTCTTCGAGGTGGAGCTCCTGGACATCATGAACTGAGCCGACAGGAACCGGTAACAAGAAGGGGGCCGACCTCCCCGGACCCGATCCGGTGTGAGGTCGGCCCCCTCTCGCCTTCAGCGCGATGGACCTTTCGGCTCGAACGCTACTTCTTGGCCTTCCTCCGGCCTCTCACGGGCTTGATCTGGGACGGATCGAGGTAGCCTCGCTCCACCAGGAGGTTCTGAAGGCGCTCACTCCGGTCGGGGACCGGGGTGCGGCTCATCTCACGGGCCAGGGCGATGCGCTCAGCCTCGTCGATGGCGTCGAGGATGGCGATAGGTGCGCCATAACGAAGCAGAATTCGCTTGGCATCCACGGCGACGGAGTCGTCCACGTCCCCTCCACGGTTCAGAATCCAACACCAACGTGGAGCTGGTCGAGCCGACCCGAAGCGCTCCAAGTCGTTCAATGTAACGCCCTTGGAGATGGCGGGCAAACATCTGATTCCTCGATTTGCCTCGACGCCCCTACCCCCATCAGGGTAGATTTCGTTTCCGCCGTCCCTCTCCTCTCCCTTCGGAATCCATGCGAGACGACCCTCCCTCCCTCTCCCGCTCCGTGGAGGACTACCTGAAGGCGATCTACTCCCTTTCGGAGCGAGGCGAGCCGGCCTCCACCAGTGGGATTGCGGGAGCGCTCGATGTCCAGCCCGCTTCGGTGAGCGGGATGGTGAAGCGCCTGGCCGAATCGGGGCTCCTGCAACACGTTCCGTACAAGGGAGTTCGCCTCACGGACGAGGGAACGCGGGAGGCGCTTCGAATCATCCGTCGTCACCGGATCCTGGAAACCTACCTCTCCCAGCGGCTCGGGTATTCGTGGGACGATGTCCATGAGGAGGCGGAGCGACTCGAGCACGCCGCCTCGGACGAACTCATAGACCGGATGGCGGGGGCGCTCCAAGACCCCAGCCATGACCCGCACGGGGCCCCCATCCCCACTCGGGGGGGAGCGGTGGAGTCGGTGGACCACCCCACCCTCTCCGAGGTCTCGGCGGGGGTCCGCGTCCGGATCCGGGCCGTGCAGGACGAGGACTCGGAGCGGCTTCGCTACATGGAGTCCCGAGGGCTCATGCCCGGGGTGGAGCTCCTGGTGGAGGCCCGCGCGCCCTTCAATGGCCCGGTGACCATCCGGATCGCCGAAGACGGCATTCCCCAGGCGGTGGGGCATGAGCTGGCCCGCCGAATCTGGGTCTCGGTGGTGGAGGAAACCGGGTGAGCTCCGGTCCGCGTCCGGTGGTGGTGGGGTTGGCCGGAGGGAGTGGATCGGGGAAGACCACGGTCCTCCGCCAGATCCTGAATCAGGTGGGGCCGGAGCGGGTCTCGGTGATTCACCACGATTCGTACTACAAGAGCTTCGCCCACCTCCCGGAGGATACCAGGGGGACCATCAACTTCGACCACCCCGAATCGCTCGAAACCTCTCTCCTCGCCGAACATCTGGCGGCGCTCTTGGAGGGGCGGGAGGTGGAAACCCCCACCTACGACTTCACCACCCACACCCGAAGGGCGGACACCCTCCGGATTCGCCCCACCGACGTGATCATCGTCGACGGGATCCTCGTCCTCGCCGAGCCCGAGCTCCGGAGCCTCATGGACATCCGGATCTTCGTGGACACCGACGCCGACATCCGCTTCATCCGGCGGCTTCGGCGGGACATGGAGGAGCGGGGACGCACCCTGGACTCGGTGGTGCGGCAGTACGAGGCGACGGTGCGCCCCATGCACCTGGACTTCGTGGAGCCGTCGAAGCGTTACGCCGATCTCATCGTCCCGGAGGGCGGAGAGAACCGGGTGGCCATCGACATGCTGGTCACGAAGGTTCTCTCCATTCTGGACGCCCGATAGGGGGTCACTCGATGGCGCCTCCCGGGGCGATGACCGCCTTCGTCACCCGGAGCGCCTCCACGTCGTCCAGCGCCGCACCCGCCCTCTCCAGGGGATAGACCCCGCCGATGATCCGCTCGAAGGGGAGGGCGTCTCCATGGCGCGCCAGCATGCGGAGCGCGCCTACCAGGTGACGGAGGTCGGTCCCCCACTGTCCCCGGAGTTCGACGTGCTTCCGGTTGAGCTGGGAATGGGGATTGAGAGGGACCGTACCGGCGTCGGTGTAGTGGCCGGCCACCACATAGCTCCCCCCGTCCCGGAGCAGCTCCAACCCCTCGGAGAGCGCCCGCGGGTTCCCGGTGGCCTCCACGACCACATCGGCCCCCCGCCCATGTGTCCGGTCCAGGATCACCTCTCTCCGTTCCTCCGCCGGGCTTTCCTCCAGGTTGTGGGTGAGGTCCACCCCGAAAGAGGGGGCCAATTCCAGTCGGGCCCGGGGCGCTCCGATGAGGATGACCTCCCCCGCTCCCCTCAGGTGCGCGAAGGCGGAGGCGGCGAGACCCACCGGTCCGGCCCCCTGCACCACCACCGTGTCTCCCATTCGGAGCCCGCTCCGCTCCACGGCGGCAAAGCCGGTGAAGAGCCCGCATCCGCCCCCGATGAAGCGGGACGCGGCAACCCCTTCGGGGAGCCGGAGGATGGAGACGCCGGCCTTCAGCACGATCCCCTCCGCCCAACCGCCGAAAAGCCCCTCCCACGCCGGGAAGGTGATCCCGTACACCCGGCGAGACGGGCACCGATTGGGCTGCCCGGCCACGGCGCAGTGGTAGCAGGCGTGGCAGGTCCCATGGACATCCAGGAAGGTCACCAGATCTCCCACCCGAAGGGGATTCCCAAGCGCATCTTCCCGGACCCCGGCGGACTCCACCACCTCTCCCACGCTGACGTGGCCGGGGATGATGGGGTACGGAACCCCGGCGAGGCGCCCGTGGCGAAGGTGGACATCGGTCCCGCAGACCTCGCTGGCCACCGTTCGGAGGAGAACCTCTCCCGACTTGAGTGCAGGGACGGGGTACTCCGCCAGTTCCAGGGGGGCTCCTGCCCCGTGGAGGAGGACCGCTCTTATCGAACTGGTATTCGTGTTCATGGTGCCTCCGAAGCGGAACTCCCCGCGGCAAGGCAGGATGGCCGTTCGCCCGGGGGTTCCGTTCGTATCTGGATCCCCCGGTTCACCACCGAGCCTACCACCCCCGTCCCATCCCCGAAAAGGGAGGGGATGCGAATCTGCCCGGACGGGTTGAAGGCCCCGCCCCGCACCCAGTTTGCGGCGTTCCGATCCAGCGCGGTGACCACCAGGGTCACGAAGACGCCGGGAGGGAGGCCGTCCCGAATGGCCAGGAGAAGCTCCCTCCCCTCGTCGGAGAACCGGTTGAAGATCCCGAACTGGGTGGGAAAGACCACGGTGGTGTCCGCCTGCGAGATGGCAAGCCCCTGAAGAACGGTGGGATCGGTGGGAACATGGACCCCTGCGGGTTCCAGGGCGTTACGGATCCCCGACAGTTCGGCCTCCGGAAGGTACGCCCAGGCACCCTCGGCGGGAGTCCAGACCATGGGGAGGGTTCGGTTGGGAGGGAGGGCGCAGGTCCCGACCGGGGCGGGGACCCTGAGAGCGAAGTCGCCCGGTATGGTGGTGGCGCCGATGAGGCGCCCCTCACCCCCCGGAAGGGTGACCTCGACCTCGAGGCGACGCCCCGGTTGAATGAGTGCATCGGCCGGTGCCCCCTCGAGGAGGTAGCAGGAGGGCTCGAAGGCGGTGGGGAAGGTGTCCTCGGCGCAGTTTCCCACGGACTCGGCCACGAAATCCGCCACAACCCCGCCACTCCCCCGCACCCGCACCCGGGCTCCATCCACCGGGGTGGAGGCGTGGCCGATGGTCCTGTGGAGGAAGGCGAAGGCGTTCGAGCGTTCCTCCTCCACCCGGAACCAGATCTCCGCCATCACCACCTCCTCGGCCTCGGTCACGGTGACTTCGGCGAGTTCGCACGCCACCGCCCCGAAACCGGCGGCCACCGCGAGGAGGGTCAGGATCCCGGAGGTGCGGAAGCGGGGACCCATCTGAACCCGGCGGCGCATCAGAACCGGACCTCCACTCCGAAGGTGGGGAGGAGAGGGAACATGGAGAGCCCGGTGCGAACGGGGCGATCTCCCGAGAAGTCATAGAAGTAGAAGAGCACGTTCGTCCGGTTGTACAGGTTCAGGACATCGAGATAGGGGACGACGGTGCCCCATCGGGGAGTGAAGGTGCGGCGCACCGAAAGGTCCAGTCGATGATAGATGGGGTACCGCTCCCCATTTCGGGGACCGAGGATGACTCCGTAGGGATTGGCCTGATCGTCATCCGGCTCCCCGCCCGGCTCGTCCTCGGGGTTGAACTGCCAGCGCAGGACCCCGTCCCGGGTCTGACGGGGGGAAAAGTACGCGTAGCTCGCCAGGGGACGGGTGTAGGGGACCCCTGTCCCGACATGCCAGCGGGCGCCGATGTCCCATCCTCCGTCCAGTGGGAGACGAACCACCAGATCCAGATCCACGCGCCGGTCGAAGACCGGGGGGTAGGTGATCTCCTCCACCTCCTCGGCCCCGCTCAGGAAGTCGGGGAAGGTCCGGTCCGCCTTCAGCCAGGAGAGGGAGAGGGAGCCGTTGGGGCCGGGGCCCCTCCGCTCCAGGTAGAAGTCGGCCCCATACCCCGTTCCCCGTCCCGGGAGGAAGTCGTCGGAGGGATCGTTGGGATCGTCTGCCAGGTTGTTGGTGATGACGCCGTCAAAGGTGCGGTAGAAGGCGTCGGCGGCGGCGAACCAGCGGTCTCCCGGAAACCCCTCTACCCCCACCTGAACCTGATCCGAGACCACGTGGGGAGCCCGGTCCCCGGCTAGGATCCAGATGTCGATCCCGAGGGGGAGTTCCTCGTCCCGCACCGAATGGACAAACTGGGTGTAGCGCCCCACCGACCCCTTCACTGCCAGATCGCCTCCGGCGAAGAAGCGTTTCGCCGCCACCCGGGGGGACGGCGCCCAGACCACCGGACCGGCGTCCGGGAGCCACCCTTCGAAGCGAAGGCCCGTCTCTACCAGCCAGCGTCCGGGACGCCGGTACTCGGTCTGACCGAAGGCGGCGAGGGCCCATCCGTCGCCGAGCCCTCCCGCGAAGACGGTCCCTCCCGTCTCGGCCAGATTGTCGTAGCGGTAGTGGTCCGCCGAGAGTCCGGCCTTCCCCTTCCACCGCCCTCCCATCCAGCTCTCTCCCCGGGCGAAGAGGGAGAGCTGGCGGATGTCGCTCCGGAAGCGGATGTCGTCAAAGTCGGTAAAGGCCAGGTCGGTGCGGAAGGTGGAGACGCCCGCTCCGGCTTCGGCGGAGGCCCCGTTCAGGTAGCTCCGCATCCAGCGGGCGCCCAGGAGTCGGTTCCCCCACTCCCAGTGGAGGCGAAGGGGGAAGTCGTCGAGGGAGAGCCGGCCCAGATCCAGGACGTCGGCGCCGGAATAGCCACTCAGGACGACGCGGTTCCCTCCTCGGGACCAGACCTCCGCCACCCCCTGAAGATCGGTGATGTGATACGGGATGGTGGCCACCGGCTTGAGGAGCTGGTCCACATAGGAGCGGCGGGCGGAGAAGCGCCACCGGGCCGTGGAGAGGCCGAGGGCCTGGCGGCGCTCCCGGCTGAGCCCCCCCGACACCGCGGCGCGGGCGGCGAGGAGGGAGATCCCGCCATCCACGGTAAAGTCGCCGGGGCCCGGGTCGCTCTCCACCCGGAGAACGGAGGAGACGCGCCCGCCGAACTCCGCAGGGAACCCGCCGGACTGGAGTTCCACCCGATCCACCATGTCCCCGTTGAAGACGGAGAACACCCCTCCCAGGTGGAAGGGGTTGAAGAGGGGGAAACCGTCCAGGAGGATGAGATTCTGGTCCGAAGATCCCCCGCGGACGTTGAAGGAGGCCGAAAAGTCGGTGGGCGAGATGACCCCGGGGAGGATCTCCACCGCCCGGAGGGGGTCGGCCTCCGCCAGCCCGGGGAGGAGGCGAATCTCGTCCCGAGTGAGTTCCCGCGAGGTGATCCCCGCGTCGTCTTCGAAGCGGGCACGGGCGCGGCTCCGCTCTCCTTCCACCGCCAACCCCTCCAGCGCCACCGGGGCGAGGGCAAGGGTGAGGTCGAGGCGCACCCGCTCCCCTGCGATCACCTCCACCTCCCGCTCCTCGGGTCGGTACCCCAGGCGGAGAACGCGCACTCGGTACCGCCCCGGCGTCAGGGGAGCCAACCGGTAGTATCCCCCCCCATCCGTCTCCTGGGTGCGGAGCAACCGCTCCTCCATAGGCAGGAGAAGGCTCACTGTCACGGCTCGGAGGGGTTCTCCCTCGGGACCGGTGACTCGACCGTCGATGGAGCCGGGCTCCTGTGCCCCGAGGGAAAGGGGGAAGAGCCCGAGGAGGACGAGGGAGAGGAGGCGGGTCACGGGAGGGAGAGGAGGGGGGCGAGCAACCGATCGTGGAACACCTCCCCGCCGAGCAGGGTCCACTCCTCGCCATGAAGATCTACTACGCCGACACCTTCGTTCTCCCCCTCCCGGCAGGGCACCGATTCCCCATGGAGAAGTACCGGATGCTCCGGGAGGCGGTGGAGCGGGAGGGGATCACAGGCCCGGGTGAACTTCGCGTCCCCGAAGCGGCCGGTGACGAAGCGCTCCTTCGGGTGCACGACTCCCGCTACCTGGAACGGGTGGTAAAAGGAATGCTGGAACCCGCGGACGTTCGCCGCATCGGATTCCCCTGGTCCCCGGAGCTGGTGGAGCGGTCGCGGCGCTCCGTAGGGGGAACCCTCGCCGCCGTCACCTCGGCGCTGGAGGAGGGAGCGGCGGCAAATCTGGCGGGTGGCACGCACCATGCTTTTCCGGACCGGGGGGAGGGGTTCTGCGTCTTCAATGATGTGGCGGTGGCCGCACGCCATGCGCAGGCTCACCTCGGGGTGCGGCGGGTCGCCGTGGTGGACCTCGACGTGCACCAGGGGAACGGGACGGCGGCCATCTTCCGGAACGACCCGTCGGTCTTCACCCTCTCCGTCCACGGCGAGGCGAACTTCCCCTTCCGGAAGGAGGTGGGCGATCTGGACCTCCCCCTCCCCGACAGTGCCGGCGACGAACAATTCCTCGATGCCGTCCGGGAGGGGGTGCGCCGAGCCGTCGTGGAGTTCGCCCCCGAACTGGTGCTCTACCTCGCCGGAGCCGACGCACACGAACACGACCGCCTCGGACGGCTCGCCGTCACCACCGGAGGGCTGGCGGAACGAGATCGCATCGTGTTTGCCGGAGCGGAGGTGAGTGGCGCGGCAGTGGCCCTCGTCATGGGAGGAGGGTACGGGAGCCGGGTGGAGGATACGGTGAACATCCACCTCAACTCAATCCGAAGCGCCGCCCGTTGGATCGGGGAAGGAACGGCACACGCCCCAACACCCTCCCCCTCGCGCGCCGCCCGGGGAGAGGCGTAGCTTCCCAGGGAGAGTCGGAGTCGGGGCCATTCGCCCCGTAGCCCCCTCCCCACCCGCGACCTTCGATGGATCACCTCGAGATCATCTCAGGAATCCCCCTCTTCGGAGAACTTACTCCGGAGGAGGTCTCCCTCCTGGACGGCGCCACCCAGGAACGCCGCTACCAGGTCGGTGAGAACATTGTCACCATCGGGCAGAAAGGTGACCGGCTCTTCATGATCCTGGAGGGTCAGGTCCAGGTTCTCTACCCGGCACGGAGTCAGGAATTTGAACTGGCTCGCTTGGGCCCCGGCGATTTCTTCGGCGAGATGGCGCTTCTCAACGACGAGCCCCGAAGCGCCACCGTCCGGACCCTCGAACCCACCCGGGTCCTCACCCTGGACAAGAAGGACTTCCAGGCCATCGTCCGCGGATCCTCCTCGGTGGCGCTCAAACTTCTTCGCATCCTCTCCATGCGGATCCGGAACGCCGACGAACAGATGAGCGGACTTTCGGAACAGGCTCTTCGTGACCCGCTCACCGGGCTCCTGAACCGAAGGGCCTTCCACGAGCGAATGGCGGAAGAGGGGAACCGGGCGCAGCGCTACGGAGACCACTTCGGGCTGGTCCTCCTGGATATCGATGGCTTCAAGTCCATCAACGACAGCCTGGGGCACGACGTCGGCGATGCCCTTCTCCGCTGGATCGGGCGGATCCTCGTCGAGCATACGCGGGTGGCGGACTCTCCATTCCGCGTGGGTGGCGAGGAGTTCGCCATCCTCGCCCCGGCAGCCTCCCCGGAGGTGGCCCGGAATGTGGCGGAGCGCATTCGGAACGTGGTGGAGGAGTCCCAACCTCCCATCGATCGGGAGATCCGCGTGACCCTCTCAGCCGGGTACGCCGCCTGCCCCCTCCACGGCACCCGACCGGAGATCCTCTACCACATCGCCGACCAGGCGCTCCTGCGGGCAAAGAGTGAGGGGCGGAACCGGGTTGCCGACCCCCTCGTTCCGGAGGGCCCTCTCCCGGAGATTCCAGCCTTCTGATTCGGGAGGATGGGTAGGGGTGCACCGTCGGCGTCTCTGGCGCCGCACCCGTCCGCGACGCATTATCCCCTTCCTTCCCCACAACCGTGTGACCCCGAACGGAGGTGCGTATGCGCACTACCCAGCTCCGGGCCTTCTTCGTCCCCCTCTTCCTGGTTGCGTTCGCCCTGGTTCCGGCCCAAGCGCACACCCAGGAAAACGGCAATCAGAAGGTCCTCGATCTCAACCTGTGGTGGGAGATGCAGTCGGTCTCCAACCCCCAGATCTCTCCCGACGGTCGCCAGGTGATCTACACCCGCACCTGGACCGACAAGCGCGCCGATCGGCGGCGCTCCGAAATCTGGATCATGAATGCCGACGGGAGTCGGAAACGTTTCCTCGTGGAGGGGTCGAACCCCAACTGGTCCCCTGACGGGACCCGGATCGCCTTCATGGCATCCGGTGAACCTCGGGGGAACCAGATTCATGTCCGCTGGATGGACGAGGAGGGAGCGGTGAGCCAGATCACCCGCCTCGATCAACCCATCTCGAGCATCACCTGGTCCCCCGACGGAACCCGGATCGCCTTCAACTCGCAGGTTCCCGACCGCACCTCCTGGAACATCGGAATGCCCTCTCCCCCTCCCGGGGCCACCTGGACGGCGGCGCCGAAGGTGGTGGAGCGCGCCATGTACCGCCGGGACGGTCAGGGGTACGTGGACGGCACCTGGAACCACATCTTCGTGGTTTCCGCCGATGGGGGCGCCGTCCGCCAACTCACCGACGGGGACTGGGACCACTCGTCCCCCACCTGGACGCCGGATGGTCGGGAAATCCTCTTCAGCGGACTCCGGGTGGAGGAGGCACAGCTCCAGTGGCGGCACTCCGAGATCTACTCGGTGGATGTGGCCACCCGGGAAATCCGGCAACTGACTGATCGGCACGGGCAGGATTCGGGACCGGTCCCCTCCCCCGACGGGCGCACCATCGCCTACCTGGGAGATGACTGGCACGACAACACCTTCCGCTACCGGAAGGTCTACCTGATGGATCGTGACGGCTCCAACCCTCGCGTGGTCTCCGGCGACTTCGACGGAGCGGTGAACTCCATGACCTGGGCCCACGATGGGAGCGGGATCTACTTCGTCACCGACCACCACGGCACACGGAACCTCAGGTTCCTGGACGTGCGGTCTCAACGGGTTCGGGAGGTCACCGCCGGAGAGCATCTGGTGGGGCTCTCGTCCATGGCCGACAACGGGGTCATGGCGGTGACGGTAGGGTCATCCCACGAGCCCGGCGACATCTACCTCCTCAACCCCCGTCAGCCCGATCGGATGACCCGGCTCACCGAGATCAACCGGGACCTCCTGGCCGACGTGCAGCTCGGAGAGGTGGAGGAGATCTGGTACAAGTCCACCGACGACCTGGATGTCCAGGGGTGGATCATCAAGCCCCCGAACTTCAACCCGGCCAACCGCTACCCCATGATGCTGGTCATCCATGGCGGCCCCCACTCCATGTACACGGTGGGCTTCAACTACGGGTGGCAGGAGCATGCGGCCAACGGGTATGTGGTCCTCTACACGAACCCTCGGGGGAGCACCGGCTACGGGAGCGCCTTCGCCAACGAGATCAACAACGCCTACCCCGGGAAGGACTACGACGACCTCATGTACGGGGTGGATGAGGTCATCGGCAGGGGGTACATCGACGAGTCCCGGATGTACGTCTACGGGTGCTCAGGGGGTGGAGTCCTCACCGCCTGGGTGGTGGGGCACACCGACCGCTTCGCGGCGGCTTCCTCCAACTGCCCCGTGACGAACTGGCTCTCCTTCGTGGGGACCACCGACGGGGTCGGGTGGTACCGAAACTTCGAGCACTTCTTCTGGGACGACCCGTCGGAGCACCTGCGACGCTCCCCCATAATGTATGTGGGAAATGTGACCACCCCCACCATGCTCATGACCGGAGAGAACGACCTTCGTACCCCCATGGCGCAGACCGAGGAGTACTACCAGGCCCTTCGGGTGCTGGGCGTCCCCACCGCCATGATCCGGTTCCAGGACGAGGCGCACGGGACCAGCTCTCGCCCCTCCAACTTCATCCGAACCCAGCTCTTCCTCCGCCACTGGTTCGAACGGTGGGGAGGAGCTCCGGCCCCCCTCACCATGGAGGACGGGGCGGGGAACTGACCGGACGGCTCACACCCCGCGACGCAGGAAGGCCCGGCAGAGTCAGCTCTGCCGGGCCTTCAGCGTTGGTGCCCCCCCACGGGGCCGGTCACCGCCTGTACTCCCCGCCGGGAGCCGCGGGTCCGGGGGTCCGGATCTCGGTTCGGACGGGGAGGAGGGTGATCTTCTTCGTGGAGCGAGCCAGCCTCGGGGTGGAGTGCTCCGCGAAGGTGTAGTCGTACCGTGGGGTGAATCGGGTGCTGGTGTAGCGAATCATCGTGAACTCCTCATCTATGTGTACAGGGCCGGGGCTTCCTGCCCCTGCCGAGGTTGGACGGGATCGTGTCCGTCAACCTTCTGTACGGA
>JBJHBD010000006.1:12913-51570 GCA_050485305.1 Gemmatimonadota bacterium
CTGTACGGATGAGACGCTCGTGGGATTCAGGGGGTTGCATGGGAGGGGTGTGCCACTTCCTCGGCGGAGATTCCCAGCTCCCTCAACCGTGCCAATACCTCCTCCACATGATCTCGTCCCCGGGTCTCCAGGTGGAACAGGATCTCCACCTCCCCCACCGAGATATCGGCGAAGGCGCGCTGGTGGGCCACCTCCAGGACATTGGCTCCCGCCTTGGCCACCTCCTCGGTGAGGCGGGCCAGACTCCCGGGGCGATCTCGGACCCGTACTACGAGGCGGGAAAGGCGCCCATGGTCCACCAGCCCCCGATCGATGATGCGGGACATCATGTTCACATCGATGTTCCCTCCGCAGAGGACCGCCACCACCGAATCGTCGGGCGTGGGGGCGACCTTCCCGGTGAGGAGCGCCGCCAGGGGGGCCGCCCCGGCACCCTCCACCATGGTCTTCTCCCGCTCCAGAAGAAGGAAGATGGCCCGGGCAATGTCCTCGTCCCCGACCACCACGATGTCGTCCACCAGCCGTTCGATGAGGGGGAAGGTTCGATCCCCGATCCGCTTCACCGCGATCCCGTCGGCGAGGGTGTCGCCCGTCTCCACTTCGACGATGTGGCCGGCATCCCGGGAAAGCCGAGCCGAGGGGGCCGCATCGGCTTCCACCCCGATGATCCGGACGCCGGGATGAAGCTCCTTCAGGGCGAGAGCCGTCCCCGAGATGATTCCACCTCCGCCGATGGGGACGAGTGCCATGGTGATATCCGGCACCTGTTCCGCCAGCTCCACCCCCAGCGTCCCCTGCCCGGCGATGACCATCTCGTCGTCGTACGCATGGATCATGACGAGACCCTCTTCGGCCTGGATCCGCTTGGACTCCTCGATGGCCTCGGAGAACTTCTGCCCATGGAGAATGACCCGGGCCCCGTGGCGCCGGGTGTTGGCCACCTTCACCAGGGGAGTTGTCTTCGGCATGAGAACGGTAGCGGGAATCCCGAGCCGTCCGGCGTGAAAGGCCACCGCCTGGGCGTGGTTCCCCGCACTCGCCGTCACCACCCCCCGCTCCCGCTCCTCGGCGGTAAGATGGAGGAGCCGATTCAGCGCCCCCCGTTCCTTGAAGGAGCCGGTGCGGTGGAGGTTCTCGAACTTGAAATGAAGCTTCCCCGGAATCCGATCCTCAAAGAGGAAGGAGCGGGTGCAGGGGGTTCGGGCCACCTCTCCGGAGATCCGGTCGCGGGCGGCGAGAATATGGTCGAAGGTGATCATGGGGAGATGGTTTTAAGCCCCTCAGGGAAGGGGGGGCGGATCGAGCGATCGGTGGTAGAGGCGGATGCGCCACCCCTCGGGGTAGGGGACGAGGAAGACCGTCTCACTCCCGCGAGCCACCTCCCGGGCAATGGCGGAGTCCTCGCCACGATGAAGGATGGCCAACCGGGAGTGGATCACCGCGGCGTCCTGGCGAAGGACGAGCTCCGAGCCCAGCTCCTCGAGGACGAGCCCCTCGCCATGAAGCCGCCGAAGTTCGAGGAGCGCCTCCCCACGGCTCAGCTCCCGGGCCGGGCCGGGCCTCCGCCGCACCAGATCGTCCACGATCTCCACCTCGCGATCCAGGAGGGCAAGGGCGAGAGAGAGATCCCCTACCTCCACCGCTTCCCGAAAGACGGCGAGGGTCTGGCGCGCCGTTCCGGCCGGATCGGTGGCGGTGTCGGTGGAGCCCGGCGCCCCCCGATCCACCGTCGGCTCTCCCTCTCCATTCCTGTCGGGACGCCGTTCGAAGGAACAGGCGGTGAGGAAGAAGACCAGGAGGAGCCTCGACAGGCGCCTCACGCACCCACCTTTCGGTAGATCCCGAGCCTGAGGGGGGGATCCACCCACCAGTGGAAGTGGAGGCGGTTTTCCCCATCCACGATGATCCCCTCTCTCCGCTCCCGAAGCTTCGGGAAATCGACGCCCTGTTCGCTCTCCACCAGGAGAACCTCGTCGGGGGCCAGCGCCGACTCCACCGCCCGGATTCCGTCGGTGAGGTGAGCCAGCACCTCCTCTTCGGTCTCGGTCTGAACCGACCCCTCGGCGCGCGGAGCCAGCTCCACCTCCCGCTCCTTCCGGTACGCTCCTTCGAACTCCTCCACCGGGAGAGCAAAGCCCCCCTCCCGCCGGAACCCGATCTCGGTGAGGGCACGGGCGTCGAAGTTGAGCTCCACGCTCCGCACCGTCGATCCGTATCGCCTCAGGATCATGAAACCCCCGATTCTACCGGGAAAACTTGAGGAGGTCCGCCAGCTCTTCCTCGGAGAGGACCTTGCCGAGCTTTCGACCCATCCCCTTGTCGGATCTGGGACGCTTCTGGCGATCCTCGTCCTTCTCCGGAGCCCCTCCGGTGAAGTCATACCCCTCGAGGGAGATCCGGGGGAGCCTCCGCCCGAGACGGTGCTCGATGGACTTGAGGTACCCCAGGTCTCCGGGGATGACGAAGGTGACGGCGTTCCCCTGCGCACCCGCCCGCCCGGTCCGCCCGATGCGGTGGACGTAGTCCTCGGGATCCATGGGCACGTCGAAATTCACCACATGGCTGATCCCCTCCACATCCAGCCCTCGCTGGGCCACGTCGGTGGCCACGAGAACGCGGATGGAGCCGGTGGCGAACCGGTCCAGCGCGCGGACCCGGTGCTCCATCCTCCGATCCGAATGCATGGCGTCGGTGGAGACCCCCGCTTGCTCGAGCCTCCCACGCAGGGTGTCGGCGCCGATCTTCGTCCGTGTGAAGACCAGGACCTGGTCCCACCCCTCCTGCTGAAGGAGGTGAACCAGGAGGTCGCCCTTCCGATCGGGGCGAACGGTGTAGGCGGTCTCCACGATCCCCTCGGCCGTCGACCCTTCCGGGGTGGCCTCCACCCAGATTGCGTCCCGGGTGATCTGGAGGGCAAGCGCGTGGACCCCGTTGGGCATGGTGGCGGAGAAGAGCATGTTCTGCCGGCTCTTCGGCGACCTGCGGAGCACCTCTTCGATCTGCGGGCGGAACCCCATGTCCAGCATCCGATCCGCCTCGTCGAGAATCAGGACCCGAAGTCCCCTCAGATCCACCTTTCCCCGTTCGATGTGGTCGTTGAAGCGCCCGGGGGTGGCCGCTATGATCTCGTACCCTCCGGCCAACGCCTCATTCTGGGGCCCGTACCCCACCCCCCCGACGATCTCCGCCACCCGGAGGGAGGTCCCCTTGCTGAGCGCCGTGGCATCTTCCGCCACCTGTTGCGCCAGCTCGCGGGTGGGGCAAAGCACCAGGATCTGGAGCCCCTTCCCCGCCTCGATCCGATCGAGGGAGGGGAGGAGGAATGCCCCCGTCTTCCCGGTCCCCGTCTGCGCGATCCCCACCACATCCCGCCCTTCCAGCGCCCCGGGGATGGCCTTCCACTGGATGGGGGTGGGGGTGCTCCACCCCTCGGCTTCAATGGCCGCCAACGTCTCGGGGGAGAGCCCGAGCGCGGCGAATGTTCGGTCTTCGTTCAAACCTGCCTCTCATGTGAACTTCACGTACCCGGCCCCGGATGCCGCATGGCGATCTCGGGTGTGCCGGGAGGATGGATGACCCGGAATGGGTTCGTCACATCCACAACCCTGATAATTTAAGAGATCCACCCCGGTTCTCCTACGCCCCGACCCCAGCTTCGCCGAGATGACCGACCTCCTCCACCGCCGGATCCTCTTCGTCTGTCTCGGGAATATCTGCCGCTCACCCCTCGCGGAAGGGGTCTTCCTTCATCGGGCCAGGGCGCTGGGCGTGGAGGAGTCGCTGGTGGTGGACTCCGCCGGTACCGGAGCCTGGCATGCAGGCGAACGCCCCGATCCCCGTTCCATCGATGTGGCGCGGAAATACGGGGTCTCCCTCCCGGGACGTGCCCGTCAACTTCGGGAGGCGGACTTCCGGGACTTCGACCTCATCCTGGCCATGGACCGGGAAAATTTCCGGAATATCGACCGGATGCGTGGGTCGGCCCGAGGGAGTGCCGAGCTCCGCCTCTTCCGCGAGTTCGATCCGGAGGCGGGAGATGACCTGGAGATTCCCGATCCGTACTACGGAGGCCCCGAAGGGTTCGACCGTGTCTTCGAGATGGTGGATCGCGCCGGTTGCGGTCTCCTTGAGTTCCTCTTCCCTCATGGAGGAGCCGGCGCCGAGGGCGGGAAGCGGTGAGCCTGCCTCCTCCCCCAGCCATCCTTGAGGCCGCCCATGGGGTGCTCGTCGGTGCCGACGGGGGCGACACCGATCCCATCGCCGAACTCTCTCCCCTCTCAGGCGGTTCCATCCATCCCGCGGCCCGCCTCCGGACCCGCTCCGGACAGGTGGCCTTCCTCAAGTGGAAGGAGGGGGAGGGTGGCCCTTCCTTCGTGGTGGAGTCCCGTGGCCTTCGGGCACTGGCCTCGGTGGGCGCCCTCCCGGTTCCGAAGGTCCGCGGAGTGGATGACGGGCCGGCGGGGAGCTGGCTCCTTCTGGAGTACATCCCTCCGGGCACACCTACATGGGACAGTTGGGCCCGACTCGGGAGGGGGCTCGCGCGCCTCCATTCAACCCCCGTCCCCCAGGTGGCCGGTTGGCCGGAGGATGGGTTCATCGGCCCTCTACCCCAGTCCAACACCCCCACTCCCTCCTGGCCCGACTTCTGGCGGGAAGCCCGACTTCTCCCACGGTGGCGGGAGGCCGAATCCGCCGGCCTCACCTCTCAGGAGATGGCCCACGCCTTTGCCCGGGTGGTGGAGGGAGTCGACGGTCTTCTCGCGGGGTGGGAAGACGCCGGGTACTCCATTCTCCATGGAGACCTCTGGAGCGGGAACGTCCTCACCGACGCCAGGGGGGCACCGTGGCTCATCGACCCGGCAGTGTACCGCGGCTCCGCCGAGGTGGACCTGGCCATGATGGAGCTCTTCGGAGGATTCCCCTCGGCGGTGATGCAGGGGTATCGGGAGGTACGCCCCATCGCCCCGGAGTATGGCGAGCGGCGCCGATCCCTCTACCAGCTCTACCCCCTCCTCGTCCACCTCATCCTCTTCGGTGACGGGTACCGAAAAAGTGTGGAGCGAACGCTGGACCGGCTGGTTCGCCTCCTGGGTTAGGAGGCCGGTGAAGACCCGGCAGGCGCCACCATGGCCGAAGCCCGCAGGAGGGCCCGCGCCTTGTTCAGCGTCTCCTCGTACTCCGCCGCGGGGACCGAGTCCACCACCACCCCGGCTCCGGCCTGAACCCAGGCCTTTCCCCCGGTGGCGAGGATGGTCCGGATGGCGATGGCGGTGTCCATGGTGCCACCACCAAAGCCGAGGTACCCCACCGCCCCGGCATACGGGCCCCGCCGCACCGGTTCCAGCTCCTCGATGATCTCCATGGCGCGGATCTTCGGGGCCCCGGACACCGTCCCGGCGGGGAAGGCGGCCCGGAGGGCGTCCAGCGCCGAGAGCCCCTCGCGAAGCCGCCCCTCCACCCTCGAGCAGAGGTGCATGACGTGGGAGTAGCGCTCCACCTTCATGAGTTCGGGTACGGTGACGCTCCCGTACTCCGCCACCCGCCCCACGTCGTTGCGCCCCAGATCCACCAGCATACGGTGCTCAGCCAACTCCTTCTCGTCGGAGAGGAGATCCGCCTCCAGCGCGTCGTCCTCGGCGGGGGTCGCGCCTCGAGGGCGGGTGCCGGCGATGGGACGGAGGGTGAGGATCCCATCCTCCACCCTGACGAGAACCTCGGGAGAGGAGCCCACGAGGGTCACCCCGTCCAGCTCCAGGAAGTAGAGGTACGGCGACGGATTGAGGGAGCGAAGCGCCCGGTACAGCTCGAAGGTGCTCCCCTCCAGCTCCACCTCGAGGCGCCGGCTCAGGACCACCTGAAAGGCATCGCCCGCCAGGATGTACTCCCGGATCCGCTCCACCGCCGCTTCAAAGGCCTCCCGGCTCATGGTGCTCCGGACCGGGGAATCCACCGTGGGCTCCGGGCGGAGCACCACCGGCGCGGGTGCTTCCCCCTCCCGGAGACGGCGCACCACCGCGGCGAGGCGCTCCCGGGTGGTTTCGTATCGCTCCCGGAGTTCGGCTCCGGAGAGCCCGGGCTCCACCGGAACCCCACGGATGGCCATGGCCCGCCCCAGGAGGTTGTCGATGGCCAGGACCACATCGGTGAAGAGCACCAGCGCTTCCGGAAGATCCAGATCGTCGGTGGCCAGCTCCGGAAGGCGCTCCATCTGGCGCACCATGTCGTACCCGAAGTACCCTACCGCCCCTCCCCAGAAGCGTGGGACCCCCGGGACCCGGGCGGGGGTGCGTTCCCGGAGGCGTCGGTCCAGGTCCCCGAGGGGATCCGGGAATTCACCCAGATCGCTCCACCCGGAGGCGGGCTCCCACCAGGAGACCCGCCGCCCCCGGAGCCGCCAGGCGCCTGCAGGCTCGGTGCCGAGAAAGGTGTACCGGGCCCAGGTCTCCCCTCCCACCACCGATTCGAGGAGAAAGCCGAAGGGGGGGGTCGCCAGCTTGTGGTAGGCGGTCACCGCCGTGTCGGAGTCGAAGAGGAATTCGGCCCGGACCGGGATCACTCCCGCCTCACCGGCCAGCGCGGAGAACTCCTCGAAGGAGGGAACCAGCTCCATGAAGACGACGGGTTGACCTGACGATGGAAACGAAGGGAAAGGAGGTCGGAATGTCCCCGCGCTCAGGGGCAAAGTCAACGCTGATCGCCGTCGACACCGGAGGGACCTTCACGGACCTTCTGGCGCTACATCGGGGGGATGGGGCCCCGGTGATCCGACGCCTCAAGCTCCCCTCCACCCCTGACGACCCCGCCGCCGCCGTCCTGGAGGGGATCGGGCGGCTCGTACGCCCCGGGGTTCCCTTCGACCTGGTTCACGGCTCCACCGTGGCCACTAACGCCATCCTGGAACGGAAGGGCGCCCGAGTTGTCCTGGTCACCAACCGGGGATTCGAGGACGTGGTGGAGATCGGTCGTCAGGACCGACCGCAGCTCTACGCCCTCGCCGGTTACCGACCACCTCCCCTCGTGGGGCGGGAGGACCGCCTGGGAATCACCGGGCGGCTGGACGAGCAGGGGGGAGAAGTGGCTCCCCTCGACGCGGAGGAGCTGGCCGCCCTCCCCGACCGGATCCCCCCCGGGGCGCACTCGCTCGCCGTCACCCTCCTGCACGCCTACGCCAACCCCGACCATGAGGAGCAGGTGGCCGAGGCGCTGGCCGGTATGGGGCTCCCCCTCTCGATCTCATCCCGGATTCTCCCCGAATTTCGCGAGTACGAACGCACCTCCACCACGGTGGTGAACGCCTATGTGGCGCCCCGGATGCAGGGGTACCTCCGGCGCCTGGAAGGGGAATCGGGGGCGGAAGCCCTCCGGATCATGGGCTCAGGGGGAGGGTCCCTCCCCCTGGAGCGGGCCGTCCGGGAGCCGGTTCACACCGTGCTCTCGGGCCCCGCCGGCGGGGTCATGGGCGCCCTCACCCGGGGGTTGGGCGCCGGATTCTCCCACCTCCTCACCCTCGACATGGGTGGAACCTCCACCGATGTGGCCCTCGTCCCCGGTCACCCCCTCCACACCCGGGAGGGGGAGGTGGGCGGGGTCCCGGTGGCCATCCCCATCCTGGACATCCACACTGTGGGGGCGGGGGGCGGCTCCATCGCCCGGGTGGATCCGGGAGGGGCGCTCCGGGTCGGCCCCGAGAGCGCCGGAGCCGATCCGGGCCCCATCTGCTACGCCCGGGGAGGAGCGGAGGTCACCGTCACCGACGCCAACCTCTGGCTGGGGCGCCTCCGCCCGGAAGGGTTCCTGGGAGGGAGGGGGACGCTGGACCGGGAGGCGGTCACCTCCCCACTCCGCGCGTTGGCCGACGAGGCGGGACTCTCTCCCGATGAGGCGGCGGAAGGGGTGGTGGAGGTGGTGAACACCGCCATGGAGCGGGCCCTCCGCGTCATCTCGGTTCAGCGGGGGGTGGATCCCGCAGGCTTCCATCTCATGGCCTTCGGCGGGGCGGCCGGGCTCCACGCAGTGGAGTTGGCCGAGCGGCTGGGGGTGAAAGGGGTCCTCATCCCTCCGGATCCGGGGCTCCTCTCGGCCTTCGGGATGCTGGTGGCCCCCGTGGTGCGGGACCGCGCCCGGACCCTCCACCTCCCCGGCTCCCATCCGGAAGTGGATCTTTTCCTGACCCGGGTGCTGGAGGAGCTGGAGAGGGAGGGGCGTGAGGAGATGGTCCTGGAGGGGGCGGACCCCGAGACCCTCGCCTCCCTCCGGGAGGTGGATGCGCGGTACCGGGGGCAGAGCCACGAACTCCGCGTCGGCGCCGAGGGGTGGCGAGAGGCCTTCCACGCCCTTCACCGGGAGCGGTACGGGTACGCCCGGGAAGAAGCGGAGGTGGAGCTGGTCACCGCCAGGGTCCGGGTAGAGGCTCCGGGAGCGGACCTCCCCGCGGAGGTGCGGACCGAGACGGAGGGGAGGGACGCCCATGACCCATCCCCCCTGGAAGATCAGGTTCCGGTTCGCAGCGGGGGTGAAACCCTCCTTGCCGGCCAGGTGAAACGGGACTCCCTCGCTCCCGGGAACACACTCCGGGGCCCTCTCCTGGTCTTGGAGTACAGCTCCACCACCTGGTGCCCCCCCGGGTGGGTGCTGACGGTGGTGGAAGGAGGGGTGCTCCACATCAGAAGGGAGTGATGTGCAACGCCCCGATCGGTCAGCCGCGCGACACCGCCACGGCCGCGCCAAAACGGAGGATGGGCGCTCCACCTGGAAGCCACCGGAGCCCCGGACGCCCCTCCGGATCCTCCGAGTACTCCACCACCCCGACGAGCCCCTCCGCCGCCCCTCCCACCAGCGACGGAGGACCCACAAGGAGGATGGGGATCCGCGTGAGCGCCGTCCCGGTGAGGATCTCGATGGCGCGCACCCCCATGTCCGGCGTCCCGGCTCCGGCAAACTGAGGGAGGACCAGGACCGGAGGTTCACGCCCCTCTTCCAGCGCCCGCTCCGCGGCCGCCACCTGGAAGGCCCAGGAGAGGAGGCCGCTCTCCGACCCGACGGGGGGGCGCCAGGTCAGCAGATTTTCCTCCACCTCCACCCCTCCGCTCCCGCCGCGGCGAACCCCGGTAAGCCTCCCTTCCGACAGCTGTTGAAGAAGGGTGGTACTCCTTCTGAGGATGGCACGCTCGCCGGGGGTGGACTCTCCCCTCCCCCCCTCCTCGGGGCGCACCTCGCCCCCACCCTGCACCACCGATTCCCGGACGAGATCCAGCTCCCGGGTCAGCGTCTGGACTCGGGCCCGCATCCGGAGAGCCCGCCCCTCCATCTCCCGAAGGTCCTCCGGTTTTTCGTCGAGCTGCTCCCGGCGGCGCTTCCACCACTTCCCGTCCTGCACCACCCCTTCCCACTCCTCGCGCAACGTCTCGGCAAGGGTGGGGAGGTGCTCACCGATGGCGCGCCCGCAGGTGGGACAGGGAGCTTCGCCCCCCTGGGTCTCCAGCGCCCGGATCTTCGCCCGCAGCTCCCGAGCTCGATCCCGATACGCCATGAGGTGCGACTCGGCATCCTGCCGCTCCCGTGCCCACTCCATGGCCCGAGCCTCCAGATCTCCCGCCACCTCCACCGCGTCGGCCCTCGCCTCTCGAAGCTCCGCTTCCAGACCGGAGGATGGGTCTTGCCCCTCGCTCTCCTCCGGGAGCGGGGCAGACTCCGTCGGCGTCGGATCACCCACCTCGGGCTGAGCCGGCCAGGCCGTTACGCCCTCGAGGGTGGACTCGGCGTCGGGCCACCCGAGAACGATGGGGTTGGCGGGGAGAGTGGACCCATCCTCCTGAACTCCCTCCAGAAGGAGAGTTGCACCCCCCTCACTCCGGACTCCTTCTTTCCCGAAACGGAGCGCCGACGCGGCCCGCAGGCGAAGCTCCTCGGTCTCCGCCGCCAGGAGCGTCACCCCCCTGGGGAGGAGGATGGGGGGGCGCCCCGTCCCGGGGAGGGAGAGGGACACCTTCACCCCCTCTCGGGGCTCGGGCGCCGCCGTGGAGGTGCGGTCCCCCTCGGACGAGAGGCGAATCTCGGCGTGGGCGGTGCGTTTGCGGATGGCGCCCAGGAGCCCGGGAGCCACCCCTTCCGAGGCGGAGAGGAGGTCGCCCCGGAGGCGGACCCGGAGGATCTTCCCCTCGACCCCTCCGGGGATCCCGTCCAGGAGGTCCCGAAGGCGTCGGCTCCCCGCCTCCACCTCTCCCGGCGCACTCCGAACCGGGGCCAGATCCACCACCGGTCGCCCGGGAAGGGGGTGGAACTCGGCCTCCCCGGTCTCCAGATCCACCATGAGGAACCCCTTCTCCTCAGTGGCCTCCCGCCAGGGGTCCCACCCAGTGCGCTCCAGCGAGCCGGCGGCGCACACCCGATGGGCAAAGGTCGTCATCCGGTGTGGTCCCCCAACCGCCACATAATCCCACCCGGAAGGGTCCACCCGGAGCCCACCTTCGCCTTCCGGATCTCCCGTCACCGGACTTCCCCGGATGACGAGGATGTTCCACCGCGCCTCCGGGTTGGGGCGGATCTCCGGAAAGGGAGAACGGAGTGCCGCCCGGTGTGGGACGAGGAGGGCGTGGACTCCCCGGTCCCTCAGGTGCACGGCCCGAGGGGCGCCGGAAGCCGCCTCCATCCCCGGAAGGGCGTCGAGCACCGCCACCGGACCGGGGTCCGCGGGAGCCGCCGGGGTGTCGCTCCCTCCGGCCACCGCCAGGATGGGAACGGTGGGGAGGTGCGCTCGGAGGGTGCTGATCCCCCGGGTGAGGGTGAGAAAGGCGGTGCTCGGGGGGTCAGGCGAATGGAAGATGTCTCCGGAGAGGATGACCACCGCCGGGTCCAGACGGGCCACCTCCAGAAGGGCCTGCTGGAAGGCGAAGGCCAGATCCCGCTCCCGGAGGTTCCACCCCAGTTCGGTGCGGGGGAAGGCGCGGAACCCCAGGTGCAGGTCCGAGAGGTGAGCGACCCTCACCCCCCCTCCTCCGCGCCGGGAGGGGGGTAGGCAAGGGGGAACGAGGTGAACCCGCGAATCTGATTGGGCCAGGGATCCCCATCCCCCAAACCCACCGCGAGCACCGCCGGGGAGCGCCCCTGAAGGCGGCTCCGGCTCCAGATCTCCCAACGCTCGGGCGGGACCCCTTCCGGTCCCGGATGATCGTGCTGGATTCGGTAGAGATGGGCCCGCGACACCACCTCCTGATACTCCTCGGCCAGGACCGCGAGGAGTCCGTCCTCGTCGGGGAGCCAGAGAGGGAGATAGACCGCCACGCCTCCTGGGGAGAGCGCCCTCGCCACCGATCGAACCGGAGGTACCGCCGCCGCCCCCCCTCGATGAATCACGATGAGGTCCCAGGTGGACTCGCCGAGAGGGAGCTCCCACCCCGACGCCAGGAGGTCGGGCGCGGGGCTCTCCACCTTCCCCATCTCTTCGTGAATGGCATCCAGAAAGGTGGGGTTCGGCTCCACCAGGCGAACGCGGACACCGGGACGCCGCGCCAGTCGCCACGCCACCCCGGCTCCCCCTCCTCCCAGCACCAGAGCCGATCGGAGGTCGGGGACCCAGCTCTCCACCCCCCCTTCCACCAACTGCTCCTCCGGGTGGAGGGGGTGCAGGTTCTCCCCCACCACCAGACGGAGAACGCCGTCCTCCAGGAGGGCGGTCCGCTCCAGGCGGGGGGAGCCGCGGGTCCACCGCTCCACCCGGATGTCTCCCCGATCTCCGTCGTACATGGCCACCGGGGTGGCGATGAAAACCTCGTCCAGGATGGAGCTGTGGAGGAGTGCCGCCGCACTGAAGAGGACGAGCGCCACCAGGAGGGCCACCGCCGGGGTCAGGACCGGGAAGAGGAACTGGGCCATGACGAAGACGCCGACCCCCGCCCCTACCAGAGGGGGTCCCCCTCCCGATCTCCCCGACCCACCCCAGCGCACCCCCACCAGGACCTTCCCCCCCGCGTAGAAGGGGAGGACCACCAGGAGAGCCAGCCCGACGCCCTGCACCCATCCTCCGGCGCCCATCCCTCCGGTGAACTCCCAGATCGTTGCGAACCCCGCTCCCGCCACCGTGCAGAGGAAGAGCCCGATCCAGCGGCGGCGAAGCCGATCCAACCCCTCCGCCCGGGAGAGCCCCGCCGGGAGGGGACGACCGATTCCGGCACCGAGGGAGAGGAGGAGGAGGGCGAGGAGGGCGGAGAGCGCCGGAACCGCCCCTGGACCCACATAGAGGAGGAGGAGCGCCGCCACTCCGCCGGAGATGGCGAGCCCCGCCCCCACCAGGAAGGGGGGGAGGTCGTGGATTCTCCGGTTTCCGCTCACGGGGCGCTCACCGCCGGAAGGTGCCGTACCGACCACGGAAGAAGACGAGGGGATCCCCTTCACCCCCCTCGCGGCCATGGGTCACTCTTCCCAGGAGGAGGACATGGTCCCCTGCCTCCACCTCCTTCCAGGTCTCGCACTCGGCCCACGCCAATGCGTCGGGGAGAACCGGATGCCCTCCCGGCGACCTCCGGAGCTCCACCCCCTCAAAGCGGGTCTCGGGGTGATCGGTGGCCACGCGCAGAGCCAGGTCGAGCGCCTCCGCCGGGAGAATGGAGACGGCAAATCCCCCGCGCTCCCGGATCATGCCGAGGGTGGCGGAGAGCCGATCCAGACTCACCAGAAGGAGGAGGGGGTCCAGCGATACCGAGGTGAGCGAGTTCACCGTCAGCCCCACCGGCTCCCCATCTCTCGTGGAGGTGGCCACCACCGCCACGCCGGTGGTGAACCGCCCCATGAGGCTGCGAAACCCCTCGGGCCCCACCTCTCCCTCCCCGACGACCGTCCGCTGCACCGCCACCCCCGTGTGTCCCAGGTTCCGGGGCTCCTCGCCCCCGATTCCGAAGTCCCCTGTCTGCATGGCGCCGACATCCTCCCTCCGCCCACCCCTTTTGCATTCAGGGAGGAGCCAAGGTAGCTTTCGGACGCCCTTTTGGCCCCCTTTTCGCCACTCCGGCCTCGCCGCCCCTCCACCCTCGCTCCATCCAAAGACGATGCACGGCAAGGCATTGCGACTCGTTGCGCTGTTCGGGATCCTGATCCCGACGTCAGGTTGCGACAATGTGGCCTGGGGCGGATTCCAGATGGACATCCACCCCCCAGCCCCCCCTCCGGGCGCCGACGTGGGGGAAGAAGAGGTGGAGGGCCCCGTCCGCCTTGAAGCGGTGGAGACCGGACCTCTCCTGTACCTGGTGGAGCGGCAGGGGGGAGCGTCCGCCACCCTCACCCCCCTGGCGCAAATCCTCGCCGGCGGGTACGCCCCCCTCCCCGATCCTGCGGAGACCCCGCAACTGGTGGAGCGGTTCCCCCTGGAGCGATGGGAGGCCGGGACCGAGTTTGTCCTCCTGGCCGGCGGGGTCCGGGCCGGCACCCTGGTCACCGACGGGAGTTCGACCCTGGACGACCGGATGTGTCTCCCGCGAGCCCGTGGGGGCGGGATCGTGGAGCTCACCTCCGCGGCGTCCGGAGAACGGACGTTCCTGGCCCTCCGGAAGGACGACCTGACCCATCCGCGCCTTCACGGCTCGTTCCGATCCGTATCGGAGAGCTACGAGATCCGAGTCGGGTCGCTGGATGTGGCCCGCTTCCTCATCCCCCGCCTGAACGCCCCCTGGCCTCCCTCGGTACTGGAGATCCGGCAGGATATCACCCCCCTCCCCCTCGGCGACGGGAGCACCGGATTCACCGCCTCCTTCGTCTTCGGGGATGGGCTCCAGGTGGGAGCTCCGGCCCCCACCGCGTACTCCATCTTCTACCTGGCCCGGGAAGAGGGCGACAGCTTTGTCCCCCTCTTCTCCTGGTACCAGCGAGCCGACGGCGCCGGAAAGGCCTTCCCCCGCCATGTGGCCTCGCATGACCTGATGGGGGAGGGGGAGCCCGACCTCCTCCTGGAGGTCTTCGGGAGAGAGAGCCGGTGGTGGGCGGTGGCGGGACGAAGGGACGGGGAGTGGCGCCTCCTCCACCAGGATCCCTGCGGGACACCCGCCGGGAGCGGAGCGCTCCGGACCTTCAACTGATGGGTCGCCGCACCGTCCTCCTTCTCTCCCTCCTCACCCTCTCCGCGGCCTGCACCGGAGGTGAACGGGAGGATGGGCCTCCGTCGGCCCAATCCCCATTCCTCACCCTCACCGACGACGCCGGGCGCACCCACTCGCTTGACGCGCCCCCCGAGCGACTCCTTGCCCTCGTCCCGTCGGCCACCGAGATCTTCCGCGCCTTCGGGCTCGAGGACCGTCTCGTGGGACGCACCGATTATGACCGGGATCCGGCGCTCGCCCACCTCCCCTCGGTGGGTGGCGGCCTTCAGGCCTCGGTGGAGCGCATCGTCTCCCTCCGACCCGACCTGGTGGTCCGCTTCGAGGCCGAAACGGATCGGGCCACCATGGAGCAGCTCGACCGCGCGGGAATCCCCCACTTTGCCATTCGCCCCGACGACGTGGCCGACATCCGGCGGATCGTGGCGACGCTGGGACGGATCGTCGACCGCCCCGACGAGGCCGACCGCCTCCTTCGGGAAATGGACGCGGAGCTCGTCGCCATCCGGGAGCTCGTCGCCGGGGAACCCCCGATCCGGGTCGCCTTCCTCCTGGGGGGGGACCCTCCCTGGGTGGTGGGGCCGGGGACCTTCCTGGACGATCTTCTTCAGGTCGCCGGCGGGGAGAATGTGTTCGGGCGTGAAACCAGACTCTACGCCCAGCTCAATGTGGAGGAGATCCTCATCCGACGCCCCGAGCTGATCCTCACCTTCGAGGGTGCCCGGATCCCTACCGCCCTTGTCGGCATCCCCGCCCGTCGGGTCCCCGGTGAGGTGCAGGCCCCGGGGCACCGGGTGGGAGAGTCGGCGCGCATCGTACTGGAAGCGCTCCGCCCGGAGCTGATGTGGTGAGACGCCCCCTCCTCGCAGGGGCCCTCCTCCTCATCCTCCTGGGAGTGGTCCTCCTGAGCCTCCGCCTGGGGTCCGCCGGGCTCGGCACAATGGCGGTTCTGGATGCCCTTCGTGGAGCCGGCGACGAGTGGGACCGCTTCATCGTCCTGGAACTCCGGGCTCCCCGCGCCTTCCTCGGAATTCTCGTGGGAGGTGGTCTGGGGATCGCCGGAGCCGTCTTTCAGGCGCTCCTTCGGAACCCACTCGCCGAGCCGTACATCCTGGGGATCTCCGGCGGGGCCGCCACCGGCGCGGTCCTGGTCCTGGCCCTCGGCCTGGCGGGAGCCGCCTCCTGGTACCTCCCGGGAGCGGCCTTCGGCGGAGCCCTCCTGGCCATCGCGCTGGTCTTCGGGGTGGCCGCCTCCGCCGATCGTCGCCTCGATGTCCGCGTTCTCCTCCTGGCGGGGGTAGTGGTGGGCGCCTTCTTCGGCGCATGCATCGCCCTCATCCTGGCCCTCGCCGACGCTCCTACCGTCCGCTCCGCCGTCCTCTGGATGATGGGGAGCCTCTCCGGTGCCAACTGGCGGGTGGTGGGGATCGTGGCGGTGTACACCCTCCCCTCCGGCCTCCTCCTCATGGGGCTGGCGCGGGCGCTGAACCTCATGGCCATCGGAGAGGAGACGGCGGGGTACCTGGGCACCGAGGTGGAGCGAGTGAAGCGGTGGTCCTACGCGGTAGCCTCCCTCATCGCCGCTGCGGGGGTGGCCTTCGTGGGGGTCATCGGGTTCGTTGGGCTCATCGTCCCCCATGGAGTCCGCCTCCTCGTAGGCTCTGACCACCGGGCACTCCTCCCCCTCTCCTTCCTCGCCGGCGCCACCTTCCTCACCCTCGCGGACCTCATGGCCCGGACCCTTCTCGCCCCCGCCGAAATTCCGGTGGGGGTGGTCACGGCCTTTGTGGGGGTCCCCTTCTTCCTCATCCTCCTCAGGCGGAGCCTCCGGAACCCATGAGGCTCGAGGCGCGGGAGCTCTCCATCCGCTACCCGGGGCAGACCCGGGCCGCCCTGGACCGGGTCTCCATGGACGTCTCCTCCGGGACCTTCTACGCCGTTCTGGGACCCAACGGATCGGGAAAGTCGTCGCTCATGCGAGGGCTCCTGGGACTCGTCCCCTCGGCGGGCGGTGAGGCGCGGATCGGAGACCGCCCCCTCCCGGAGTGGAATCGGAGGGAGCTGGCCCGTGTCGTGGGGGTGGTGAGCCAGTTCGAGGCGGTGGCCTTCCCCCTCACCGTCCGGGAGCTGGTGGCCATGGGGCGGTACCCCCACCTGGGCGCCCTCGCTCCCGAAGGGCCGGAAGACCGACGTGCCGTGGCGGAGGCGCTGGAGCGGTGTGACGCCGTGGAGCTGGCCCACCGGGACGTGGGGACCCTCTCCGGGGGGGAGCTCCAGCGGATCCGGATCGCCCGGGCGCTCGCGCAGACGCCCCGGGCACTCGTCCTGGACGAGCCCACCGCGAGCCTCGACATCCGCCACGAGATGGAGATCTTCGAGCTGCTCCGGGAGTCCACCGCGGAAGGACTTACGGTCCTCCTCATCACCCATCACCTGAGCCTGGCCGCCCGCTTCGCCCACCGGATCCTTCTCCTGGACGAGGGGAGGGTGGCCGCCGAGGGGACGCCGGCCGAGGTGATGCGGGCGGAAACGCTGGAACGGGTCTACCGATGGCCCATCGCGGTACACCCCGATCCGGAAACGGGTACCCCGAGGATCACCCCCCTCTCCCGAACGGGGAGGGAGGGGTAGCCCCCCCGGGCGCCTACCCCTCCGCTCCCTCTCTGAGCGCCCGGTAGCTGGCAAACCGCTCAGCGTCGATCTCTCCCCGTTCGAGGGCCTCTCGCACCCCGCACTCCGGTTCGTGGAGGTGGGAGCACTCCCGGAAGCGGCACGCTTCCGCCGGCTCGCGAAACTCCGGGAAACAGTCGCCGAGGGAGGCGGGGTCCACCGACCAGAGGGAGACCTCCGAGAAGCCCGGAGTGTCCACCACCCATCCTCCCGACGCCACCGGATGGAGAACGGCGCTGACGGTGGTGTGACGCCCCCCACCGGAACGGCGGCTCACCTCCCCCACCCGCAACCCAAGCGACGGATCCACCGCGTTCAGGAGGGATGACTTCCCCACCCCTGAAGGGCCCACCAGCGCCCAGGTTCCGCCGGCCAGCGCCTCGGTGAACGCCTTGATCCCCTCGCCGGTGCGCGCGCTGGTGAGGAGCACGGGGTACCCGACGGCGCCGTACCGCTTCGCCTCGGCCTCACCCCGCTCCCGCGCTCCGGGGAGCTCCACCTTGTTCAGGACGAGGGTTGGTGGAATCCCGCAGCTCTCGGCCAGCGCCAGGAACCGGTCCACCCGATCCCCTCGGAAGGCGGGTTGATCCAGCGAATGGACCACGAAGATCCCGGTGAGGTTCGCCGCCACCACCTTGGGGTGGCGCCCCCGGAGTCCGGCCCGGACCAGCTCCGAGTCCCGGGGGAGAAGCTCTTCGATGGTGAGGGTGCCGTCAGCCCCCTCCGCCACCCGTACCCGGTCGCCGGCCACCACGCGCCCGGCCAGGTTCTCCTCCTTCTTGAGGCGCCCACGCAACGACGCCTCCCCCTCCCCACCGTGGGGGAGGAGGAGGCGATAGCGACCTCCGGTGCCCTCGAGTACCGTCGCCGTGTTCCCTGCCTGCGTCATGACGGAATCGGCACCCTACCACTCCCCCGGCCCCGACGGAGCCCCGGGGATCAGGCGGCGAACGACTCCAGCGCGGACCCCTTCTCACCTTCGCGGAGGCGACGAAGCGCCCGGTCCCGAAGCTGCCGGATCCGCTCCCGGGTCACCCCGAGCATGTTCCCGATCTCTTCCAGGGTGTGCTCCCGCTCCCCCTCGAGGCCGAAGTAGAGACGGAGCACCTTGGCATCCCGGGCTTCCAGGGTGTCCAGCGCGCCGCGCACCGCTTCGGCGAGGAGGCGAGCCTCCACATCCTGCTCGGGCTCGGCCGCCTCCTCGTTGATGAAGCGCTCCACGAGCTGCGAGTCCTCCGAGTCCCCGATGGGGGCGTCGAGACGGATCTCGGCGGCGTTGAGGGTCTGGAGCGACTCGATGAGCTCCGGGGTGAGGTCCGTGGCGGCGGAGAGCTCCTCGGGGTTCGGTTCGCGCCCCAGCTCCTGCTTGAGACGCTCCTTCTCCCTGAAGATGCGCGCCAGGTCGGAAGCCCGGTTGAGCGGCACGCGAACCGACCGACCATGGTTGGCCAGCGCCGCCAGGATGGCCTGCCGGATCCACCAGACGGCGTAGGAGATGAACTTCACCCCCTGTTCCGGATCAAACTTCCGCGCGGCCGTGACCAGCCCCACATTCCCCTCCTGGATCAGGTCCGTGAGGGAAACGCCGCGGTTCTGGTACTTCTTGGCCACGCTGATGACGAAGCGGAGGTTGGCCCGGGCGAGGGCCTGCACCGCATCCTCGTCCCCGGCCTGCGCCCTGGCCCCCAGCTCCTTCTCCTGCTCGGGGGTGATGAGTTCGTGCCGGCTTACGTCGCGGAGGTACTGGTCAAGGGCCGTCTGCTCCTCCACGCTGGCGTCGAATCCGCCGAGAGCGCCTCCGGAACGGCCCTTGCGCTTCTTCCGGCCCTTGGGAGCGGTGGTTGCCATCTTCGATGATCTCCTTCCATGAACGGCGATCCCGCCTCCCTCCGGAAGCGAGTTCCCGGTGTGGACCGGGACGCCGGAAAACGTTCAAAACACCCTGATTTGAGCGACGATTCCGTCGACTCGGGTACCCCTCCGCCTTACACAGGATCCAAAGCCATTGAAGCTACGAACAGTATCTCGGCTTGTCCAGCCGAAATCCTGAATCCGGGCGGAGTGACCCGACGCTGCGCGGGACTCGACCTCTAACCCGGGGGAAACCCCGTGTTCCACCCGAATTGCAAGGGTTTCCTCGCCTCACGCCCCCTCACCTCTCTCGTGCGACCGCCATCAAGTTGTCGGCGCGGGGCGGGCGCCGACATGGCAGGACACGCCCATATGGAAACCGAGGGGTCACACCGAGAGATCGGTGAGCAACTCCAGCACCCGCCCCCCGTCCACCACCCTGGGTTCGAAGGTGAAGATCCTGAGCATCCGGGTGGACCGATAGAGCTCCTCCGCCACCCGGGGAAGGTCGATGACCCCCGGAATCCCACCCTCCCCGAGCCGATCCACCTCCCCACCTCGGCGACGCACCAGGAGGTTCAGATCCAGCATCCTCTGCTTCACGGGGAAGTCGATCATCACCTCTCCCGGTTCCAGTCCCAGCTCTCCAGCCAGCCGATCCTCGGCCCGACGGCGCACGAGGGAGTCCCTGGAGACCCAGGGCGCCACCTCCACCCCCTCCAGCTCGGCGGGGGAGAGTTCGCAGGCCCGCTTCGGGAGACGGCGGTTCCGGAGCGCCGGGATCCAGCGATCCCCGATTCGCCGGATCGCCGGATCGTCGGCGCCCTTCGTCCTCTGCCGGAGTTCGTAGAGGAGTTCCTCGTCGGTGGGCCCCACCAGTTCCGATGAAGCCAGCACCCCGCTCCGAACCGCGTCATCCACGATGCGGCGGTAGAGGGCGGTGGCCGAACGCACGGCGTGGTGCCAGTAGACGTTTCGGAACATCTGATACTTGGCGAAGAGGACGGACTCCAGCGCGCTCATCGCCTTCTCCTGGATCCCCACCTCCCACTCGCCCGTCACCGGATCCCCGAGAAGACGCATCCCCTGGAGGAGCCGATCCACATCCACCTCCCCGTACGGCACCCCACAGAAGCGAGCATCCCGCCGGAGGTACTCCATCTTGTCCAGATCCAGGCTCCCGCTCACCAGCCCACGGAGGGGGCTCCGGCTCTCGCCCCGGATGAGGGCATAGATCCGCTCGGCACTCCCCACCCCCAGCGTCGCCAGCGCATCGGCGAGTTCGGGCGACTCGAAGAACCTGGCGCTCACCGCCTCGTGGTCACCGGGGAGCCGGCTCTCCTCCAGCTCTTCCAGCGCGTGGGAGAAGGCGTAGTGCCCGATGTCGTGAAGGAGTGCCGCGTAGGGGATGAGTTCGCTCCCCTCCCACACCTCCGCGGGAACCTCCGGCTGCTCCCGGAGCAGACGAATCGCCGTCCCCGCCAGGTGATAGACCCCCACCGCATGGTCAAATCGGGTATGGGTGGCTCCCGGATACACCAGGTGGGCAAACCCCAACTGCCGGATGTATCGGAGACGCTGGAAGGCGGCGGTGTCGATGATGCGCACCGCCACCGGATCGACGCGAATGGCGTTCCAGAGGGGGTCGCGAATGATCCGGGGAGACGGGGAGTCGGCCATGGCGCGAGTCTACCCCCGAGGGTGGAGAAGTGCCAATGGGAGGATGGGAATCGTTGTGGCGTGCTCCCTCCCCGGTAGAGTTCGTCGGAGCTGCCGGCGTCGGGGGCGGCTTGCCCACGGCACCCCATCCTCCTAGTCTTCCCGAAGAAAATCCGAATACTCCATCCCTCTCCGCCCCCCATGCCCCGCCCCGAACCCCTCCGCCGGATCCCTTCCCGGGCAGCACCTCTCCGGGAGGAGGTGAGGGCCTCCGCGGAAAATCGTCCGGGGATCTACCGGTTCACCGGACCCCGCGGGGAACTCCTCTATGTGGGGAAGTCGGTGAGGCTCCGGAGTCGCCTCCTCTCCTACTTCCGGGAGGGGGGAGGGACGAAGGCCGTGGAGATTCTCCGGGTGGCGGCGGGGGTGGAGTGGGAGTACATCCCCACCGAGTTCGAGGCGCTCCTTCGGGAGTTCCGCCTCATCCGTGCCTTTCGCCCCCGCTTCAACGTCCAGCACCGGCGGGACCGGCGATTTGCCTGGATCCGGGTCACCGACGAACCGGCCCCGCGCCTGGTGGCCACCCGTCGCCCCGCCCCGGGCGGGCGGATGACTCTCGGCCCCTTCCCCGCCGGTCGGAAGCTCCCGGAAACCCTCCGGACCCTCGCGCATCTGGTGGGGATCCGGGACTGCCCCGCCCCCACCCCCATGTACTTCGCCGATCAGCTCGACCTCCTGGCGCCCGACCGAGCTCCCCTATGCCCGCGAGCCGACTTCGGGAGCTGCCTCGCACCCTGCGCCGGGAGGTGCGACACGGTCGGCTACCAGGCAGGAGTCGAGGAGGCGGTGGCCTTCCTGGAGGGGGTGAGCGATGCGCCCCTGGAGCGGCTCCGCGAACGGATGGAGCGGGCCGCCGCCAGTCGGGAGTTCGAACTGGCGGCCCGAAACCGGGACCGGGCCGAGGCGCTGGAGCACCTCCGGGCCGAGATCCTGAGCTTCCGGGATCATCTCACCCGGCTGACCTTCGTGTACCGTGTCCCCGCGGAGGGAGGGGTGGCCGGGTACCTGATCCGTGGGGGGCGGGTGCTTCTGACCTTCCGGGAACCCATCCCCCCGGAAATGGCGAGCCGAATGGCGAACGCCATGAAGGGCCCGGAGCTTCCCGGCACACACCTGACCGACGGAGAGCGGGAAGAGCTCTTTCTCGTCACCCGCTGGTTCCGCCTCCGCCCGGAGGAGCTGGAGAGCACGGTGCCGGTGCCGGAGTACCTGGACCTTGTCCGCGACGCGGGCGCCTGATCGTCCAGAGTGCGTCACGGGCACCCCGCCGGCCCACCGCCCCGAGAGCGGCGCCCCCTACCTCCCTCCGTTCCCCAGCTCCTCCACCACCCGGAACTCCTCCTCCGTCACCGGCTGAACCGAAAGGCGCTTCCGGGTGAAGAGCGCCATCTCCGCAAGACGGGGGTCCTGACGCAACTCGGTAAGGGGGACGAAGCGGGGGTAGGTTTCCACGTACTCCAGATCCACCAGAACCCAGCGGGGGTTCGCCTCGTCGGAACCCGCGTCGAAGTACCGGCTCTTCGGGTCGAACTGAAGGGGGTCCGGATAGGGGTCGCTCGCCACGCGGGCCACCCCGGCCACCCCGGGCGGGTTGGCGTTGGAATGGTAGAAGAGGACGAGATCGCCCTTCTTCATCCCGTCCCGCATGAGGTTGCGCGCCTCATAGTTCCGGATTCCGTCCCAGGGGGTGCGGCCATCTTCCTGGAGCTTCCCGATGGGGTAGCTGTCCTCCTCACTCTTCACCAGCCAGTGCCGCTTCTCAGCCATCATCACTCCGGAGATCTCGGGTTAACCTCAAGGGGGGGCGGGGCCCCATCGACGGGGATCGCTACCACACCAGGTGGAAGCGGTCCTGGCGACGGAAGACCCAGTGCCGGTTCCCCTGCTCGTCCAGGTAGGCCTCCTCTTCCTGCTGACAGCGGATGGGTTTTCCGTCCCACTCCGGTACCTCGGTGGTGGCCTGAAGTTCGATGGAGTGCCAGGTGGAGGGGCGCAGGAGGTGGTCGCCCCGTACCGGAACTCCCTCCTGGGCATCCCATCGCCCGATGAGGGGGCCGGCGCCATGGCCATGGTCCCCGATGGGATGGGTGTAGACGGTGCCGTTGATCCCCTCGGCGCGCATCTGCGCCAGCGTCCGCCGGAGGATCTCGTTCCCGGAAAGACCCGGCTCCATCTGTTCCAGGAGGATCTCCTGGAGACGGTTGGAGTTGGCCAGGCACTGCCGGAGCCCGGCGGGGACCTCCCGCTCCCCCTCTCGGAGGACGTACCCCATGTGCTGCGTGTCGGTCTTGAGGCCGAAGGCCACCACCCCCACATCGGTCCAGATGACGTCACCCCGTTGAATGACGCCGCGACCGGGCATGGGGTAGAGATCTCCGGCCCGCTGGAGCGACACCGATGTCTGGAACCAGGTGGTCCACCCCAGCTCCCGGATCTTCTCCCGGAACCACCAGACCACGTCGTCGGTGGTGGTGACCCCGGGAGTGATGACGGCGTTGGAGAACGCTTCCGAGATCATGGCGTGGACCGTCTCGGTGATCTGGCGGTAGCGGGGCATCATCTCGGGGATGCGGTGCGCGATGTAGTCCACCGCCAGCCGCGGCTCGCGCCGGACCCGCTCCTGGTAGGGCCCCAGCGCCCGCTCCATGGCCTCTCGCTCTCCCGCCCCCAGCCCGTCGGCGAAAGCCCAGTCCTCGTCGATGTTCACCACGATGTTGGCCGGATCCCGGTCTTCGACGAGCTCCCGGAGAAGCGCCCACTGCTCGTCTCCCCAGAGCTCACCCGTCTCCTGGGTGGGAGCCGGACGTGTGGAGCGGAAGGCCTGGAAGAGGCCCCCCTGGTCGGTGCCCCCCAGCGCCAGTCGGTCGAAGTTTCCGTCGGGGCGAAGGTGGAAGACGTAGATGGAGCGGCGACGAGCGGCGAAGGTGGTGGGCGCCGTGATGGACCAGAAGACCGGATCTTCCCCATACTCCCGCATGGAGAGGATCCACATCTCCACCCCGTACTCCTCCATGAGGGCGGGGAGGACCTCCCGCACGCGCCTGTTCACCCACCCCTGCCTCTCCTCCGCCTCTACCCGGAGGGTGGGGAAGGTGTGGTACCGGGCCGGGGCCTCAGGAGGGACGGCGACCGGGGGCTGAGCCTGGACGGGGCGGGCATCCCATCCCAGGGAGAGAAGTACGATGACGGCGAGAAGGGTGAGGCGGCGCATGGGGAACCTCTCCTCGTTGGGGGACGCACCCCGGGGAGGACCCCCGCGGTGGTTCGGGGAGGGAAGATAGACCACGCCCAGCGCCCCCGGTCAAGCGGGAACGCGGGGCGGATTCCGATGGTCTCGCGCCGGGTCAGCGCGGTCCGGCGGTCGCCACCTCCGCGGGAACCTGACTGTCGTAGTTCCGGAAGTTCTCCCGGAACATCTCGGCCAGCCGGGCCGCTGCCGCGTCATATGCGGCCGGATCGGCCCAGGTCGAGCGCGGTCGGAGGATCTCATCGGGAACCCCCGACACGGAAACCGGGACGGCAAGTCCGAAGATGGGATCGAGTTGGGTCTCCACCCCGTCCAGCTCCCCGGAGAGCGCCGCCCGGACGATGGCGCGGGTGTAGGGGAGCTTCATCCGGCTCCCCACCCCGTACCCACCGCCGGACCACCCCGTGTTCACCAACCACACCCGGGCACCATGCTCCCGGAGCTTGTCGCCCAGCATGGTGGCGTAGGTCCCGGGGTGCCGGGGGAGGAAGGGAGCTCCGAAGCAGGCGGAGAAGGCGGCCTTCGGTTCGGTTACCCCCCGCTCGGTCCCGGCCACCTTGGCGGTGTACCCGGAGAGGAAGTGGTACATGGCCTGCTCAGGAGTGAGGCGCGCCACCGGTGGAAGCACCCCGAACGCGTCACAGGTCAGGAAGACCACATTGCGCGGATGCCCCCCCTTCCCCGGGATCACCGCGTTGGGGATGTACTCGATGGGGTACGAGGCCCGGGTGTTCTCCGTGATGTTCCCATTCCCGAAGTCCACCTCCCGGGTGTGATCGTCCAGGACCACATTTTCCAGGATGGTCCCGAACATCCGGGTCGCCTGATAGATCTCGGGCTCCTGCTCCCGGGAGAGGTTGATGACCTTCGCGTAACACCCCCCCTCGAAGTTGAAGACCCCTTCGTCGCTCCACCCATGCTCGTCGTCTCCGATGAGCCCCCGTTCGGGGTCTGCGGAGAGAGTGGTTTTCCCCGTTCCGGAGAGCCCGAAGAAGAGGGCCACATCCCCCTCGGACCCCACGTTGGCGGAACAGTGCATGGGGAGGATCCCGGAATCGGGAAGGAGATAGTTCAGCACGGTGAACATGGACTTCTTGATCTCACCGGCGTACCGCGTCCCGCCGATGAGGACCTCGCGGCTGGAGAAGTTCGCCACCACGAAGGTGCCGCTCTTCGTGCCGTGCAGCGCCGGATCCGCTTCCAGCTCCGGTGCGTGGAGGATGGTGAAGTCCGGCTTCATCGCCGGGAGCGCATCCAACCCCGGTCGCAGGAACATGTTGCCGGCAAAGAGATTGTGCCAAGCCGAGGTGGTGATGTGGCGAACGTTGATCCCCGCCGTAGGATGCTCACCCACCCGGGCGTCCCTCACGAAGAGATCCTGGTCGTTCAGGTACGCCACCACATGGGCTCTGAGTCGCCCCCAGTGCTCTTCGGAGAAGGGAGCATTCACCTTCCCCCACTCCACCGTGTTCTCGGTGGCGGCGTCCCTCACCGTGAACTTGTCGTTGGGTGAGCGCCCGGTGTGGGGAGCCGTCACCGCCGCGAAGGCTCCCATGTTGGCCAGCCCTCCCTCTCCCCGCGCCAACGCCGCCTCGTAGAGGAGAACGGGAGAGAGGTTCCAGCGGACCGTTCCCCGCGGATCGAGGCCGTGGAGGTCGAGACCGTGCAGAGAGGCGATCCCGGTGGCGGCGGAAGCTGTGCTTGTGTGAGTCATGGCTGACGAGTTTCGAGTCCACCCCCCTTGGGCCCTGCCTGCGGGGGAAACCTTAAGAAGCCCTTAAAGCTGATACGACCGCCCGCCCGCGTCCACCGATGCGATGGTCGCGAGGTTGATCACGTCCTGTTCCGAGCTCCCACGTTGCAGGACGTGCACCGGGCGCCCCATCCCCAGGAGGACGGGACCGATGACCTCCGCACCCCCGATCTTCCCGAGGAGTTTGTACGCAGCGTTGGCGGCGGAGAGGTTCGGGAAGACGAGCACGTTGGCCGGTCCGGTGAGGGTGCTGAACGGATAGCTCCCTCGCAGGATGGCTTCATCCACCGCCGTGTCGGCCTGCATCTCACCGTCGATCTCCAGCGTCGGATCGATGGCCTTCACCCGCTCCACCGCCTCCTGCACCCGGGTCGCGGCAGGATGACGCGCCGATCCGAAGTTCGAGAACGAAATCATGGCGATTCGAGGGATGAGCCCTCGCTCCCGCACGAAGTGAGCGGTCAGCAGCGCCACCTCCGCCAGCGTCTCCGCGTCCGGATCGATGTTCACCGTGGTGTCCGCGAAGAAGAGGAGGTCCCGGTTCCGGAGGGCCACCATATAGAGCCCCGCCACCCGCCGGACCCCCTCCGCCGTCCCGATGACCTCCAGCGCCGGACGCAGCACCTCCGGGTAGTTGGAGTCCAGGCCGGCCACCACCGCATCGGCCTCTCCCCGGTAGACCATCATGGAGGCGAAGTAGATGGGTTTGTAGAGATTGGCCTGCGCCTCGGCGAGGGTGAGCCCCTTCCGCCGCCTTCGCTCGTACAGGTCCTGGGCGTAGGCGTACCGGAGGGTGTCCTCCAGCGCCGGGTGGATGATCTCCACCCCTTTCAGGCTCACCCCCAGCTCTCTTCCTCGGGGCTCGATCTTGTGGGGCTTCCCCACGAGGATGGGGTGCGCCACCCCCTCTTCCACGATTCGCGCCGCCGCCCGGATCACCTTCGGGTTCTGCCCGTCGGCCAGCACCACCCGCTGCGGGTTCCGACGCGCCCGGGCGGTGAGCCATCGCATGACCTCCCGCCCCGGGCCCAGAGAGGCCATGAGGCGGTCCCGGTACGCATCCAGATCCAGCTCGATGCGGGCGCTCCCACTCTCCATGGCGGCCTTCGCCACGGCCGGGGCCACGTAATAGAGGACCCGAGGGTCGAAGGGCTTGGGGATGAGGTACTCCGGCCCGAAGCTGAACTCCTCTCCGGCATACGCGCTGGCCACCGACTCGGGGACCCCCGCGCGCGCCAGTTCGGCGAGAGCGTGGGTCGCGGCCATGAGCATCTCCGCGTTGATCCCCCGCGCCCGAACGTCGAGAGCGCCCCGGAAGAGGAAGGGGAAGCCCAGGACGTTGTTCACCTGGTTCGGGTAATCCGAACGACCGGTGGCGATGATAGCGTCGTCCCGGACCTCCCGGACCTCGTGGGGGAGGATTTCCGGATCGGGGTTCGCCAGCGCGAAGATAATGGGGCGGGGTCCCATCCTCCCGATCTGTTCCGGTGTCACGGCACCTCGCGCCGAAAGACCGATGAAGACGTCGGCGCCGTCGATGACGTCATCCAGCGTCCGGAACTCGGTTTCGTGCGCAAACCGGGCTTTGTACGGGTTCATCCCGGCCTCGCGACCGGCGTAGATGAGCCCGTCGATGTCCACCTGGAAGATCTGCTCCCGGGGGACGCCCATGCGTACGAGGTGCTCCGCAGTGGCCAGGCTGGCCGCTCCGGCTCCCGTACAGACCACCCGGATGTCGGAGAGCGCCTTCCCCACCAGGTCGAGGCCGTTCAGGAGCGCCGCTCCGGCAATGATGGCCGTTCCGTGCTGATCGTCGTGGAATACGGGGATCTCCAGCAGCTCCTTGAGCCGCTCCTCGATGACGAAGCAGTCGGGAGCGCGGATGTCCTCCAGGTTGATCCCTCCCACGGTGGGCTCGAGAAGTCGGCAGAACTGGATGACTTCGTCCGGATCTTCGGAGGCCACCTCCAGGTCGAAGACGTCGATTCCCGCAAACTTCTTGAAGAGGGCCGCCTTTCCCTCCATGACCGGCTTCGCGGCAAGCGGACCGATGTTCCCCAGCCCCAACACCGCGGTGCCGTTGGTCACCACCGCAACCAGATTCCCCCGGGCGGTGTAGCGGAAAACGTCATCGGGCTCCCGATGGATCTCCCGACAGGGTTCCGCAACCCCAGGGCTGTAGGCGAGAGACAGTTCCCGCTGGGTTCCCATGGGCTTGGTGGGGACAACCTCGATCTTTCCGGGACGACCGTCGGCGTGGTATTCGAGGGCCTCGCGGCGATGAATCGGCATGAAGCTTCGGGACGTAGGTAGGAACGGTTCCTGGGAGCCGGCAGCGGACCCGGAGGCATGGGCTCAGGCTACCCAGGATGAGGGGGGGGCGTCAATTCCTCCTCGCCCTTCCGGGCTCCAGGTGTAGATTCCCCCCGCCACTCCCAACCCCCGTACCGCCGACCCACAGCGACCCTACCCTCCCCACGATGCCTCCGGCTTTCCTCCTCCTTCTCTTCTTTTTTGTTCTCCTCTTCCCCGATCGGGGAGGGGCGCAGGAGGTCTGCCCCGAGGGGCGGGTGGACCATCTGGTCATCGACAACCACTCCATCTTCGACCCCGAATCCCTCCCCAAGGGTGTTCGCCTCCGATGGGCGTACGAGTTGGCAAACCGGATCCATGTCCGCACCCGGGAGGGGCTCATCCGGCGGGAACTCCTCTTTGAGGAAGGGGACTGCTTCGACCCTCATCTCCTTCGAGAGAGCGCCCGCATCCTCCGGGAATTCCGCTTCATCGCGCGGGCCGATGTGCACGAAACCTCCGAGCCCGATGGCTCCCGTCGAGTGGTGGTGGATACCCGGGACGAGTGGACCACGCAGGTTTTCATGAATGCGCGGTTCGAGGGCGGGTTCCGCTTCGAAGGCTTCGGAATCGTGGAGGAGAACTTTCTGGGGCAGGGGGTCACCCTTGGCGCCTTTGCCATCACCTACAAGGAACAGCGGGACGTAGGCGCCATCCTTGAGGTCCCCAGGGTGGGTCGTACCGGATGGGATGTCCGCTTCGGTGGGACCGGGACCCGGGTGGGAAGCTCGTGGGATCAGGCCATCCTCCACCCCTTCCGGGGAGAGGTGGGGACGAGGGCCTTCCGCCAGCAATTTCAGCAACGGGACGACCTCTTCGCCTACGTCCTTTCCGACGGGACCGGCGACCTCACCCACCTCACCCTCCCGCTCCGGGTGGAGCGGGCGGAGATTTCCGGAGCGGTGCGCGCCGGGGAGCCCGGGCGCTGGCTCGTCCTGGGTGGCGGCCTGTCCCGGGATCGCATCGCCCCCGGCTCCCTCGCCGAGGCGGAGGTGATCCGGAACCAGGACTTCTCCGATCCGCTGGAACCCCCTCCCGGACTCACCGACCCCATCGCCCACCAGCTCCTGACCAGGGAGAGCGTGCGTCTGAACCTCCTGGTGGGACTCCGCCATCTGGAATACCGCACTCGTACCGGACTCGATGCCCTCAGGGGCGTGCAGGACGTCCCGGTGGGGTTTGACGGGTACCTCGCCGCCGGACGCAGTCTCGGATCGGTGACACCGGAGCGCCCGCGGGAATCCCACCTCGGGGGGATGGTTCGTGGGGGATTCTCCGGAAACGACCTCACCGGCTTCCTCAGCCTCCGGACCGAGGCCCGATTCGAGGAGGCCCAGGTGGGCCGGAACCAGGGGCTTCAGGACATCCTCGCCGAAGGACACATGCTCGCCTATCTGCACCTCGATGCCCTCCCAGGACACGCCACCGTGGCCCGTGCCTCCTACCTGGGCGGCTGGCGAACCACCACCCCCTTCCAGCTCATTCTCGGCGGGATCGACGGGGTTCGGGGGTATGGTGAGGCGGAACTCCCGGTGGGGCGGCGAGCGGTCTTCTCCCTCGAGCACCGGACCCCCCTCCCCAATCCCTTCCCGGAGCTGGCCGACCTGGGCGCCACCCTCTTCGGCGATCTGGGCCAAGGGTGGGCCGGAGACGCCCCCCATGCGGGGGCCACAGGGTGGCGAGGCACGGTGGGATTTGGCCTTCGTCTCGGCTTTCCGGCCGGAAGCTCCGCCGTGATTCGAGCCGATATCGCCTTTCCGGTGGATGGAGAGTCGGATGGAGGCGGGCCCATCTTCCGGGTGACCGCCCGGGAGTGGATCGGGCTTCTCCACCCCCTCTACAACCTCCAACTCGCCCGGAGTCGCCGCACCGGGATCACCGGCGAGTTCCCCGGAGTGGCCCGATGACCCTCACCTCCCTCTCTCCGGAGTGGATGATCCTCCTCCCCTTCGCCCTCGCCATCGGGCTTGACGTCTACCTGGTCCTCCTCCTCATTCCCCTCTTCCCCCTCTTCCCCGGGGTGGATGGAATGCCGGGAGAGCTCGGGCTCCTGGAGTCCCGCTGGACGATGGGTGCCGCAGCCGTCCTCTACCTGGCCGGCTGGTGCATGGAGCGCCACCGCTTCTCCCTCCTCCTCTGGCAGAGCCTCAACTTCCCCGTTCGCATCGTGGCCGCCGGACTCCTCACCCTCCTTCTCTTCCCCCAATCGGGAGGATGGGAAGCCGGATCCGCTGCCCTCCTGGCCGCCGGCATCGCCGGAACCACCCAGGCGCTCCGCATGGGGTGGGGCACCGTGCTCGACCATGGCGAGGGACCCATCCCCCGACGCCCCTTCCGCGCCGCGGTGGAGGACACGGTAGCGCTCGGATTGGTATGGCTTGCGCTCCTTGCCGACCCTCGGTGGGGTGCGACGGCCACCCTCCTCCTCTTTCTCCCCGCTCTCGTCTTCGGTGCCCCCGCCTTCCGGGCCGCTCGCTTCACCTGGCCCCTTCTGAGGGGGGTGGCCCTTTCCCTCGGAGGAGGCGAGGGGTGGCGCCCACCCCATCGATTCCCCGTCTGGCTCCGGAGAACGCTGAAGGCGGGAACCGATCCCCTCGCCCAGGGGCTTCGGGGAACCTCCGCAGCACTGGCCGGAAGCGGCCAGATCGGACCCTTTCGTGACGGATGGCTGGTCATCTCCGGGGAGGGTCCCGCCCTTCTCTACCGATCAGCTACCCGTATCTGGGAAGTCCCCCTCGGTGACATCCGACTGGAAGGGCTACAGCGACGCTCCGACCTCCTTCTCCTCCGCTTTGAGGACGGTGATCGGCTCCTCGTTCCTCGTGGCGGTCCGGGGGCCGATGCCCTCGCCGCGGAGTTCCGCCAGGGGGGCGACGACGAAAACCTTTGACTCGCGATACGGCTGTTTATAGCTTTTCTCTTCTGCATGAAAGAACCCAGTCCGCGTCGGCGCGGATCTGTCGCCATGGGTCAATCCCTTGGCCCATATAGATTTGAGCGCGTCCGCGCGCCATCCAATCCCCCTCCTGTCCCCCCTGAGTGAGGCAGTCCGGAACGGATGTTTTCAACTTCTCGTGGTCTGGATTCTTTCGATCAGTACCTACAGGACGTAGAACGATACCCCCTCATTCAGGACCCTGAAGAGGAACGGGCCCTGGCCCGGCGGGCACGATCCGGGGACAAGGAGGCCGCCGAGCGCTTGGTGACCGCCAACCTCCGGTTCGTCATCTCCTACGTGAAGAAGTACCAGGGTCGGGGGCTCGGGCTTGCCGAACTCGTCTGCATCGGAAACGAGGGACTCCTCAAGGCGGTGAAGAAGTTCGATCCCGACAAGGGGGTGAAGTTCATCTCCTACGCGGTCTGGTGGATTCGCCAGACGGTACTCCAGGCCCTCGCCGAGCAGACCCGCTCCGTGCGGATCCCCCTCAACCAGAACTCCAATCTGGCTCGCCTCGCCCGGACGGACACGGCGCTCACCCAGACGCTGGGGCGCCCCCCAACGGACCAGGAGATCGCCGACGAGATGGGTGAGCCCATCGAGACGATCCGCGCCCTTCGCCGCGTGGCTGCTTCCGAGCTCTCCCTGGACGCCCCCATCGATCGCGGGGACCGGGATTCCTCCTCCTTCGGAGAGCGCTTCGCCGGGCTGGACACCGCCGACATCGAAGAGGACGTGGAGGTCATCGCCCGCCGGGACTTCCTCGAGGCCATGTTCCAGAACTACCTCACCGAGCGGGAACGGAAGATCCTCTACCTGTACTACGGGCTCGACGACGGTGAGGAGCGCACCCTCGAAGAGATCGGCTCCCTCCTGGGCGTGACCCGGGAGCGAATCCGGCAGATCCGGAACCGGGCCTTCGAGAAGCTCCGGGAGAGCCCCCACGGCGAATCACTTTCCGGGTTCTGGACGGCGAACTGACCTCTTTTCCTGGGAACTCCGGGGAAGATCCAGGGGTCCCCCCGGCGGGCCGCTCGCCTGGGGGACCCCTGGATCTTCCCCTCTTCGGTTACACCGCCTTTTCAGCGCCATCGCCGCCCTCGGCCTAGGTCCGCGACTTCGTAGGTATCGCAAGCCGCGTACTACCTTGCCTCCGCACCCGAGAGGGCGTTTGGATGTCCTATCCCTGCCCGCCACTGCGCGACACGATCACGACCAGCGCGCTTCGCCTCGTACAGCGCCGCGTCCGCCCGACTCAACAACTCGCTGGGCTCCTGCACATCTTCGGGGTCTGCACAGACGACGCCGACGCTGATTGACACAGTCGCCCCGACGCTCGACTTATCGTGCAGAATCGCGAGGTCGTGAACGAGGGCGCGCGCTTCTTCGGCGACCTTCGTTGCGCCATAGAGGTCCGTCACCGGCAACACGATCACGAACTCCTCGCCGCCATACCGGGCGACGAGATCGCTACTCCGGCGGATGACGCGCGACAGGGCTCCGGCCACGGCACGCAGGCATGCATCGCCCGCCTGGTGTCCGTAGTGGTCGTTGTACTGCTTGAAATGGTCGACGTCGCACATCAGCACCGAGACGTACTGGCTGCTGCGGCGCAACCGGCTCAACTCACGCTCGAGGTATTCGTCCAGGGTTCGGCGGTTTGCCAGACCGGTGAGAGGATCCTGTGACGACAGGCGCTCGAGCTCCTCATTGCTGCGCGTGAGGGCCGCGTCGAGGCGATCGATCGCCCGCCTGAAAAGAAACGAGAGCACGCCTGCGACGAAGATGGTACCGATGGCACTCACACCGTACATGACGTTGAGTACGTTGGTCGGGATCTCGATCGATGCACTGCCAGGCGGAAAGAGCCAGTGACACGCCATGAAGAGAACGGCGGAAAGCAGCATCAGCAAGAACAACGAGGCGCCGCCACCGGCAGCCAACAACATGCCGGACGCCGCGCCCAGCGCAAAATAGAAGAGGTGAACGCCGGCGGCTGTGCTGATGAAATACGTCACAACAAACAGGTGCGCGTAAACGGCCGCGAGTGTCATGGCCGCCGCCAACCGATGCCGGCCCGCGCGGTTCAATGGCAGAGCCGAGAAGTAGATGCCGATGAAGACCAGGTTCGCCGAAATGATGGGCAGGTAATATCTGGGATCGGAGATGAGGTAGAAGACAAGGTACGGCGTCGTCACGGCAGCCGCGGACAGCGCGATCTGATTGGTCAGCGAGATCTGGCGCACGTCGCGTGCGGGCTGTCCGTGCGTGCCCCATGACCACAAGGCCTCGATCGACTTCAGCATCGTTCTCGTTGGCGGTTGATCCGTCATGATTCACCCCGCGCCGGTGTGGCGTCGGCCATACGGCACCGGAGGCGAGCCGTGGTACCCGTGCACCGTGAAAGCACGCCCTTATCGTAGGCTCCTGACGAGTTGAGCACGCATAATTGGCAGAAGCGGGCAGTCTCGCCAGACTGCCGACGCAGCCGCGGCCGCAGCCCACCGAATCTCCGGAGTCTGCTAGTCTCCGAGAGAGAGGCGCGGAGGTAGACCCTGAATCGGTCGTGGAGGTGGAGAGCAAGAGGGGACCTCGTGCGGGCACTCTACCGAGCACGAGGTCCCCTCTTGCTCCACGCCTCCCAACCAAAACGGTCGCCAGAACTACTCGGACGCTTCGGCCCCCTCTCCGTTCTCCCCTCGCGGGGGCGAAAGAAGGACCACCTCCCGGACATTCACCTCGGCCGTGGGGATGGTGACCCCGTCCCGCTCGTAGGCGTCGTACTCGAGGCGCCCCTCGATGTAGACCCGATCTCCTTTCCGGATGTAGTCCTCGGCGAAGTGGGCCAGGCGGTTCCAGAGAGTGAGGCGGTGCCACTGGGTCTTCTCCTGCACCTCTCCCCCATTCCCGTTGATTCGCTGGTTCGTCGCCAGCGACAGGTTTGCCACCTTCGTCCCTCCGTTGGTCTGCCGCACATCCGGGTCCCGCCCCACATTCCCAACCAGGGTGATCCTGTTCACGGACCGGCTCATGTCATCCTCCCATCCTCAGGGGTGATTCCGCCCCCTCGTATGCGGGAGCGGAGTGAAGTGGGAAGGTGTGACGGAAGGGTGGGCGGCTACATGGAGGGGTGGGCCTTCATTTGCACTCGTACCACGACCGCCCCACCCCCACATCCACCCGGAGTGGGACGTTCAGCTCCATGGCGCCCTCCATTTCCCGAACCACGAAGTCGCGCACCCGGTCCACCTCATCCTCGGGGGCCTCGAAGACGAGTTCGTCGTGGACCTGCACCAGCATTCGCCCTGGGATCCCCTCCTCCTCCAGTCCCCGGTGGATCCGGATCATGGCGGCCTTGATGAGGTCGGCGGCGGTCCCCTGGATGGGGGTGTTCTGGGCCACCCGCTCCCCGAACTGCCGCACGTTCCAGTTCTTCGCCTCCAGTTCCGGGATGTAACGACGCCGACCGCTCAACGTCTCCACATACCCTCGCTCCTTCGCCCCCTCCACCTGCTCGTCCAGGAAGCGCCGCACGCCGGAGAAGCGCCGGAAATACTCGGCAATGAACTCCGCGGCCTCATCCCGCCCGATCCCGAGCTGCTGCCCCAGGGAGAATTCCCCCTGCCCGTAGAGGGTGGCGAAGTTGATGGTCTTGGCTCGGGCACGCTGGTCCGCCGTGACCTGGTCCAGGGGGACGTCGAAGATCACCGAGGCGGTCTGGCGGTGCACGTCGATGTCTTCCCGGAAGGCGGTGACGAAGGCTTCGTCGCCCGAGAAGTGGGCCAGGATCCGGAGTTCGACCTGCGAGTAGTCGGCGGCCAGGAAGACCCACCCATCCTCCGGGATGAAGCCCTTTCGGACCTCACGCCCCAGCTCGGTGCGGATGGGGATGTTCTGGAGGTTCGGGTCCGAAGACGACAGCCGTCCCGTCGCCGCCACCGTCTGGTTGAAGGAGGTGTGGATCCGTCCGGTAGCGGGGTTCACCAGTTTGGGAAGGGCGTCCACATAGGTGGATCGGAGCTTTTCGAGTTGGCGGTACTCCAGGAGGTGGATGGGGAGAGGGTGCCCCCGAGCCGCCAGCTCCTCCAGCACCGAGGCGTCGGTTGAGGGGCCCGTCTTGGTGCGACGGATCACCGGAAGATCCAGCTTCTCGAAGAGGATCTCCCGGAGCTGGGGATTGGAGTTGATGTTGAACTCCTCTCCGGCCTCCTTCCAGATCTCACTCTGCAGGAGCGCCAGCTCGCGCTCGAGGCGCCGGCTCATCTCCCGGAAGAAGGGGGCGTCCACCCGGATCCCGTTCCGCTCCATCCGGGCCAGGACGGGGACGAGGGGCATCTCCAGCTCCCGGAAGAGCCCATCCAGCTTCTGCTCCTCCAGGTCGGGGGCGAAGCGGTTCCGGAGGCGGAGCGCAAGATCGGAGTCCTCACAGGCGTAGGCCACCGCCTCGTCCAGCGCCACCTCGGCGAAGGAGATCTGCTTCTTCCCCGTCCCCGTCACCTCCTTGTAGGCGATGGGAGTGATCCCCAGAAAGTCGGTGGAGAGGACATCCAGCGAGTGCTGGCGACGGCTGGGGTCGAGGACGTACGACGCCACCATGGTGTCGAAATCCACCCCTTCGAGGGTGACCCCCGCCTGTCCGAGAATGAGGAGATCGTACTTGAGGTTCTGCCCGATCTTCGGGAAGTCCGGATCTTCCAGGAGTTCCACCAGGGGGCGGAGTGCAGGATGGGAGAGGGGTGGGAGGTTCTCTACCTCCTCTCCGGGTTCATCCAGGAGCGATCCGGGAGGGGAGGTGTGGGCAAAGGGGAGGTACACCCCGGCCCCCTCCTCCCAGGAGAGGGAGATCCCCACCAGCTTCGCCTCCATGGGGAAGAGGGAGGTGGTCTCCGTATCCACCGCCACACACCCGGCGCGACGGATCTCGTCCACCAACGCCGGGATCTCGTCCGGATCGGTGACGGCCCGATACGCCGTCTCTCCCTTCGCCGCGACCCCCGCCTCCTCCACCCCTTCGGAGAACTTCTCGATGAGGGTGCGGAACTCGAGCTCCACGAAGAGCTTCCGGAGGCGCTCCCGATTCGGCTCATGGACCGCAAGCCGCTCGAGCTCCAGCTCCACCGGGAGGTCGTCCAGGATGGTGACGAGGCGCCGCGAGAGCCGGATCTGTTCGGCATGTTCGGTGAGCGCTTCCTGTGCCCGCTTCCCCGATACCTCTCCGGCCCGCTCCAGGAGCGCCTCCAGGGAGCCGAACTCCTCTAGGAGCTTCACCGCCGTCTTGGGTCCGATTCCGGGAGCTCCAGGGACGTTGTCCGACGCATCTCCGATGAGGGCCAGGTAGTCGGCGACGAGGCGAGGAGGGACGCCGAGGCGCGCGGAGGCATTCTCCTCGGTGACCCACTCGGCCTCCACCCCGGTGGGGCCCCCTCTTCCGGGGTTCAGGAGGTTCACCCCGGGGCGAATGAGCTGATAGAAGTCCTTGTCCCCGGACACGATGACCGCCTCGATCCCCTTCTCTGCCGCCTTCCGGGCCAGCGTGCCGATGACGTCGTCCGCCTCGTACCCCTCCAGCTCCACCACCTCGTCGTTGAAACCCGCCACCAGCTCCCGGATCCTCGGGAGCGAGTCCCGGAGTTCGTCGGGCATCTTCTCCCGGGTGGCCTTGTACTCGGGGTACTCCTTCTCCCGGTGGCTCATCCCGGCGTCGAAGACCACCGCCAGGTAGTCGGGCTGGTGGGTCTCACGAATCCCCATGAGGAAGTTCGCGAACCCCCAGGAAGCCGAGGTGTTCTCGCCGCGGGAGTTGGTGAGGGGGCGCTGGATGAAGGCGAAGAAGGACCGGTAGATGAGTGCGTAGGCGTCGATGAGGAAGAGACGCGGGGCCTTCTTCTCGGGAACGTCGACCATGGTCTCGGCGCTCGGGGTTTTCTGAGGGAGGTAATCTGGTGGATGCGGCCGGTCGGCCAAGGAGTGGGAATGTCCCCACAGGAGGGGGAAAGGGAAAGGGGCCGCCCCTTTTCGGAGCGACCCCTTTACCTGCCCGAAGGCAGCGTGCCGTCAGGCCATGAGGCCGATCAGCCGCGACCGCCCATGGCGTGGAGGGTGTCGATCATCTTCTGAGCCGACTCCTCCATGTCGATGACGAGACCGTCGATGCGCGACACGAAGTAGTTGTGGGCGATGCTCACCGGGATGGCGATGGTGAGACCCGCCGCCGTGGTGAGGAGCGCCACCTTGATCCCTCCGGCCACCAGCGTCGCCTCCACCTCACCGGCAACCTCGATGGCCTGGAAGGCCATGATCATCCCGATCACCGTTCCAAGGAAGCCGAGGAGAGGAGCCACGTTCGTGAGGGTGGCCAGCACCACCAGCCCCTTCTCGAGTTTGCTCAGCTCCAGGAGCCCCTGGTTCTCGATGGCCTTCATGACCCGGTCGGTCCCTTCCTGGCGACGCTCGAGGCCGGCGAAGAGGATCTTCCCGGCGGGGGAGTCGGACTCACGGCAGAGCTCGACGGCGGCGTCCACCTTCCGCTCGGCCAGAAGGTCGTTCACCTCCCGCAGGACCTTGCGGGTCTTCCCGCTCTTCCCGGCCAGGTCGAAAAACTTCCAGATGATGACCAGGATCCCGACGAGGAGGCAGAGCCCGAGAGGCCAGCGCATGAACCCCATCTCATCCCAAACGAAGACGAGCTGCTCGCCAAAAGTTGTATCGCCGGCGTCCACTCCAGGAATCTGGAGCAATGCGCTATAGAGCTGAGTGAGACCGACCAAAAGGACCTCCCGAGAAGGGTTTGTCTGTGCGACTCCGAGTACCGGATCACCTGGCGGACGCTGTCGGCTCCGCTCCGGAGACTGCCGAGAACGTTGTTCTTGGGCTTAGGAAGGTGGCATAATGCGGGCGAGCCAACAAGCTGTCAACCCCCGATTCATCGGATCGTTTCCACCTTGATGCATGCGACTCGATGCGTCTCCGGTCCATATCGTAGGTCCGGGAGAAGGGTACGGCAATCCGCGTCCTTTCCGGGGTGGGGACACCGTGGATAAAAGGGGCAGCCGGCCGGGATCCCCACTGACGACGGAACTTCCCCTTCGAGGAGGATCCGTCTCCCCTTCTCACCCCGCAAAACCCTTACATCGGGGACGGCGGAGACGAGGGCCCGGGTGTATGGGTGCGCAGGTTGCTCAAAGACCTCCCTCACCCCGCCCATCTCCACCACCCGCCCCAGATACATGACGGCGACGCGGGACGAGATGTGCTCAACCACCCCCAGATCGTGGCCGATGAAGAGGTAGGTGAGGTCCAGCTCCTCCTGGAGTTCCCGGAGGAGGTTCAAAACCTGGGCGCGAACCGAAACGTCGAGAGCCGAAACCGGTTCATCCAGAACCACGAGCCTCGGCTCCACCGAGAGCGCTCGGGCGATCCCCAGCCGCTGCCGCTGACCGCCGCTGAATTCGTGCGGGAACCGTCCGGCGTGTTCGGGGAGGAGCCCCACCCGTTCGAGGAGCTCACCCACTCGCCGGCTCCGCCCGCGCCGCCCCCCCGCGAGCCCGTGCACCCGGAGCGCTTCGTCCAGCATTTCTCCCACCCTCATGCGAGGGTTCAGGGAGGCCACCGGATCCTGAAAGACGATCTGCACCGTCCGTCGGAAGGTGCGCCGCCCCCTTCGATCCAGCGCCGTGAGCGGCGTCCCTCGGAAGAGAATTTCACCCTCGTCGGCGGGGATGAGTCCCAGGAGCGCTCGCCCGAGGGTAGACTTTCCGCACCCCGACTCCCCCACCAGCCCCAGCGTTTCTCCCTCGTGAAGGGAGAGGGAGACGCCGTTCACCGCGCGAACCGTCTCGCGTCCAGTCTCCAGGGCGTAGTGGACCCGGAGATCCCGCACCTCCATGAGCGGCTCCATCACCCCTCCTCCTCGGCGAGGAAGCAGCGCGCTCCCCCCTCTTCCCCGACCACCCACCCCGGCGCCTCCCCTCGACACCGCTCCCAGGCATGGGAGCACCGGGGGTGGAAGCGACACCCTGTCGGCAGCGCATCGGGAGAGGGCACCCC
>JBJHBD010000007.1:0-46097 GCA_050485305.1 Gemmatimonadota bacterium
GGTTGAAGAGGGCGTAGGCCACGCTCTCCCCGGTGCGGTCCGCCACCATGACCCCCTTCTTCCGCCCCTGGATGGGGCCGGCGAAGGGTCCGTACTCCAGGAAGTGGTGGTTCAGAACCCCCTCCCCCCGGGTGTCGGTGAGGAATTCCGAGCGGTACCCGAAGAGCCCGCGCGCCGGCATGCGGAAGCGGAGCCGCGTGGTCCCATCTCCCGAGGGCTTCATGTCGAGCATCTCGGCCCGACGGGGTCCGAGCTTCTCCATGACGGTCCCCACCATCCCGTCGGGGACGTCCACCAGGACCTCTTCATAGGGTTCGAGCCGGCTCCCATCCTCGCCGCGCTTCTCCAGGACCCGGGGGCGGGAGACCTGGAACTCGTACCCCTCGCGACGCATGGTCTCCATGAGGATGGAGAGGTGGAGTTCCCCCCTCCCCGAAACCTGAAAGGTATCGGTGGCCGCCGTGTCCTCGACGCGGAGCGCCACATTCCGCTCCAGCTCCCGATAGAGCCGCTCCCGGAGCTGCCGGGTGGTGACGAACTTCCCCACCTGCCCGGCAAAGGGGGAGTTGTTCACCGTGAAGTCCACCGCCAGGGTGGGCTCCTCCACCTTGATTCCCCGGAGGCGCTCACGGTGCTCCGGATGTGTGAGGGTCTGCCCGATCTCCACCTCATCGAGCCCCGCCAGCGCCACGATGTCCCCGGCCGCGGCTTCGGTCACCTCGATGCGGTCCAGCCCCTGAAAGGAGAAGAGCTTGGTGACACGGGCCCGTCGGGCTTCACCTTCCGCCACCGGTCCGGGCTTTCCGAAGGGGAGGAGGGTGATGGCGTCTCCCACGGTGACCTTCCCCCGCTCGATGCGACCGATCCCGATCCGCCCCACGTAGCTGGAGTGATCCAGGGTGGAGACCAGCATCTGGAAGGGGCCCTCCACATCGGTGGCGGGCTCGGGAACGTGGGTCAGGATGGCGTCGAAGAGGGGGGTCAGGTCATCGCCCTTCCCATCCAGCTCGGTGGTGGCCCACCCGTCCAGCCCGGAGGCGTAGAGGAAGGGGGCGTCGAGCTGTTCGTTGGAGGCGTCGAGCTCCAGGAAGAGCTCCAGCACCTCGTCGTGGACCTCGGCGGCGCGGGCGGCAGGGCGATCCACCTTGTTCACCACCACCACCGGCATGTGGCCCAGCTCCAGCGCCTTCCGGGTGACGAAGCGGGTCTGGGGCATGGGCCCCTCCACCGCATCCACAAGGAGGAGGACCCCGTCCACCATCCGGAGAATCCGCTCGACCTCACCCCCGAAGTCGGCGTGACCGGGGGTGTCCACGATGTTGATCTTCACCCCGTTCCAGGTCACGGCGGTGTTCTTCGCCAGGATGGTGATCCCCCGTTCCCGCTCCAGCGGGTTCGAGTCCATGACCCGCTCCTGCACGGCCTGGTTGTCCCGGAAGACCCCCGCCTGGCGGAGCATCTTGTCCACCAGGGTGGTCTTCCCGTGGTCCACATGGGCGATGATGGCGATGTTGCGAATGGGCATATGCACTCCTGGCCCGGAATACCAGGAGCGACCGATGACCGGCAACAACTCTGGAGCGGGCTATCTCAAGTTCGTTCGGCGCTGGACTCGGCTTGATGTCCAGCCCTGTAATTTAGCGGAACTCGATTGGGTTGTGGAGTGCCGGTGAAGCCCCACCCGTCCGAGGGTCAGGACATCTCCACCACCTCCACCTCCTCGGCGATCCATTCGGGGAAGGGGTCGTCGAGGTCGCTCCATCCGGACACGCCGAGCGCCATCTCCTCGGACGAGAGAAGACATGCCTCGAGCCTCTCCTCCAGCGCCTCCCGGTCCAGATACTGCCCGATGAACACCAGCTCCTGGCGGCGGTCACCCCATGGTTCCTCCCAAAGCGTCTCCAACATGACGGCGACGTCCGGGTCATCCTCGTCCACCCCCTCGGGAAGCGCCGCCCACCAGGCCCCCGCCGGACCGTATTCCCGCATGACCCCGGCCTGGGAGAGGGATCCCACCACCTCCATCCTGGATGAAAGCCAGAAGAACCCCTTCGCTCGCACCACCCCGGGCCAGGCGCCGTTCACGAAGTCCCAGAAGCGCTGAGGGTGGAACGGGCGGCGAGCCCGGAAAACGAGGGATGAGATCCCGTACTCCTCCGTCTCCGGGATGCGATTTCCGTCCAGCTCCTGGAGCCACCCCGGAGCGGCGCTCGCCCTGTCGAAGTCGAACTTCCCGGTACCGAGGATTCGGTCCAATGGGACCTCGCCATAGGTGGTGGTGAGGATGTCGGCCTCCCGGTTCATGGAGCGGAGGAAGGCCTTGAGGTGCTCCAGTTCGTCGGCGGAGACCAGGTCCGCCTTGTTGATGACGAGGACGTCGGCGAACTCCACCTGATCGGCGAGGAGGTCGGCGAGGGTGCGCTCGTCCTCTTCTCCCAGCGCCTCTCCGCGGTCCGCCAGGAAATCCTGGGAGGCGAAGTCATCCAGGAAGGCCCGTGCGTCCACCACCGACACCATGGTGTCCAGGCGGGCGAACTCGGAGAGGGCTCTCCCCTCCTCGTCCTCGAAGACGAAGGTGACGGCCACCGGAAGGGGCTCGGAAATCCCGGTGGATTCGATGAGGAGGTAGTCGAAGCGCCCCTCCAGCGCCAGGCGCCGGACCTCGATGAGGAGATCTTCCCGGAGGGTGCAGCAGATGCACCCGTTCGTCATCTCCACGAGCTGCTCATCGGTCCGGCTCAGCGCGGCTTCTCCTCCCCGCACCAGCGCCGCATCGATGTTCACCTCGGACATGTCGTTCACGATGACCGCCACCCGGAGGTCATCCCGGTTGGTGAGGATGTGGTTCAGGAGGGTGGTCTTTCCGGCGCCGAGGAAGCCGGAGAGGACGGTGACGGGGAGCTGGTTCATGGACCTGGTGCCGACGTGGAGGGAGTGGGATGATGCGGAATACGGAGTGTGCGATATCAATAACGCATTATCACCACAGAGGCGAGCCCCCCACATGCACCACGCCCCGGAGGGAAGCTCCCCCCGGGGCGTGGGTCCCTACCGGTGAACTGTGGGGCTACCGATCCGATCCTCCCATCATCTGGCGCCCCTTCTCCACATAGCGTTCATAGAACTGCCAGTGGGCATCCGCCATGTCGATCTTCCGTCCCTCGACGTAGGCCTGCTCGATGCGGCTCAGATAATCCAACGGGTTCCCGGTGGTGATGAGGAAGGTGGCGTCCTTCCCCACCTCCAGGGAGCCCACCCGGTCGTCCACCTCGAGGAACTGCGCGGGATAGAGGGTCACGGAGCGAAGGGCTTCGATCTCCGGCAGCCCGTAGGCGATGGCGGCGCCGGCCTCGTAGGGGAGGCGGTTCGCGTAGGGCGCCGACCCCCCTCCACTCACCCCGAATCGGACTCCGGCCTCGTGGAGGCGGGCGGGGAGGCCGTACACGTCGTCGTACCCCTCCCAGTCCCGACTCGGGGAGTTGAGAACCGCGGTGAGGAGGACGGGAATCCGGGTGCGGGCCAGCTGATCGGTCAGATATCCGGCGTCTCGCCCTCCCAGGATGACGATGCGGACCCCCTCTTCCTCGGACCAGGTGATGGCGTCCTGGATCTGTCGGATCTCGTTGGCCCCCACCACGATGGGGATCTCCCCGGTGAGGGCGGGGATCATGGCCTCCAGCTTGGCATCCCGTGGGAAGTGCCCCTCCGCGCCCTTCAGCCGCGCCTCGTACGCCCGGGCTTCGCGGAAATATCCGCGGAGTTCGCGGATCCCGGCTTCGTACTGGTTGGGGTTGTTCGGATTGGGCCAGGTGACCATGAGAGCCGCCATGCTCTTGAAGGTCATCTGGTCATAGGTCCAACCGTCCAGGTTCACCGCCGCCGAATGACCGGAGACGAGCCCCCCCGTCGGAGATGGGAAGGCCACCAGCACCCCGTTGGAACGGGTGGTCCCGATGTGCCGGCTCTCGGGGTTGATGGCGAGTTCGGCCCGGACGTTGGGGTTGAAGGGCCCGAGCTCGTTCAGGTCGATGGTGACGTCGAACCCTCCGATCTCGAAGAGCCCGAGCTGGCTGAAGCCGTCGACGAGCCCGGGGTAGACGTGTTTTCCGGTGATGTCCACCCGCTCGGCTCCGGCGGGGATCTCCACATTGGTGCCCAGCGCGGTGATTCGCCCGTTCTCGAAAACGAGGGTCGCGCCGGGGATGGCGGGCCCACTTACCGGGTGGATGGTGCCCCCCACAAGGGCGATGGGGCGGTCCTGTTTCGGCGCAGGGGTCTGGGCCTCCGCCGCCGCGGGGGTGAGGGCAAGGGCAAGGGCCGCCGCAAGAGCGAGGGCCACGCGCGTCCGATTGCGATGCGTCGTCATGGTCGTCTCTCCGGGGTCAGCGGTCGTTGAGGGCGGCCTGGATGAGGCGGGCTCGCTCGTCGGCGGCCCGGGCGCGGAGCACCCGATCCTCTTCCAGATCGAAGTAGCGGCGTCCATCTACCCAGGTCTGCTCTGCTCGGGTGAAGGTGGAGAGGGGGTGCCCGCTCCAGATGACGAAGTCGCCGTCCTTCCCCGACTCCAGGGAACCGATCCGGTCGTCGACGCCAATGAGCTTTGCGGTGTTGATGGTGATGAGCGCCATGGCGTCCACCTCGTCCATCCCGGCGCGAACCATCTTCCCCGCCTCCCAGTTCATCCGAGCGGCGAGCTGACTGTTGTCCGAATGGAGAGAGGTGAGAACACCCAGCTCCACCAGGAGTCTCGCGTTGTACACCGAGGCATCGTACGCCTCGATCTTGAAGGAGGACCAGTCGGTCCAGACGACTGCGCCGGCGCCATGTTCCCGGAGCTCGGGCGCCACCTTGTACGCCTCCACCCCGTGGTGGAAGGCCTTGATGGTGAAGTCGAATTCCTCCGCCAGCCGCATGAGGGCCAGGATCTCGTCCTGCCGGTAGGAGTGGCTCTGGACCAGGATGTCCTCATTGAGGATGTCCACCAGGGCGTCCATCCGGAGGTCGCGCCGGGGAGGGATCCCCTGGCGGGTCCGCTCCCACTCGGCCCATCCGGCCTCGTATTCCCGTGCCGCCCGGAAGTGTTCGGCGATGAGTTCGTTCACCCCCTGGCGGGTATCGGGGTAGCGCTCGGGGCGCCGGGTGGGGTTTTCTCCAAGGGCGAACTTCACCGTTCGGGGCGCTCCCTCCATCCGGATGTCGTCCACCGAGGCTCCCCACCGCATCTTCACATGCTGGTTCTGCCCTCCGATGGGGTTCGCCGAGCCATGCATGACGTGGGCCGCGGTAAGCCCACCGGCGAGCTGCCGGTACATCCAGATGTTGTTGGTGGTGAGGACGTCGCCGATGCGCACCTCCGGAACGATGGCGGCGCCGGTCTCATTCACCCCGCCGGAGAGTCCGGAGTGGAGGTGGGCGTCGATGAGCCCGGGGGTGACATGCTTCCCCGTCCCGTCGATGACGACGGCATTTGATGGAGCCTGGAGATTCTGTCCCACCTCGGCCACCTCGCCGCGACGAATGAGGAGGTCGGCGTTCTCCATCACTCCCTGGGGGCCCATGGTCCACACGGTCGCATTCCGGACCAGGACGGCGGCAGGCTGCTCGGGGATGGAGGCGCGGCCATACTCCATGGCCGGCCACACCGCCTCGAGGGCCATGCGAGCCCGCGCCGCGGTGGGAGCGTCCCCATTTTCACCATTTCCGCCGGCGGTCTGGGGAAGGGTTGAGCTCCGCTCCCCCCGGAGGGCCACCCTGGAGCCGTCGGGGAGGTCGCCCCACCCGCTCAGGGTGTTTCCGGAGATGGTGGCGGAGACCCGAACGGTCCCCTCCATCCCGAGCGCGCTCCCGGGGAAGTCCACCCTCAGGCGGCGTGCCCCTTCCTGGAACTGGACGGTGGTGGCGCGCACCGTTTCCCCGTTCAGGATGATCGTCCCCGAAGGGCGCCCCGGTGCCCCGCCTACCTCCAGCGACGCTTCCAGAGCAGGAGCGTCCGGGGCCATGACCACCCATCGACCTCGGGGGTCCGATGAGGGTGCGGCTTCCACCTCGTAGCGACGCCCGTCCACCCAGACGTCGCGAATCCGCCCATCCTCCCGGAAGAGATCCCCTTCCACCACCACCAGGTTCGCCACCTTCCCGGACTCGAGAGTGCCGTGTGTGGCCTGAACCCCCAGAAGGCGCGCGGGACGGGTGGTGAGGGCCGCCAATGCTACATCCTCGGAAAGCCCCGCATTCACTGCCAGGCGCAGGTTCCGGATGAAGTCGCTCCGGTTGTTCCCGAGTCCGTCGGTGGTGAGAGCGAACTCCACGCCGGCCGCTGCAAGCCGCCCGGGGTTCTCCGGAGCCAGGTACCACCGACGAAGGTCGCCGAGGCTCACGTTCAGCGCCGCCTCGGGGGTGGAGACGTTGGGGCGCTGCGGATAGTTCAGCGGAAGGATCAGGGGGATGGAGCTTCCGCGCAACGCGTCCATCACCAGGTAGTCGTCCCCGCTCCCCCGGATCCACGGGGTGATGGGGAACTCCTCGGCGAGTGCGAGGGCCCGGAGAACCTCCTCTTCGCGGGTGGTTTCGAAGACGAGGGGGAGGCGTCCCACCGCCGCCGGAGCGAGGCGCTCGAGGGCGGCGTTGGCTTCGGGGCGCCGGAGCCCCGCCGGATTGCGCCGATAGGTCTCGTGGGCGCGGGGGTACCACTCCGCGTCGTAGAGAACCTGCCGGATGAGCGCGATCCCTCCCATTTCCGATGTGGGATAGGTGGCTCCGAGTCCAACGTTGCGGGTGAAGGACACCGACTGGGCTACCTCCGCGCGAAGAACCCGATCGGCATTCTCCCGACCGCCCAGGCTTACCAGCGCGGTAACACCCCGGAAGACGCCGTCGGCGGGGACGGCATGGGCCAGGGTGAACCCCTGGGAGCGAAGGAGTTGGAGTTCTTCGGCACCGGCGGAAAACTCATCGGCGGCGCTGAGATGGGATCGGACCTGAGGGTTCCAGTGCCGCGCGCCACGACCCTCCAGATCCCGGGCGTTCGAGAGCCCCACCTTGGAGTGGGCGTCGATGAATCCGGGATAGAGCGTGTGACCGGAGAGATCCCAGACGAAGGCGTCCGCGGGAGGGGTCACATTGGCACCCACCGCCTGGATGGCGCCGTCCCGGATGACCACCGTTCCCCGTTCCAGGATTCGCCCGGGTTCAACGACGATACGGGCGTTCGTGAGGGCATGAACTCCCGACGGGTTCTCACGCATCCCCTCAAAGGGAGTGGTCTGGGCTAGTACCGCCCCCGGTGTGAGGAGAGCGGCGGCCAGGAAGAAGAGGAGTCGCCTCTTCATGGGACCTCCTTGTGGCGCTGACGATGGGGTGGATCGGGCGGACGGCGGGTGTGGCGCCGTCTGAGGTGAACGCTCCACGGATTGTGACGGGTTCAGGGGAATCAATACAGGTCGGGAGCCGCTCCGGCAAACGGCCGGGTGGAATGGGGGCAACCCATACGCCGGGAGTGGCGCCCCCCCCATCATGACACCCACATTCCCCCGAACGCTGCCGAAGCTCGGACGAGGCCAACGGGGCACCGCATGCCGACACTTCTCCGTATCCGTCCGTTCAAAACCTCTCGCCTCCACCATCAACCATTGACCTTGACCAGAGACCACATGCGACCCGGCGTGGAAGATCCTCCCCCGGCCCCCGTACCCACCGAGTACCGTCAACCCCTGAAGCTCTTCACCGTGCTGGCTCGAGCCGGCGCCGCCCTGATGGAGCGAAGCCGGCAGGATGTAGCGCGTCATGGGTTGACCACCGGAGAGTTCTCCGTGCTGGAGGCCCTGTACCACAAGGGCCCCCTCCTCCAGAGCGAGATCAAGAGCAAGATCCTCGTATCGTCGGGGGGAATCACCTATCTGGTGGACCGGTTGGTGGCTCGTGGTCTGGTGGAACGCCGTCAGTCGGTGGAGGACCGGCGAGCTCGATATGCGGTCCTCACCGGAGAGGGTCGAGCCTTCATGGAGCGGATCTTTCCGGAGCACGCCGAGGCCCTTGCACAAGCCACCGCAGGGCTCTCCAGCGAGGAGAAGGAGGCGGCGATCCACCTCCTGAAGCAGCTGGGGTACGGGGCGCGGGACGCGCGGTAGCCCACCGACTCCGGGCTCCGGGCGCACCTCCCGACACCGACACCCCCTTGAGGGGGCGTGCCCGAGGTATTAGTTTAAGCTTCGTGCTTCCATCAAGGAGCACCCTACCGAGGCCCGGCCTCTTTATTTTTCCCCATATTATTCAGTAGTGAGATGCTCATTGCTGAATCGAACTCTGGAGGTAGCAACCGATGAGCGACACGACCACGACCACGACCAGCGCGGACATCCGCGACTGGACCATCGATGCGGCGCATACCGAGGTGGGATTCTCCGTTCGGCATATGATGATCTCCACCGTGAAGGGATCCTTCCCCGGAGTCGAGGGCGCCATCCATCTGGCGGAGAACTTTGCCGATTCCACCGTCTCGGTGGAGCTGGATGCCTCTTCCATCGACACCCGGAACGGGGATCGGGACGATCACCTCCGGAGCGCCGACTTCTTCCATGTGGAAGAGCATCCGACCCTCACCTTCAAATCCCGCTCCGTGGAAGGCTCTCCCGATTCGTTCCGGATCACCGGAGACCTCACCATTCGCGGCGAGACTCGTGAGGTAACTCTCTCCGGAAAGGAGCTGGGGCGTGGGGTCGATCCGTGGGGGAACCCTCGCGTCGGGTTTCGGGCCGAAACCAGGATCTCCCGGAAGGACTTCGGACTGACCTGGAACCAGGCTCTCGAGACCGGTGGGGTCCTCGTCGGCGACGAGATCCAGATCCAGATCGAGGCCCAGGCCGTCCCCGCGGCGGACGACTGATCCACCCCGTCAGCGAAGGGGAGGCTCCCCCAGCCGGTCCCGCATGGAGCTCGAAAGGGGCACTACCATGGGTACGTCCACCCACCGGATCGGTTCTCCCGTCTGGGGGTCCCGGACCTCTCCCGCCTCCACCAGGTGGGTGACCTCGGCAAGGGGCCTCCCCTTCGTTGCCTCGCGAATGGCCCGGTAGCGCGCCTCGTCTCCCGAGCGGAGAAAGCGGAGGTGCTTCCGGGCCAGCACCGCGATGTAGAAGTGGGACGAGCGAAATCCCAGACCGTCCAGCTCCAGCTCCTCGCAGAGAGTCACGAGCCAGGCGACGGTGTCGGCGAGTACCCCCAGGCCGGGGTTCTCCTGCCCGGGAAGGGGGGGGCGCCAGGGTGGAAAGTGATGCCTGGGATCCTGGAGAAGGAGCCACTCGACCCCCAGGAGCGTCATCCCCGGAAGGGTGGTGTGGTCGAGATCGAGTCGGACCTCCACGAGAAGGGTCTTTCCGTCAGGTTCTCCGAACACCCGTACGGTGGGCCCGAATCCGGTGGAAGGGAGAAGCTCCACCCGGGGATCCAGGTACCCCCGAGCGCGGATCTGCGGGAGAATTCCGAACCGCTCCAACTGTTCGACGATCCGGCTCCGGGGGTACCGTCCCAGGAGGAGGGGAGGGCCACCCTCCCCACCACCCAGAGCCGCCAGATCTTCTTCCGTGAAGGTGAAGATCGGTTCGTCCCGCACCTTGGCGCCCCTCTCCGGAGCGTTCATCTCCTCCCCCATCCGATGCAGCCATCGAACCCGGTTGAGCGCCGCGGTCAGGTCGTCGGGAGGCTCCACGAGCCGATTGGCGACAAGCCACCCGGCAAAGCGGGCGGAGGGTCGCCATGCCGTCGAACCGTATCCTCCCCCCAGGAGAATGACCGACGGGATGGGCTCTCCACCCTCCCGTACCCCGGCCACCTCCATGACGAAGCAGTCCCGCTGGTGAATCGCCTCCGATGAAAGGTTGGCGTCCCCATACCGATCGGTGGCGGCCACATCCGTGCCGGCGATGTAGAAGAGGAGTCCCGGAGCATGGTCTGCCACCACCTCGGGAAGGGTGTTCCTGAGGGTGTCGAGATAGCGCCCGTCGTCGACACCGGGTCCGAGCGCGATACAGGTGTCCGCCACCGCATCCACCTCGTCCCAGGTTTCGTTGTGCAGGGAGTAGGTGTGGACGGAAGGATCGCCGGCGAAGGCGATGCGGGTCCCGTTCCCATCGTGGATGTCCAGATCCACCACCAGGATGGGCTCTCCGAAGCCCCGGGCGCGCAGCCTGGCCACCGCCACCGCCACGTCGTTCAACAGACAGAAACCGGTACCCCGTTCAGGGGCCGCATGATGGAACCCCCCGCCCAGATGCATGACCGTGCCGCCTCGGCGACGGGCCAGTCGTGTCGCCTGGATGGTCCCCCCCGCCGCCAGGCGCTGAAGCTCCACCGCTCCCCGCGCCCCCCGTTCGTCCAGGGAAATCCCCAGGATCTGTCCCACCACCTCCGGATCCTCCAGCGTTCGCAGATAATCCGGCGAGTGGACTCGGCGGAGGTTTTCCCAGGAGGCGGGGCGTGGGAGCGACACCTGCTTCGAACGGATGAGCCGCTCCTCCAGGAGAAAGGCCAGGATCCGCTCGCCACGCATGGCATCGATGGGGATGCCGGCCAGTTCCCGTCGGTAATCCGGATGATAGACAAAGGGAATCCGTCGTCGATCACCCATCAGGTGGCGGATGACACGGAGCATCGGCTTCCCTCCCGAAGACGTTCGAATGCGCCCGGGTGGACGCCGCAGCAGAGTGCGGCACCCCATGAGGGAAGGAAGTGTTCCTCCTGCCCGCCCCCTCTACTCCTCGGGCACCCGCCGAGTGATGGCGAGCGACCCGGCCCCCAGAAGAATCACCAGGTAGATCCCGACCCGGGAGATCAGCTCCAGTGTATGGAGGGGATCCCTCACCCCGGTTCGAAGGGCCAGGGCATGTCCGAAGGGTGGGAGTACAATGGACAGAACCGATCCCATCAGGTCTGGGAGCCGGGAGCCGAAGGCGACATGGATGAAGTACAGGAGGCAGACCAGGAGGGTGCACTCCACCGACCGTTCGACACCCGCGGCACCGAAGGCGAAGAGCACCCCCCAGAGGAGGAGGAAGAGCGCCCCGAACCCCAGGAGATCCCCCACCACCCCCCCCGCGGCATCCTCGACGCCGAGGAGGTGGAGAGCAAGGCGGGCGGTGAAGACCCACCAGGTCAGGAGAAGAAGGGCCATGGCGCCTCTCACCACCCATCGACCGAGTGCCCTGTCCACCAGGGAGGCCCCCTTCTGGTAGAACCAGAACTCCTCGGGCACGGGCCGCCCCGACCGGTGACCCACCCCGAGGGCCAGGACCACCACGGCGCAGAGGAGCACCACTCCCACCCCCTGCCGGGCCTCGCCGAAGAGCCCCGACCATTCGAAGGGGAAGGCGTAGAGGAGGGGTACGGCCAGGAGAATCCCGAATCGCACGCGCCCCGGCTCCTTCCGGATCCAGTGGCGCCACTCCCACCCCATCACGGCGGCCGCCTTCCCGCGGCGCCCCCTCGCCTCAGTGCGCATGATTGCCCACGATCCGGAGGAAGTGTTCGTGGAAGGAGCCCGATTCGTCGGCGACCTCCTGAGCCCCCCAGCTCCCCTCCAGCTTCCCTTCGTTCAACATGACGACTCGATCGGCCACCCGTTGAAGCTCATCGAGGTGATGGGACGAGATGAGGATGAGCCGATCGTCCCGTCGGGCGGCGGTCACGAGGGATCGGAACTCGGTGAGAACGAGGGGATCGAGCCCGTTGGTGGGTTCATCCAGGAGAAGAAGAGGGGGATCGCCGAGAAGGGCGGCGGCGAGTTCGACCCTGCGCTTCTGCCCGAGGGAGAGTCCGTCCAGACGAAACCCGGAGAGGGCTTCCACCCCCAGCCGCTCCATCCACTCCCTGGGGAGCGGAGGGGATCCGGTGAGGACCGTCAGCCACCGCAGAAACTCTCCCACCTGGAGATAGGAGGGGAAGATGGGGCGCTCCGGGATGAAGCCACCCCCCATGCGGAGTCGGAAGAGGTCGGGAGGGAGTCCGGAGATCCTGACAGATCCGGCCGACGGCTTCACCACCCCCAGAAGGAGCTTGAGGAGGGTGCTTTTCCCCGCCCCATTGGGACCGATGAGCCCCACGATCCCTCCCGAAAGGGAGAGCGACACCTCGCTGAGTGCGTCGGCGCGGTCGCGGGCGTACCGAACCGACACTCCCTCCATCTCCACAAGCGTCATGGTCTCCCTCCGACACGGATCGCCAGTTCCTCCACCACGCTCATATCCATCTCCTCCCGCACCCGGAACACCCGCCCGCCGGCGAGGAACACCGGGTGCTCCTCTGGGCGCTCCCACAGGCGAACGAGGGGCTCGTAGTCCTCGGTGAGGAGTTCGACATGAACGTGCTCGTCCACACCGGAAAAGAGAAGGGCCAGCCTCATGTTCTCCCCGAAGACCTCCAGCCCCCGAAGAACCGGAAGCGTCTCAGGGAGCTCCACGGCCAATCGCTCCGATTCGGGCAACTGTGCCAGGAGGAGGCGTAGGCGGCGGCGAGTCGAGTCGGGAACGACCCACATGGGGCCTCCCGGGCGGTTCCACTCTCCCACGACCTCCCCGGCTCCGTCGAGGCGGACTCCGTCCCAACCGAATGCCCGCCCCACCTCCAGTCGCCCGTCGCCGAGGGGAAGGGGGATGAATGCGTCGAGCGCCGATCCGGGCACCCGTTCTATGGGGCGGCGGAATACGATCTCTCCGGTGCCCTCGGAAAGGTCGATCCGGTGGAGCTGCCACTCCCCCATCCCCCCGACGGCAAGGGTGCGCCCGGTGAGGTAGAGGAGACGGGCCTCACTCCGGAACTGATCGGGAAAGACGCCGCCGCTCCCCACCTCGGCCAGGCTCACCTCGCCAAGACGATCGCCCTCCAAAGACCAACGGGAGATCTGGGTTCGACGTGCATCCAGGATCATCACCTCGTCCCCCACGATGGCCACCCCTTCTCCCGCGGCAATCCAGTCGGGGCTCCCGGCCGTGGCACTCCCGAAGGGTCCGCGAAGCTCCCCGTCGACCCACCCCACCCACTGATGCCGCTGGACGAGGACGAGGGTGTCTCCGGTAATCGCGAGCCCACGCACCCCACCTCCCCCGAGCTGCTCCGGCGTGAGGTGGAAGAGGAGCTCCCACCCGCCCACCACATCGGGATCGAAGATCGCCAACTCACCTTGATGGGGTCCCTCCCCCACCTCCTCCGGCGTGCCGGCGAGGCGAGGGAGAATGACGCCCGCGACGAGGAGCAAACCCCCGACCCCCAGAAGAACCCTCCACGATCTGGTCATACGTTCGCTCCGTACATGGGTGGTTCCTCACTTCCGGGGAATCGGGGGCTGCTCCTCAGTTCCGCTTCGATCAGATCACGTCGATCGAGTCGATGGCGCACGACGCAGCGAGAATGGTGCACCAGGCCCCGACGGCGATCTTCTCCAGCCAGTTGGAGTTGGCGAGCGCATCGTCGCAGAGGCGCAGGACCTCCTCGAGGCAGCTCTCGTCTGCGGCCAGCGGCTGGGCCAGGGCGCCACCCCACATGGTGGTGGCGGTGAGCGCGATCATCAGATTGCGGCGCATGGTCCTCTCTCCTTCTCGGTCCGGGCCCCTCCCCGCCGGTCGGCAGTGGGAGTCGGGAGCAGTGCTCCGGGCCCCGGTGTGGGTATGTGCCGAACGCTACCGGAGACAGGACCATGGCTGCCTCACGGATCCGAGCAGGACCGCCATGCTTTGGAGACGACCTCATCCGACCCCCTCCTTTCCGCCGATCCGCCGGTCCAGAAGGGAGAGAAGGAACTCCGGCGTCACCGCCGACGGGGGCCGCCCGGCGAGCCGCCGAAAGAACTCGCGGAGGGCGGCGTCCGAATCGAATCCCATCCCCAGGGCCACCTGGGAAACGGTGGAGCCGGGGTTGGAGAGGGCTTCCGCGGCCCGGAGCGCCACCAGGTAGCGCACCAGCCACCCGGGAGAGGGAAGACCGTAGCGTCGGGTGGCCAGGGCGAGAGTGGTTCGATGCGCCCCCGGCCTCCAGAGCCAGGTGAACCGGTCCACGGTGAGGTCGCGCCCCCCCCGCACTCCCACCTCGAGGTAGGCGCGGCGCACGAGGGAGTGGAATTCCCCGGGGAGCCTCAGGAGAAGGGCGGAGAGGAGCTGCTGTCCCCGCCCGCCCCCCCAGCTCCGCAGGAGGAGTTCGGCCAACACCGAGGGGCGATCGTTTCGGCCCCACTCCACCACCCCCGTGACCCCCAGGCGGCCCAGTTCGAGGATCCGTTCCGGGTGCACCTCGCCACTCTTCATATAGAGGAGGGTGGGAACGTTGGGGAAAGCGTGAAGCGCCCTCTCCACCTCTCCGGAATCCGCCGGTGTCGGATCGAGGATGAGAAGAGCGGGAGGGCGGAGCGCGCACTGGCGGAGGGCTTCGGCGGCCCCCTTTGCCTCCACCACCCTCCATTCGCCGAGGCGGAGCCGGATCGCCGCGCGCGCCGCCTCATGGAGGCGCGCACGCCGCGCCGGATCCCGAACGGCGGCCAGGATCCTCGGGGGCGGGACGGAGACCCGCTGCGAGGGAGCCCCGAGGCCGAGGGGGCTCCCGGACATCTCTCCTCTGAGGTACCGCCGATAGCGAGGGCTCGTGGGTTCACGAACCGCGATCCGCCGACGAAAGGGACGATACCGCCCTCCCCCTCCTTCGGCGGGAACCCGCACCGAGGACTCGCTCCACTCCACCCTCCCCTCCGCGTTCCGGATCGCGGGGAGGCGAGGCGCTCCCCGGGCGCCCTCCCGTCGGATCGCCGGCGCGACCCCGAATGACGCCCCTGGAAGATCGGAAGGTGCGTGTCAGGAAGGTGTCAGGAAGGGCGGCTCACTCCCTCGATGTTACGATCTGGATGGCGCCCCGCAGCGTTCCGGGTGGAATGTTGGGCATCTCGCGAGCTTCCTCGGGGGTCAGCCACCGGACCTGTTGGATGTAGACGGTGGAGAAGCGTTCCAGGTAGGGGCGAACCCCGCTCCCGTCCGCGACACGGGTCTGATCCAGGTAGAGGACGAGCGCGCCCCCGCCGGTGCGGAGCCAGGTTGGACGGACCCTGACCAACAGGTCGTATGCGCTGGCCACCCCGGTGACCCTGATCTCATCCCTGGTGATGGGGTTGGTCTGGGCAGGGCCGCCCCCAGGCGCGGTGCTCACGCAGCCGGGGAGGATGAGGAAGAGGGCGATGAGCCCCGTCGGTATCAGGGTTCGCTTGACCATCCCCCCAAGGTCCACCCCCCTCCACGTTCAGGCAAGCTCTCCCGCATTGACATCCGCCACCCCGCAGGTGTCAATTTCTCATTTCCCCTCCAGCCCGGTTCTTCGTCCAGTCCATGGCCTCTCTCGTCCGTCGCCTCTGCACCGCCATCGCATTCCTTCTCCTGGTGGCGGCCCCCTCCCTCACCCCTCTCCCGCTGCGAGCCCAGCCCGGTGAGGGAGCGGCGGAACGTGCCACTGGAGCCTCCCTCCTGGCCGAGGCGGTCCGGACACTCACTCCCCCCCGTATCGACGGGCGGCTCGATGAGGAGGAGTGGCAGTCGGCCCCCATCCTCTCGGGCTTCATCCAGAATGCTCCCTTCGAGGGGCGCCCGGCTTCCGAGCGCACCGAGGTCCGAATCCTCTTCGACGACGACGCCCTCTACATCGGCGCCTGGCTCTACGACAGCAACCCGGCGGGAATCCTCCAGGGGGAAAGCCGGCGCGACGCGAGCCTGAACGAGACGGATGCCTTTGTCCTCATTTTCGACACCTACCACGACCGGCAGAACGGCTTTGTCTTCGGGACAACCCCCGCAGGGATCGAGTACGACGGACAGGTTACCCGGGAAGGGCAGGGCGGCGGCGGCGGTGATCGGATGCAGCGAGGATCCGGCGGGGGGTTCAACCTCAACTGGGACGGAAGCTGGGAGGTGGCCACCTCCCGGGATGGGGAGGGATGGTACGCCGAGTTCCGCATCCCCTTCTCCACACTCCGCTACGGCGGCGCCGGACCGCAGCAGTGGGGGGTGAACTTCTCGCGGAAGATCAGGCGAAAGAGCGAGGAGGCCTTCTGGGCTCCCCTCCCCCGCCAATACAACCTGCACCGGGTCTCCCTCGCGGGAACACTCACCGGACTCGAGGCTCCCGCGCGCCGCTCCCTCACCGTGACCCCCTACCTCCTCTCTTCGGGGTCCCGGAGCTGGATCGCTGATCCGGTCTCCACCGACTACGCGGTGGAGGTGGGAGGAGATGTGAAGGTCGGGCTCGGTCCCAACCTCACTCTCGACCTCACGGTGAACACCGACTTCGCCCAGGTAGAGGTGGATGACCAGCAGATCAATCTGACCCGCTTCAACCTCTTCTTCCCGGAGAAGCGCCCCTTCTTCCTGGAGAATGCGGGCACCTTCTCGGCGGGAACTCCCCAGGCGGTGGAGCTCTTCTTCTCCCGCCGCATCGGGATCGAGCGAGGGCGGGAAGCCCCCATTCGTGCCGGTGGGCGTCTCACCGGAACGGTTGGGAGCACCGCGCTGGGGCTCCTTTCGGTCCAGACCGGAGCGGTGGAGTTCCCGGATCCCGTCACCGGTGAGCTTCAGCCGTGGTCACCGGCGAACCACGTCTCGGTGGCGCGGGCGCTTCGTGCCCTCCCGAACCGGTCGCAGGTGGGGACCATCCTCGTATCCCGCCTCAACACGGACGACACGGACGACTACAACCTGACCTACGGGGTGGATGGGCGCTGGGGGATTGGTGACCACCTCACCCTCGACGGGTACCTCGCCCGCACCACCACCCCCGATGTGGGGGGACCGGCGACGGCCGGAGCCGCGAACGCCACCCTGAACACCCCTGATTGGCGCGCCGGCGCCTCCTATCGGGAGGTCCAGCGGGGCTTCAACCCGGAGGTAGGCTTCCTCCCCCGCACCGAATACCGGTTTGTGCAGGGCTCCATCATGCGCCGCTTCCGCCTCCCCGAGGTCCGTTGGCTCCAGGAGGTCCGCCCCCATATCAACTACCGGGAGCACTTCGATCTGGACGGGTTTTCCGAAAGCCGGTGGATCCACATCGACTCCCACTTCGAGTTCTCCAATGGCGCCTTCATCGAGCTCCCGGCCCTGAACCTGACCAGGGAGGGGCTCAAGGCCCCCTTCACCATCCACCCCGGAGTCGTGGTTCCCGCGGGCACCTACGACAACGTGGAGATGAACTTCGCCTGGAACACCAACCGGAGCGCCACCCTGTCCGCGGAGGGTCGGGTGGAGTTCGGAGGGTTCTACGACGGAACGCGCAGGGGTGGATCTCTCGCCCTGAACTTCCGGGGAGGGGACCGCCTCGTCACCTCCGGGCGGGTGCAGTACTACGATGTCCGCCTCGCCGGAGGAGACTTCGAGACCATGCTCCTCACCCTCCGGGCCGCCTGGTCGTTCACCCCCCGCGTCTACCTCCAGTCCCTCGTCCAGTACAACGATCAGACGCGGAACCTCTCCAGCAACGTCCGGTTCGGATGGCTGAACACCGCGGGAACCGGGCTCTTCGTCGTGTTCAACGACCTGGACCACCGTGGCCCCTTCCACCGTACGGGGATGGAGCCGGGCCCCATGGAACGGACGCTGGTCATCAAGTTCACCCGGCAGCTCGCCATCCTGGAGTAGAACCCGCCGGAGTGGGAGGATGGGTCCGGAAACCCATCCTCCCTCCCGGTTGCTCGGTACCTTCTCCTACTCCGCCTTCTTCCGGTTCGCCAGCCAGTGGTCGAGGGAGAAGCGCCCCGGTCCGATGAACACCAACCCGGCCAGGACGAAGAAGTTCTTCATGGCGTGGGCCGGTGTCCCCTGCCCGGTGACGATGTGGTTCATGGTGGCCATGAACATGACGAAGCCGAGGAAGAGGGCGGCGGGGCGGAAGAAGAGCCCCAGCGCCAGGAGGAGGGGGATGAACACCTCTCCCGTCATGGCCAGAAACCCCCAGACCTGCGGGGCGAACCCGATCCCGATGCTCTCCATGGCGCCCCCGACTCCGGCCCAGAGTTCCGGCCCCCCTTTGAGTTTGGGCCACCCGTGGTACCAGATGAAGGGGAGGGCAAAGCCCAGGCGAAGGAGAAGGAGGCCGTGGTCCCTGTAGCGGGAGAGGGAGTTCCACATGGATGAGCCGCTCCGGGTGTTGAGTGGTGGGGAGTGATCCTTCAAGGTTGGTCCTTCGCCGAAGGGCTACACGAAGAACGAGTGAGTGTGCCCTGCCGGGAAACTGTAGATGTGGCGCCGGCGGATCTCCTGCGGGGTTGAGGGGTGGGAGGGAGCGTCGTCCCCCCCACTCGCCTCCCCCTTCCCGGCACTCATGCAGCTCCAGCTCGTGCTGGTGGCCCTCACCATCAGCCTGGACACCTTTGCCGCCTCCCTCGCCATGGGGACCCGCCCCCTGGCCACCGCCCGCTTCCGGATCGCCCTGGTCTTCGCCCTGGTTGGAGGGAGCTTCCCGGTACTGGGGATGTTCCTGGGGCGCCTCCTGGCGGGCCCCGCTGCGGCCTTCGCCGAGATCCTGAGCGCGGTGGTCCTGGCGGGGCTCGGAGGGTGGCTCCTCCATCAGGCTCGCCACGATCCCGGCACCGGTCTCCCCGATCCAGAACGCTCCCCCAGGGGGATGGGACTCCTCCTCCTGGCCATCGGCCTGAGCGCCGACAACCTCCTGGTGGGGCTCGGGCTCGGGCTCCAGAACGCCGCCTCGGTGCAGCTCGGCCTGCTCACCGTGGGGTTCGTCTTCGTGACCACCCTGGTGGGTCTCGAACTGGGAAAGCGGAAGCGCCTCTACCTGGGCCGCTGGGCAGAGGCGCTTGCCGGGCTCCTCCTCATCGCCCTGGCGGGAGCCTTCCTCCTGGGGTGGCTATAGCCCTCACAGGATCAGGAAGTTCTGCATCATTCCCGTGTCTTCGTGGGGGAGGATGTGGCAGTGGTAGACCGACGTTCTCCGCGTCAGAAGGTGACGGGAATGGCGATCCCCCCCTGCCCTCCCCACACCCCGGCGTCCTGCCCGCTCATGAAGAAGGCGCCCAGGAGGAGGGTGGTCCGTCCCACCCCCACCGCCAGCCCCGCGCCCACACTCCCGCCGATCCCGGACTGGGTCGAGCTCGCGGCGGCCAGGCGTCCGGGCTCGTACCGCTCCACCCGGAGCCCCAGCCCCGCGCGGAGGTACGGGGTCACCCCCCGGGGAGAAAGCCCGGTGTAGGAGTATGCGAAGTCACCCGTCACCATGGTGATCTGAGCCTCTTCGTCGAACCCTCCCTGATACCCGATGCGGGCATGACTTCCGGTCACCCCGATGGAAACGCCGGAGAGCCCCAGTGGAACATCCACCCCGCCGAACACCAGCCACCCGGCATCGGTGTTGGCCGAGAGGTCACCGGTACCGACCGCCACGCCGCCACCGAAGAAGGGGCGTAGCTGCTCCTGCCCCTCCACACCCCCCGGGAAGAGGGCGACCACGAGGGCTGTCACAAAGGCGAGGCGCGAAACGTTCAGCATGGGATGCATGCGAGGAAACTCCGTCGGAAAGGAAAGGAGAGGTGTACTGACCTCGGGTTGCAGCACTGGACCGCATCCGGACTACCACCTACGTTCCACTTAACGTGCGAGGTGCGCAAGTTGTGACACCGGCACGGAGCCATCGTGTGCCCCGTGTGCGTTCGCATTTGTGCCCCTCCTGCCGGACAATCTGACGCTTTCCGGCGCATCGAGCCCAATCCGAGTCTGAATGATGACCCCATCCATCCGTTCGCTCTACCGCATTCTCCCGGTCCTGACCCTTCTCGCCCTCGCCTCGTGCGACGACGTGATGGCCCCCAGCCCCCAGCTCACCCTCTCCGAAGCCGCGGTGGAGTTCCGGGCCATCCGGGGAACGCCGGGGACGCTCTCCAGGTCCATCGCGATTCAGAACGCCGGCGGAGGTCGGTTGGGACCGGTGAGCTGCCCCGAAGCGCCGGCCGACTGGCTGACCTGTTCGGTGGCCAACGGTTCCGTCGTGACCCTCACCGCCAACCCCACCGGGCTCACTACCAACCCGGAGTCGGTCACCGTGGCGCTCGCCGCGCCGGGAGGAAGCGCCCAGGTCCAGGTCAGCCTGGTGCTGGAACAGCCCGTCATCGCGGTGAATCCGGGAACGTTGACCTTCACCGCCGCCGAAGGGCAGACCGCCGTCTCCCCCTCCTCGGCCACCGTGACGGTGACGAACACCGGGGCCGGAACGCTGAGCCACCTGGGGACCATTCAGTGCGCCCCCACCCAGACCACCTCCAACGTGTCGTGCGCGGTGGATCAGAGCACGGGACAGCTCACGGTGACGGCCAACGCTTCGGGGCTCGACGCCGGAAATCAGCTCTTCACCCTCCGCGTGACCTCCGACCACAGCAATGTGGAGCAGAACGTCGCGGTTACCATCGCGGTGGCCGCCGTTCCCCGGATCGGACTGTCTCGTGAGACCGTTCGCTTCGAGGCCATACGGGGCGGATCGGCTCCCGCCGTCCAGACGGTGACGGTTTCCAACGTCGGTGGGGGCACGCTCGGAGCGGTGAGCTGTCCGGCGAATCCGGCGGGGTGGCTCGCCTGCTCGGTGTCCGGGAACACCATCACCTTCACCGTTAACCAGACGGGTCTCACCGACGATCCTGCGCCGGTGCAGGTCCCCATCAGCTCGGTCGGCGCCATCAACTCCCCCCGCAACGTCGAGGTGAACCTCCGGATCCTCCAGCCCATCCTGGTTCTGAGCCGGAGCACCGTGAGCTTCACGGCCAACCCGGGAGCCGGGAGCGCCGCACCCACCAGCGACACCGTCACGGCGCAGAACACCGGCGCCGGAACCGCCGCCAGCCTGGGGACCCTCGCGTGCAACGTCCCGGTGGGATCTCCGGTCACCTGCTCCATCGGGCAGACCACGCGCACCATCCAGGTCAGCGTGAACCCCACCGGGATCGCTCGGGGTCAGCATATCTTCCCCATCGAGATCACGGCGGAGAACAGCCCGCTCACCCGGACCCTGAGTGTGCGTCTCACGGTGAACGACCCGGCAACCCTCACCCTGACCCCCTCGGTGCGCCACTTCACCGCCATTCGGGGGAGCGTCGGCGCACTGGCCCAGACGGTCCAGATCTCGAACACCGGAACGGGTACGCTCGGAAGCCTCTCCTGTCCGGCCAACCCCGCCACCTGGCTCACCTGCGTGGTGAATGACTCGACCCAGCTCACCCTTACCGCGGACCCCACGGGACTCACCGCGAGCCCCGCGTCGGTAAATGTCCCCGTCACGGCCACCGGCGCCTTCAATTCCCCGGCCACCGTGGAGGTGAGCTTCACCATTCAGCAGCCCATCCTCTCGGTGAGTGCCACCCAGGTGGCCTTCACCGATGCCGGGGGCGGGGCGACCACCCCGGCCCAGCATGTGGTGACGGTGACGAACTCCGGGGCCGGCACCCTGACAAATCTGGGCGGGATCACCTGTACCGTGGCGGCCCCCGCCGCCTGTGCGGTGAATCAGGGAACCGGTGAACTCACCTTCACCTTCGACCCGACAGGGCTCGGTTCGGGGACCCATGTCCAGGTGGCCACGGTGAGTGCCCCCCACGCCGGGAACGCAAACCAGTCGGTGACGCTGGTTCTCACCGTACCCTGAGCCGGTAGCCCGCACCTCCCTCCCCCGTCATTCCACGGGAGGGAGGTGCGGAAGGGTGCTGACTCGATCCCCTCGGCGGGCACAGATGTTTGCAGCCCCGCCGGGGGGATCGTACCGTTATACCCATGTCCGCCAACCTCATCGCCCTCCAGAACAAGTTTCTGGGTCAGGGCACCACCGTCTACGACAAGCTCTCGGCCCTCCACGAGGCCCAGGGCTTCATTTCCGACGCCGACATCCAGGCGCTTTCGGACCAGTACAACCTCCCCGCCGCCAACATCCGGGCTACGGCTCGCTTCTACGAGGAGCTGGCCCACGATGCCCCCGCCGAGCACACGGTCAAGGTCTGCATCGGGGAGGCGTGTCGCGCGGCGCCCCACGGGGGGTGTGACCGCCTGGAGGCCCGCTTCGCGGAAGCGTTGGGGATGGAGTCGGGCGGGGTCTCGGAGGATGGGATTCGCCTGGAGCACGTGGCCTGTCTGGGCTACTGCGGGCTCGGGCCCAACGCCATGGTGAACGGCACTCCCCTCTCCATGCAGGGAGCGGGGGCCGTGGACCGGGTGGTGTCACACCTCCGGAAGGGCGGAAGCCTGGGGCTGGAAGAGCCAACCAACCCGGTGTACCTCCCCCCCCAGGGGAAACCGCGAATCCTGCTTCGGCACTTCGGTCGGAACGTGGTGACGCTGGAGGGCGCCCGTCAGGCGGGGGTCTACCGGTCGCTGGAAAAGGCCCTCACCTCCATGACCCCCGACGAGATCATCGAAGAGGTGACCAAGAGCCGCATCCGGGGGCGGGGGGGCGCCGGCTTCCCCACGGGAATCAAGTTCCGGACGGTGGCCGACTCCGAGGCTACCGACGGCTCCGGGCGGAAGTTCGTGGTGGACAACGCCGACGAGGGAGACGCCGGCTCTTACATCGACAAGGAGCTCCTGGAGCGGGACCCACACACCCAGATCGAGGGGGTGCTCCTGGCGGCCTACGCCGTGGGTGCCCAGGAGGCGTACATCTACCTCCGCTTCGAGTACCCGCGGGCCTTCGGGATCATGGAGCGGGCGCTGGACGAGGCGCGGGAAGCCGGGCTCGTGGGCGAGAATATCCTGGGGTCCGGCTTCTCGTGCCGGATCCACCTGGTGAAGGGGAAGGGCGCCTACATCTGCGGAGAAGAGACGAGCCTGCTCCGTTCGCTGGAGGGGGTGCCGGCGCTGGTAAGCTACAAGCCCCCCTTCCCCGCGGTGCAGGGGCTCTTCGGCTGCCCCACCGCGGTGAACAACACCGAGACCCTCCACAACCTTCCCTGGATCGTGGAGCATGGGGGCGACGCCTACGCCTCCCTGGGGCACGGTGACTCGCGGGGTACCAAGCTGGTGTCGCTGAACACCGCCGTGGCCCGCCCGGGGCTCTACGAGGTGGAGCTGGGCACGACCCTTCGCGAGGTCATCTTCGACCTGGCCGGGGGAGTGGCCCGGGGACGAACCCTCAAGGGGGTGCAGGTGGGGGGGCCGCTGGGACCCATCCTCCCGGAATCGGCGCTGGACACCCCGCTGGACTTCGAGGCGCTGGCGGCGGCGGGAGGGATCCTGGGGCATGCCGGAGTTGTTGTATATACCGATGAGGATGACCTGGTGGCCATCTGCCGAGGGCTCATGCACTTCTGTGCGGTGGAGAGCTGCGGCAAGTGCTTCCCCTGCCGCATCGGATCGGTGCGCGGGACCGAGCTCTTCGACCAGATGATGGAGCCGGGGGGCGCGGGGGTCACCGATGACCGGATGGCGCTTCTCCACGATCTGCTGGAGGCCATGAAGGTGGGGTCGCTCTGCGCACTGGGGAACATGACCCCCCTCCCCATCGAATCCTTGATTACGCACTTTCCCGACGAGCTGGACCGCTACCGGAAAAACGGGAGCACCGGAGAGACCCAGGAGGTGGCACCATGATCCGTCGCGCCGATGGCACCGTGAACCCCGTCACCGTCTCGGTGAACGGAACGCCGGTCACCGTGGAGCGCGGGTCCACCGTGCTGAAGGCCATCCAGTCGCTGGGGGTGCAGGTCCCCACCCTCTGCTACTCGGACCGGATGAAGCCCTACGGGGCCTGCCGCACCTGTCTGGTGGAGGTGGAGGGGCGGAAGCCGGTGGCCTCGTGCCACACCCCGGTGGTGGAGGGCGCCCGGTACCGGACCCACTCCCCTGACCTCACCCGGGTCCGGCGGAACATCACCGAGCTCATCGTCTCGGATCACCCCCTGGAGTGCCTGGACTGCACGGCGAACGGGCGGTGTGACCTCCAGGACCTGGCGCAGGAGGTGGGGCTTCGGACCCCTCGGTACGAGAACCCGCGCACCCATAATCCTCCCAGGGACGACTCGCACCCGTTCATCAAGCTGGAGATGGACAAATGCATCGGGTGCGCCCTCTGCGTGCGGGCGTGCGACGAGGTGCAGGGCTCCTTCATCCTGGCCATGGAGGGGCGGGGGTACGACACCCGGGTCATCGCCGGAAACGACACCGGCTTTGAGCAGGCGAAGTGCGTGAGCTGCGGGCAGTGCGTCTTCGAGTGCCCGGTGGCGGCGCTGGAAGAGCCGGGGACGCGGGAGTTCGGCCTCCCCGACACACAGGTCACCACCACCTGTTCGTACTGCGGGGTGGGGTGCTCCCTCAACGTGAACGTGAAGGACGGACGGGTGGTGAACATCGAGCCCAACGCCGCCGGCTCGGCCAACACGGGGCATACCTGCGTGAAGGGGCGTTTCGCCCATCAGTTCGCCCATGCGGAGGATCGGCTCCGGGCGCCTCTCATTCGCCAGGATGACGGCACCTTCCGGGAGGCCTCGTGGGACGAGGCGCTGGAGCTCATCACCACGAAGTTCTCGGAGATCCGGGACCGGCACGGGCCTGCGGCGTTCGCCGCCATCTCCTCGTCGCGCTGCACCAACGAGGAGAACTACCTCATGCAGAAGTTCGCCCGGGTGGTCATGGGGACGAACTCCATCGACAACTGCTCCCGGGTCTGCCACTCCCCCTCGGCCTACGCCCTGGGGCAGGCGCTGGGGACGGGGGCGGGGACGAACCCCTTCGAAGACGTCCATCATTCCGATCTCATCGTCCTGGTGGGGGCGAACCCCACCGAGGCCCACCCGGTCTTCGGCTCCAAGATCAAGCAGGCGGTGCTGAAGGGGTGCCGCCTCATCGTTCTCGATCCGCGGAACACCGAGCTGGCCGGGCTCGCCGATCTTCACCTCCCCCTTCGCCCCGGCTCCAACGTGGCGGTGCTGAACGCCATGCAGCTTCTCCTCATCGAGGAGGGGTTCGTGAAGGAGGAGTTCATCTCGCGTCACGCTCTGGGCTTCGACGAGATGCGGGCCGGGCTGGAGGGGTGCACACCGGAGTGGGCGGCGGAGATCGCGGGGATTGACCCCGACCTCATCCGGGAGGCCGCCCGCATGTACGGGCGCGCCGGGAATGCCCAGTTCCTCTGGGGGCTGGGGGTCACCGAGGCGGGACATGGGTCCAACTCGGTCTTCGCCATGATCAACATGGCGGTCATGACGGGGAACATCGGACGCCCCGGCGCCGGGACGAGCCCCATCCGGGGGCAGAACAATGTGCAGGGCGCCTCCGACGTGGGAGCGCTCCCCAACGTATTCTCGGATTACCGCCCGGTGACCGACCCCCAGGCGCGAGCCGACCACGCCCGGGTGTGGGGGGTGGAGCCCCCCTCCAACCATGGGCTCCGCATTCCCGACATGTTCGACGCCGCCCATGAGGGGAGCCTCAAGGCCATGTACATCCTGGCCGAGGATGTGGCCCAGTCCGACCCCAACACCCATCACGTGGAGGGGGCGCTCCGGTCGCTGGAGTTCCTGGTGGTGCAGGAGATCTTCATGACCCCCACCGCCGAGTTCGCCCATGTGGTGCTTCCGGGAACCACCTTCCTGGAGAAGGATGGAACCTTCGTGAACTCCGATCGCCGGATCCAGCGGGTTCGCCGGGCCATCGAGCCCCTCCCCGGAACCATGGTGGATGGCGACATCGTGAACACCATCGCCCGGCGCATGGGAGTGGACCTCCATGTGGACGATGGCGAAGGCACCCCGGTGAACCCCGGGAAGATCATGGACGAGATCGCCGCCCTCTCGCCCAAGTGGGGCGGGGTGAGCTACGACCGCCTGGACCGGGAAGGGTTCCTCCAGTGGCCCTGCTGGGACGCCGAGCACCCCGGCACCTCGGTGGTCCACGCCGGCGGCGAGACCCTCCGCCCCGACGGGAAGGCGCGCCTCACCCCCACCCCCTGGCAGGAGCCGGGTGAACTCCCCGACGAGGAGTACCCATGGATGCTCACCACCGGGCGGCAGCTCTTCCACTACAACGTGGGCACCATGACGCGGCGAACGGACATCGTCCAGCTCCAGAAGGCCCAGGAAGAGACGCTCCGGATCCACCCCCGTGACGCGAAGGAGGCGGGGGTCCGCCACGGCGAGTTGGTGGATGTGGTGAGCCGTCGTGGGCGCGTCCGGGTGCGGGTCGAGGTGACGAAGGCCTCCAACCGGGGAACGGTTTTCATGACCTTCCACTTCCCCGAGTCCCGTACCAACATCCTCACCGGTGAGGCGGTGGACGAGTTCACCGGGTGCCCGGAGTACAAGGTGTGTGCGGTGAGGCTGGAGCCGGTGGGGGCGACCGCGAAGGTGGTGCGCGAGGAGGTGGCGGCGCTGCCGACCTGAACCGCCCCGGTACCTTCGGACCCTCACCCCGGAAGTCGGAGTCCCTCCCTGCGGCAGCTCGCCGTGGGGAGGGATTTTTTGTTCGGGGCTCGCTACCCGGTCGAGTCGGGCCCCCGAAGTGGGACGACAGGATGCAGCACCCCAGAAAGAGATGTATCCATCCCTCAAAGAGAAATATACTTCCCTTTAAGAGAACCATCAGTTACACTGCCTCCAGCACAATCCATCTCCCGCACCGGAGGCGAAGATGAACTCACCCCGCGAGTCCCCGTCCGAACGCTACCTCAGGTACCATCGTCAGAAGCTCATCGCGCTCCTCGTGGTGAGCCTGGTCGTGGGAGTGGTTGGGCTGGCGCTGGTACTCACACCCACCGGTCCCAACTGGCGCTCGACGGCTGACTTCTCCCTCGTGGTCATGGCACTCGTGATCCTCGTGCTCGTGCAGTTCGCCATCCGCGGAAGGCGATGGAACCCCGCGGCTCCCGAGGTGCAGGCGGCGAGACGGGACGAGTGGGTGGCGGCAAATGTGGACCGCGCGAATCGAGGCGCCCTCGCCCTCGTCCTGCTCGCCCAGTTTCCCCTCGCGGTGCCGCTGGGGTACATGACGGATCTGGCCCCTCCCCGGGGCCCCATCGTGATGGCGATGGCAACGGTCTTGATCGCCCTCGTGGCCAGGATCGGACTCTTTCTCTGGTACGATCGAGAGACCTCGGACGACCGGGAGGCGGCATGACCGAGCCGTCGCTCCGCAACACCATGAGGGTCCAGCGCGCCATCCGGGAGCTGACCCAGGCCGAACTGGCGGAACTCGCCGGTGTGACCCGTCGATCCATCAACGCCATCGAAGCGGGGCGGATGGTGCCCTCGGTTCTCCTTGCGCTCCGGATCGCGCGGGCGCTCGGGGTCTCGGTGGACACCGTGTTCAAACTGGAGGAGCGGGAAGGATGAGAACCCGGGTCGTTGGCCCGATCCGGTATGCCCATCCCTTTCCTGTTGTCCCCCCTCTTTCGATACCCTACCATACCCGCCATTTTCCCGCCCCCACCCCCCACACCCCCCTCGCATGCTCACCGACATCCAGATTGCCCAGGCACACCCAATCCGCCCCATCGCAGAAATCGCCGCCAAGCTCGGCCTCGGGGAGAACGACATCGAACCCTTCGGACGGACCAAGGCCAAGGTCCCTCTCACGGTCATCGACGAACGGGCGCGGGCGCGAGGCGACGCCCGGGGGAAGCTCATCCTCGTCACCGGCGTGAACCCAACCCCCGCCGGCGAGGGGAAGTCCACCATCTCGGTGGGGCTCTCCGATGCCCTCACACTCCGCGGACGCAATCCGGTGCTCTGCCTTCGGGAGCCCTCCCTGGGCCCCGTCTTCGGCGTCAAGGGAGGCGCCGCCGGCGGGGGGTACTCGCAGGTGGTCCCCATGGACGAGATCAACCTCCACTTCACCGGGGACTTCCACGCCATCGGGTCGGCCAACGCCCTCCTGGCCGCCCTCCTGGACAACCATCTCTTCCGCCCCAACTCCCTCGGCATCGACCCTCGCCGCATCGTCTGGCGCCGGGCCGTGGACATGAATGACCGGGCGCTCCGCTCCATCGTGGTCGGGTTGGGCGGGCGCACCGGGGGCTTGCCCCGGGAGGATGGGTTCAACATCACCGCAGCCTCCGAGGTCATGGCCGTCTTCTGCCTCGCCTCCAGCCTCGGGGACCTGGAGCGGCGTCTCGGTGAAATGGTGATCGCCTATACCTCAGAGGGTGCTCCCATCCGGGCCAGGGACCTGAACGCCCAGGGTGCCATGACCCTTCTCCTGAAGGACGCCATCGCTCCCAACCTGGTGCAGACGCTGGCCGGCACCCCCACCTTCATCCACGGGGGCCCCTTCGCCAACATCGCCCACGGGTGCAACTCCCTCCTGGCCACCCGGGCCGGGATGACGCTGGGCGACGTGGCTGTCACCGAGGCGGGGTTCGGCGCCGACCTGGGGGCGGAAAAGTTCCTGGACATCAAGTGCCGCCTCGGCGGCCTCACCCCGGACGCCGTGGTCGTCGCCGCCACCGTCCGCGCCATGAAGATGCACGGTGGGGTGGCGAAGGCGGACCTGGGTTCAGAAAACATCCCCGCGCTCAGGGCCGGGTTCCCGAACCTGGCCAGGCATGTGGAAAATGTCCGGAAGTTCGGCCTCGAGCCGGTGGTGGCGGTGAACCGCTTCCCCGCCGACACCGAGGCGGAGCTGGCCGCGTTCAAGACCGCGTGTGACGAGCTGGGCGTCACCGCGGTGGTGGCCGACCCGTATACCCGGACCGGCACCGGCTGCCTCGATCTGGCCGACGCCGTCTGGGAGATCGTGGAACGAGGGGAGTCCGGCTTCCGCCCCCTCTACCCCGACGACATGCCCCTCGCCGAGAAGATCGAGACCATCGCCCGGGAGATCTACCGCGCCGAAGGGGTGGACTTCCTCCCCGCCGCGCAGAAGCAGCTCGTGGAGTGTGAGGGGCTGGGGATGGGCACCGCCCCCGTCTGCATGGCCAAGACCCAGTACTCCTTCTCGGACGACCCCACGCTCCTCGGCGCTCCCACCGGATTCCGCATCACGGTGCGGGAGGTGACCCCCTCGGCGGGAGCCGGGTTCGTGGTGGCCAAGACCGGCGAAATGATGACCATGCCCGGGCTCCCCCTCGCTCCCGCATCGGACGCCATGCGCATCGAGGAGGATGGGACCATCGTCGGGCTGGCCTGACGAGACATCCACCCCGCGGAGGCTGACGCGCATCCGGAGCCCTGTCCCGAGACGAACCCCAATGGAGAGAAGAACCTTCCTGAGTCTCCTCCCGGCGCTGCCGGTGGCGGCGGCGCGACCGATGGCGGAGGTGCCCGGTCCGGGGCAGGCGACCCATCCTCAGTCATTCCCTGGAGGTGAACCGATGTACGGACTCATCGGCCAGATGCGCGCCGTCCCCGGACGACGAGACGAGCTGGCGGCCATTCTCCTGGAAGGCACCTCCGACATGGAAGGGTGCCTGAGCTACGTCATCGCCGCGGATCCCGCCGACCCGGACGGGCTCTGGATCACGGAAGTCTGGCGCGACAGGGAGAGCCACGCGGCCTCCCTGACTCTCCCTCGCGTCCGGTCGGCCATCGAGCGGGGACGCCCCCTCATCGCCGGATTCGGGGAGCGTATCGAGACCGAGCCTCTCGGGGGGCACGGACTCACCCCCTGACCCTCTCCCCCTGATGCCTCCTCCCGCCCTCACCCGCCGCGAACTCAACCGCGCCCTCCTGGCCCGTCAGATGCTCCTAAAGCGGGTCCGGGTACCGATCCGGGACGCGGTGGAAGCCCTCGTGGGGCTCCAGGCGCAGGCCACCCTCCCTCCCTATCTGGGGCTCCATGCCCGACTCGAAGGGTTTCAACCGGAAGCACTGGGGCGAATGCTCGAGGAGCGGGAGGTGGTACGAATCACCCTCATGCGAGGGACCATCCACCTCGTCACCGCCGCGGACGCCCTCTTTCTCCGCCCTCTCCTCGCCGACATGCTCCGCCGTCGATCGTCCCCGGCGACCCGCACCCTCACCGAGACGGAGGTCGGCACCATCCCGGAGCGGGTGAATAAGCTCCTCTCCGAGAGCCCTCTCACCGCACGGGAGCTCGCCACCCTCCTCCTGGAGGATGGGCTCAACGCCGATCTCACCAGGCTGACCCAGAACGTCGCCGGGCTGGTTCCCATGGTTCAGATTCCTCCGCGCGGGGTGTGGGGGAAGAGCGGGACCGCCCGGTACGCCCTCCTCACACGCTGGGTGGATGGGAACCCATCCTCCCCCTCCCTACCGGATCTCGTCCGTCGCTACCTGGCCGCCTTCGGGCCGGCCTCAGTCATGGACATGCAGAACTGGTCCGGCCTCACCCGACTCCGCTCGGTCTTCGAGGAGCTCGGCGATGAGCTCGTCCGCTTTTCCGGGGAGGATGGGGAGCTCCTCTTCGACCTCCCCGAGGCCCCTCGCCCCCCTGCCGACACCCCCGTTCCCGTGCGCTTCCTCGGGGAGTACGACAACCTCCTCCTCGGGCACCGGGACCGGCGCCGGGTGATCCCCAAAGACTTCCCGTGGGACGCCATGCTGGCGCCGGGGCGGTTCGTCAACAACCTCCTGGTCGACGGAGTCCTCCGCGCCACCTGGTGGGTGGACCGCTCGGACGACGGCGAAATCGGGATCCGGCCCGACCGCCCCTTCACCCCCCGGGAACGGGCGGCGGTCCTGGACGAGGCCGACGCCCTCGTCTCCTTCCTCGCCCCCCTCGGACCGATCCGGGACGTGCGGTTCGAACCGGCGGTCTGCGCCGTCTCTCGGTAGGGGCTGGGGTAAATCGCGGCCCCACAGCCTCACTTCCCCCAAAGAGGGACACCTTTCACCTTTCGGAGTCGGTGCGCCACCCTCACCCCCACCGTCCCGGAACCCCCGCCCTCATGAGCAACACCCTGGAACAGCTTCTGGAGCTCATCGACCTGGAGCCCATCGAACACAACATCTACCGGGGACGGAACCGGGACATCGGGTCGAGCCGGGTCTATGGGGGGCAGGTGCTGGCGCAGGCGCTCGTGGCGGCCCGACGCACCGTGGAGGAGGACCGCCCCGCCCACTCCCTCCACGGGTACTTCATCCTGGCGGGTGACCTTTCGGTCCCCATCGTCTACTTCGTGGATCGTCTCCGGGACGGAGGGAGCTTCACCACCCGGCGGGTGACCGCCATCCAGCATGGGGAGGCCATCTTCAACCTCTCCGCCTCGTTCCATCGGGTGGAACCGGGGCTGGAGCACCAGATGGACCCGCCGCAGGTCCCGGACCCCGAGTCCCTCACCCCCGAGCTGAACGAGATCCGGAAGGTGGCGCACCAGATCCCCGAGCCCCTCCGGGGGATCCTGGTCCAGGACCGCCCCATCGACTTCCGTCCGGTGGATCCCCCCGATCTCCTGGACCCCCAGCCCTCGGAGCCGCGGCGCGCCACCTGGTTCCGGGCCAATGGAACCATGCCCGACGACCCCCTTATGCACCAGGCGGTGCTGGCGTACGCGTCGGACTACGGCCTCCTCGTCACCTCCCTCCAGCCCCACGGGATGAACGTCCGCACCCCCGGGCTCCAGGTCGCGTCGCTGGACCACGCCCTCTGGTTCCACCGCCCCTTCCGGGTGGACGACTGGCTCCTCTACGTGGTGGACTCCCCAGCCTCGGGCGGCGCCCGCGGGTTCGCACGGGGAAGCATCTACACCCGGGACGGAACGCTGGTGGCCTCGGTGGCACAGGAGGGGCTCATCCGGGTCAGGAATCGCTGACCGGTCGGGAAGGTTGACAGGGTTGGAGGACCGGGGAGACGTAACATCGAATCCGAACCCCGGCTGATCCGTAGAATAGGGAGTCCGGTTCGACTCGCTCCAACCTCCGAATCCATCCGCTCCCCGTTTGCAGGAACGATCTCACCATGCGCCCTGTACGCCCGTACCTCCTGACCCTCGCGATGGCGACCCTCGCACTCCCCCTCGCCGGAGTCGCGGCGGTCGAGCTTCCCGGAGAGCCGGCTCATAGCCACTCCCCCGACCCCACCCCCCTCCTGGGAAGCTGGCAGGGGACGCTGAACGTCGGCGGCACCTCACTGCGTCTGGTGCTCCACCTCTCTCAACTGGAGGATGGGTCCCTCTCCGCCACCCTCGACTCCCCCGATCAGGGTGCCCGGGGGATCCCCGCCTCCGCCGTGCGTTACGAGGAGGGGACACTCACGGTGGAGATCCAGTCGTTGGGCGCGCGTCTGGAGGGGGAGCCGGTGGGTTCCGATCGGATTCGCGCCCGCTTCTTTCAGGGGATGGCGTCCCTCCCCCTGGAGCTGGAGCGAGTCACGGGCGATCTCACGCCCAACCGCCCCCAGAACCCCGTCCCCCCCTTCCCCTATCGTTCGGAGGACGTGCACTATCCGAACCCCCGAGCGGAGATCACCCTGGCGGGCACCCTCACCATCCCCGAGGGGGAGGGGCCTTTCCCGGCGGTGGCGCTCATCTCCGGGTCCGGAGCCCAGAACCGGGACTCGGAGGTCTTCGAACACAAACTCTTCCTCGTCCTTGCCGATCACCTCACCCGACGGGGAATCGCCGTACTCCGGTCCGATGACCGGGGGGTGGGGGAGTCGGGAGGGGACTTCACCTCCGCCACCTCCGCCGACTTCGCCGGGGACGCCGCGGCGGCCGCCGCCTACCTGCGCACCCGCCCGGAGGTGGACCCGAACGCCGTCGGGCTCGTCGGGATGAGTGAAGGGGGACTCATCGCGCCGCTGGTGGCGGTGGAGTATGGCGGCGTGGACTTCCTCGTCCTCATGGCGGGCCCTGGAGTGAACGGCGGCGAAATCGTCCTTCGCCAGTCGGAGCTCATTTCCCGGGTCAACGGCGTCCCTGAAGCCGTCATCGCCCGGAATCTCTCCCGGACCACGGAGCTCTTCGAGATCATCCGTACCGAGGTCGACCCCGCCACCCGGAGAGAACGGATGACTGAGGCGCTCCGCGCCTCCCTCGATGCCATGTCTCCCCTGGAACGCGCCGGCTCCGGGATCCCCCGCGGCCAGGAAGACAACTGGATCCGGCAGCAGGTGAACCAACTGGGAAGCGCCTGGTTCCACTTCTTCCTCACCCACGAGCCGGAGCCGGTGCTTCGTCAGATCACCGTCCCGGTCCTCGCCCTCAATGGGTCGCTGGATCTTCAGGTGGAAGCCGCTCAGAACCTCCCCGTGGTCGAACGCGCCCTCAGGGAGGGAGGGAACCTGGATGTGACCGTCGAAGAGCTGGAAGGGCTGAACCACCTCTTCCAGACCGCCGGTACCGGAAGTCCCACCGAGTACGCGCAGATCGAGGAGACCATGTCACCCGAGGCCATGGAGCGGGTGGCGGGGTGGATCCTGGCGCGGTTCGCGCGGTGAGGAGGGGCTACCCTCCCTCACCCGCCAGCGCCGCCGCCCGCTCCCGAGCTCGCTGCACCCGGGGCTGAAGGGGCGGATCGGCTCCTGCCCAGAGATCGGCGAAGCGAAGGTAGAACTCCCGGGCACGCTCCCGATTCCCCAGCTCCTCGTGGAGCGAACCCAGCCTCTCCAGGACCCAGGGATGAATCATGGACTCGTTCTGGATCCGGATGGCGGCAGGGGTATTCAGATACGCCTCGTACTGAACCGCCGCCGAGTCCGGCGAACCCTGCAACTCGTGGAGCATGGCCAGCAGGCTCCGGGCGTCGGGGGAGTCCGGATCTTCTCGAACCTTCCGCCGCGCCCACTCCAGCGTCCCTGCCTCATCGCCGTCCCGGAACCGGAAGTACCACGCCATGATGTCCCGCTGTGACGCCAGATAGGCGTTGGGGGGATTGGGGCCCACGATCCGATCGAAGCGATCGAACCACAGGCGAGCCTGGTCGTCACGACCCGCCTGCCTGTAGAAGCTGGACAGGGCCAGATGGGCACCCTCCAGCGCCGCGGCGTCCGGGAGGTGTTCTCGCGCCAGGAAATCGTCCACGAACCGCACCGCCCCAACCGTGTCCTGCTCCACCACCAGAGCGTAGAAGGCCCGCATCTGGACCCCCTGCGCCGGCCCCACCGTCATCCCGGTACGCCGCTGCACCTCCTGAACCTGTTCCATTCTCCGGAACCCCTCCTCCCCCCTCCCCTGGAAGATGGCCAGAGCCGCAAGGCCGTACAGCGCGTCAATCCGATCACTGTCGGTGGCCCTGGGGTGCTCGAGGGCCTGCCGAAGCATCTCTTCCGCCTCACCATATCTCCCCTGGACCCAGCTCGCCCGAGCCATGAGCTGGTCGGTGGCGGCAAGGTCCGGGAAGCGCCGTCTCAGCGCTCTCAGCGTGGTCTCGGCCTGGTCCCACTCATCCAGCGACATCTCCTGATACGCCAGATTGGTGTAGTAGAGGATGGAGGACGAGTCCGCCTGAAGCGCACGCCGGAGAAGGCCTGCGGCCTGCGTCCGCTCCCCTCGGGCCACATGGATGACCGCCAGGTTGTTGAGGGCCGTGGTCTCGTTGGGGTAGAGGTCCAGGAGGGCGCGGTAGGTGGACATGGCCCGCTCCTGCTCTCCCGTCACCGCGTTGTAGTAGGTGGCGCGGGTGAGAAGCCGCTCCCGTTCGGTGAGCCGGTCGCTCAACTCGTAGGCTCGGGTGAGGGCGTGATGCACCTCCTCTGCGGGGTAGTTCTCGTTGGACTTGATCACCCCCAGCTTCCGCCATGCCATGGCAAAGGTGGAGTCCTCGGCGATGGCCTCCTCCAGGTAGTTGATCCCCGTGGCGATATCTCGCTCCATGTCAAGGGCCCGCACCGCCTGGGAGTAGCGCCGGAGGGCGGTGAGGGATGAGGTGGACACCTGCTCCAGCGGCTCTCCACCGCGGATGGAGCGAAGCGATTCGCCCATCCGTTCCCGGAGGCGATTCGAGAGCCGGTCCACCGCGGCGATCACCTCTCCGTCATCCGAGATCGTCTCCCGGTACGAGACGATGGCCTCTTCCGAATCGGGCGAGACCAGGCGCACCGAGATGATGGAGCCCGCGCCCACCCGGTTGATCTCACCCAGGACGATGGCCTTGATCCCCTCCCGGAGCGCCAGCTCCCGGGCCAGCTCCGCCGTAAGGGGGGTGTCCGGCTCGCGCTGCATGCGGAGGAGCGCGTCCCGCACCGCTCCCGGCGCCACCACCCGCACAACCGGCGACTGCTCGAAGTCGATGCGGAATGCCTCGGTGATGGCTCCCGCCAGGAGCACATCCCCCGTAGGGGAGTGGAAATCGGCGATGAGGATGGCTTCGTCCCGGTCGATGACCCCTGCGGCCACGAGGGACCCCACGGGGCCGATCCCCAGCGCCCGCGCGCCCATGAAGCCGCCCACCGCAAGCACCAACCCCGCCAGAGCCACCACACCCGCGAGGGAGGTGTTCTTCCAGGAGAAAAGCTCTTTCATGCGGAGGGACTTCTCCCCCGCCTGAACCATGGCGGTGGCCAGCACCACCGGAACTCCGGCGATCATCACCAGGAGAAGGCCGAAGAAGGTCCAGTCGGGGAGCCCCAGACGGTCCACGAAGATGTCCGCCACCTGGAGCACGCCGAAGCTCGCCCCCGCGTAGACTCCGAGAAGCTGGGGAACGCGCGCGCGCCGCACCCGATCCCAAAGGGAGGGGGTGTCCGAGGGAGCGGGCTGCGAAGGCAAGTCAGTCATTCCCGCTCACGCTATGGGAGGATGGGTTCACTGGCAAGCAGCGATTGAAGCCTTCCCACCCCCTCCGGTGTACCTTCGTTCGGGCAGCACATCCACTCCACCGTTACCCGGCACCATGAAGGCTCACATTTCGGTCGCCTCCCTTGCCCTGATGGCCCTCCTCCCACAAGGGATGACGGGGGATGGGGCTCAGCCTCTCCCCTTCACCTTCACCGGCCCCTCCTCGGCGAAAACGCCCCTAACCTGTGACGCCCCCATTCGTTGGTACGTGGCGGAGGTGGACCCCCGCTTCGGACTCACTGCCGAAGAGGTGGAGTGGCGCGTGCGGGAGGCGGGGATGCTCTGGGAACAGGGGCGGGATCGCTTCCTCTTCGTCCACGACGACCGGGAGGGGCTCCCGGTGCGCCTCATCTGGGACGGTCGCCAGGAGGCGGATCGGGAACGGCGGGAGGCGAGGGGACGGCTGAACGCGGAAGAGGAGCGGCTCCGCGAACTCCGATCCGGTCTGGAAGGTCTCCGGGAGCGGGCGAAGGAGGCGGCGGATGGGTATGCTCTCCGCCTCGCCCGGTACGAAGACGATCTTCGCGCCTACCGCGCCGAGCTGGCGGAGTGGGAGGCTCGTGGAGGGGTCCCCGACCGGGAGCGCACCCGCCTCGACAACCAGCGGGCGGCGCTGGATCGAGCCCGAAACGCCCTCGATGACGAGGTGGACGCCCTCAACGAACTCAACGCACGGGTCCGGAGCGAGGGGGAGTCGGTGAATCGGGGAATCGAGGCGCTGAATCGGGAGAGCGCATGGTTCAGCCGGGAGTTCGCCTCGGTGGACCTCCTCACCGGGGAGTATGTGGAGCCCGGGTCGCGATTTGGCCGCCGCCCCGCCATGCGGGACCGGGAGATCCGCATCTACCGATTCGAGTCGCCCGAACACCTGACCATGGCGCTTGCCCGGGAGTTGGGGCGGGCGCTGGGGCTCCCCTTCATGGAGGGAGATGACGGAGTGATGGGGACCGGGGTGGTCCCCCTCCCCGGCCCCGACGGTCCGGCGCTGACCCCGCGTGACCGGGAGCACCTCCGGACCACCTGTCCCCGGCTCTGATGGAGCCGGTCCCCCGTCCGAATCGGTGAGACACCATGTCCCACCCCTTCCCAACCCACAGGTCTACGGGGATGTTTCTCCCGGTACGATTGTTCCCATCTGCCCTTCTCCCCGCCCGGGGAGTGGGCTTCCGGAGACGCTGAAATGACTGCCGAAGCACCTCGTCGCGCACGCCTTCCCATCCTCCTGGGGTCCTTCGTGGCCCTGTTGGCCACCTTCCTCCTCCTCTTCCCGCTGGAGGGGCAGCGGGCTCAGGCCGAGCCGGGGGATCCCAACGACCCCACCTCGGTCATCACCGAGGAGAGCTACTTCGCCCGCCTCTACTTCCTCGCCTCGGACGCCCTCCAGGGGCGGGACACCCCGAGCCAGGGGCTGGAGGTGGCGGCGGCCTACCTGGCGAGCGAGCACATGCGGATGGGGCTCGAGCCGGCAGCGGGTGAGGGGAGCTACTACCAACGCTGGCCCTTCCGGAGAATCGCCTCCGACGTGCGGGGTGCGGCGCTCACCGTGACGAGCTCCGCCGGTACGATCCCCCTCGCTCTCGGGACCGGAACCCCCATGCGTGGCGGCGCCGACGGGGAGCTGTCCGGCGAGCTTCACTTCCTGGCGAACCAGACGGGCGCCCCCCCTCAGGGGTCGCTCCAGGGGCGGTGGGTCGTCACCTACGTTCCCGGGACCTTCGCGCAACCCTGGCTCCAGCGGCTGAACCAGGCCAACGCCTGGGCCGAAGTCGCAGGGGCGCACGGCTCCATCGTGGTGGTGGAGGCCGGATTCTCCGACGCCGACATGGCGGAGGTGGAGCGGCGCTTCTCGGCGGGGGTGTGGCGCCAGGGGCTCGACCTGGTCCCTCCGCAGGTGGTGATCCGTCGGGATGAGGCGGAGCGAGCCATCCCCGGCTTCGGGGCGCTGGCCGATCGGGCCTCCGCCGGGAATCCGGTGAGCGAGGCGCTCTCGGGAGCGCGCGTCTCCGGTCAGGTGCCGGCGGCCATCCTGGTGGACGGGAACCCGGCCAATGTGGTGGCGGTCCTCCCGGGGAGCGATCCGGTGCTCCGGAACGAGTACGTGGTCCTCTCGGCCCACTACGACCATGTGGGAATCGGGACCCCCATGAATGGGGACTCCATCTACAACGGGGCCGACGACAACGCCTCGGGGACGGTGGCGCTCCTGGAGGTGGCCCGGGCGCTGGCGGGGATGGAGACCGCCCCGCGCCGCTCAGTCATGTTTGTCCATGTGAGCGGCGAAGAGAAGGGGCTCCTCGGAGCCCGCTGGTTCGTGGACCACCCTCCCGTTCCCATCGAGCAGATGGTAGCCAACATCAACGCCGACATGGTGGGAGGGGACGCCCACCGCGACACCCTGGTGGTCATCGGGAAGGACTACTCCACCCTGGGACCGCTGGTGGACGGGATCAACGACGGGATGCCGGAGCTGGGGCTCATCACCTCCGACGACCTCTGGCCCGAGCAGCGCTTCTTCTTCCGGTCGGACCAGTTCCACTTCATGCGGAAGGAGATCCCGTCGCTCTTCTTCTTCACCGGGGTCCACGAGTGCTACCACCGCCCCTGCGACACCCCCCAGTTCGTGAACGCCAACAAGGCCGCGCGCATCAGCCGCCTCCTGGCCCACTCGGTCATGGCCATCGCCAACGCCGATGAGCGCCCCGAGTGGAACCCGGAGGGGCTCGCCGAGGTGCGGGCCCTCACGGGTGGAGGGCGGTGACGCCTCCCGGCGCGAACGGCTCTCGAGGTTCGACGCGGGGCGGGGGTCCGGACGACCTCCGCCCCGGCGTCTTTCTGGAGCGGCCCAACCGCTTTCTCACCCGGGTCCTTCTGGACGGTGCTCCGGGAGAACCCATGGGGGACCCGGTGGAGGCGCACCTCCCGGACCCTGGGCGGCTCCGGGAACTCCTGGTCACCGGGCGGAGGGTGTGGGTGCGCCCCGCACCGGCGCGCCCCGGCAGCCCTCCCCGCCGGACCGCGTGGACTCTCGTCCTGGTCCAGACCCCCGACGGAGACGGGTGGGTCTCGGTGGACACCACCCTCCCCAATCGGGTGGTGGGAAAGGCGCTCGCCTCCGGGCGGCTGGAGGAGTTCTCCGGGTGGGCGCTGGACCGGGCAGAGGTGCGGCATGGCGCCTCCCGCTTCGACTTCCGGCTGGTTCGGAGCGAGGGCCCCTCACGAGGGGAGCCCCTCTACCTGGAGGTGAAGAGCGTCACCCTGGTGGAGGGGGGGCACGCCCTCTTCCCCGATGCCGTCACCGCTCGGGGAGCCCGTCACCTGGGGGAGCTGGCCGAGTTGGCCCGTTCCGGCACCCGAACCGCCGTCCTCTTCGTGGCTCAACGGGAGGACGTCCGCGACATCGAGGCGGCTCGTTCCATCGACCCCGCCTTCGCCGAGGCACTGGCCGAAGCCCGAGCGGCGGGGGTGGCGGTGTACGGGCGCCGGTGCCGGGTCACCCCGGAAGGGGTGGAGCTCCTGGATCCCGTCCCGGTTCTGTAGCTACCCCCCGGCCAATTCCTTCTGGAGGGGGGTGGGGAAGCGGGGGGTGACCACCTCACCGGAAAGCCATGTGGTGAGGCGATCGGCCTCCTCCTCCACGCTGGCCGCCCCTTCACTCCCGATATCCTGGAGCAGCCGCCACACCACCTCCCCGCCGGGGCGCTGCGCCCATCCCCCCACCACACGCCCCCCCATCCAGATGGTGGGGCCCACATTCCCGTTGCGATCGAAGAGGGGGCCGCCGAAGGTGGCATGCTCACCCAGGTACCACTCCCGCTCCTTCCACCCCATGGGGGTGGGATCCAGGGCGGGGAGGAAGGTAACGTGGCCGTCGAAAGGCGAGGTTTCGGCGAGGGCCGGCGCTTCATCGAGGGTCTCCGGGAGGATGAGTCCCTCTCCTCCCTCCTCCAGCGGGATCGCCATGGCCCCGGACCCCGCCAGCGCCTTCTCCGTCTTCCCCTTCGTCCACCCCGTCCACCACTGGACATCCTCGAAGCGCACCGGGCCGAATGCGGTGAGGTAGGCGCGGACCAGCCCGGCCCGGGCACTGGCCTCCACCCCGGACGCTCCCTTCCCCGTGGGGATCCGAGCCCCCTCGTGGAGTCCATCTCCGAACCATTCGTCCGTTCGCGCCCAGAGGTACTGGGATGCCCGCCAGCTCCCCGCCGTGCGGGTCCGCACGATCTTCCCCTCCATGGCCATGAGGAAGAGGAGGCGGGACGAGAGGGGGGCGGAAGTCGTCCACTTCCCCGACCCCAGGGTGATCCGGGTGTCCAGACCGGGGACGGCGGCAGTGAGCTCCTGCGTGCGCATCTCCGCGCCCCCGGAGAGCGCCTCCAGCGTCGCACCCTCCATCCTGGCCAGCCGGCGGGCACTCCCCTTCCCTCCCTCCGCGTCCTCGATCCATTTCACCATTCGTGTTCGCTCCCTCCGGGCCACCTCCCACCCCGCGGCCCCCTGAACCAGCGCCCCGTCCTCTGCGGGGACGATGAAGAGGGTTCGCCGAATGGAGTGGAGGCGCCAGAGAGACCGATCCTCCAGGAGCGCCTGCTCCAGATGCCGGACCTCGAAGCCGTCCACCCGAGCGCGAAGGCCGAGGTAGGGGGTGGCCGGATCGGTGGAGTGGAGGAGCACCAGGTCCCGGGCAACGGTGAGCGGGTCGGAGGCACCGGCGCCGAGGTGATGCCGATGCGCCAGGAGATGGCGGCGCTGACGGGTGGTGAAGAGTGGAGGCACCGGGGGTCTCAGGACGTTGCGGAGTCGAGTCGCGAAGGGTGGGGTCGCTCAGCATAGTGGGTTCGCCCCGTCCCGCAACCGGAGGCCTACGAGCGGGCCGGCGCCGGGGCGCCGCCATGGCCGGATGGGCACCCGCACCCCACCTTTCTCCCATGGTCACCCCCCCTTCCCACACCGAGCTGGAGGAGCTTCTCGCCTCCCTCCCCCTCTTCGCCGGAATCACCCCCGAGCTCCGGAAGCGGGTGGCGGCGGAAACGCGTATCCGGACGATTTCCGCCCGGGCGCTCCTCTTTCGACAGGGGGAGCCGTGCGACGGGCTGTTCGTGGTGGTGAAGGGGAAGATCCGGATCTACCGGGCCACCCGATCCGGGAAGGAACAGATCATCCACCTCCTGGGACCGGGGCGCCCCATCGCCGAAGTCCCCCTCTTCGACGGAGGCCCGTACCCGGCCAACGCGCGGGCCGAGGAAGACTCGGAACTCCTCTTCCTCCCCACCCAGGCCTTCCGGCGCCTCGTCGGGAAGGAGCCGGAGCTGGCCGACGCCGTCATTCGGGAGTTGGGTGGGCGCCTCCGGAGGGCGGTTCAGCTCATCGAGATCATCTCCCTCCGGGACGTGGCCTCCCGGGTGGCTCTCACCCTCCTCGAGCGCGCCCGCGCCCTGACCCGTGGCGACCCCACCTCATCCTTCCCTCTCCCCGACAATCAGGCGCGAATGGGCGAGCGCCTCGCCACCACCCGGGAGGGGGTGGCCCGAGCGCTCCGCCTCCTGGCGGACGAGGGGCTCATCGAGCGGGACGGCTCCCTGGTAAGAATCCCCGACCCGGATCTGCTGGAGGAGTGGGTATGGGAACGGTGAGGGAGGCTCCATGACGGTTCCGGAGGCTGAGTCCGGCATCTTCTATCGGGATGGGTTGGCCGCCCTTCGAGGGAATCCGCCTGCCGAACTCCCATCATGGCTCATCCACGACCCGCGCACGGGGTGGTGGGTGGCGCCCGGGCACCGATTTCCCGAGCTGCGCAGGTGGGGCGAAGAGGCCGGTGTTCCCGAACTCTCACGAGGACCCGACTCCCTCGACACCCCTCTCCTCGACCCCCGTACTCCCCGTTCCTACCAGCAGGAGGGGGTGGAGCGGTGGCTGGCCGCCGAGGGGCGGGGCACGGTGGTCCTCCCCACCGGAGCGGGGAAGACCCTCGTGGCGCTGATGGCGGTGGATCGGACCGGCGCCGGAGCCTGCGTGGTGGCCCCCACCCGGGCGCTTCTCGGGCAGTGGTTCGGTCAGCTCGCCGATGCCTTCGGGGCGGAGCGGGTGGGAGCGTTCTACGGCGACGAGAAAGAGGTGCGCCCCATCACCGTCACCACCTACCACTCGGCCTTCCGCCTCCTGGAGCGGGAAGGCACCCGCTTCGATCTCCTGGTGCTGGACGAGGTACACCATCTGGCGGATGTGGCCGAGGGAGGGGACCGCCAGTGGCACGACTTCCTCCGAGTGGCTCCCGCGGGGCGCCGGCTGGGGCTCACCGCCACCTACCCCGACGGTGCCGACGAAGCATTGACCGAGCTCGTGGGTCCCGTGGTCTACCGACGTCACATCGGGGAGATGACCGACCGGGAGCTGGCCGACTTCGTCATGGAGCGCCACTTCGTCTCCCTCACCCCCGACGAGGAGGCACGATATCGGGGGTGCGACACCCTCTACCGGGAGTTCCTGGAAGAGCGGCGGTACGAGGAGCGGACGCCGGATTCCGACGGCCAGTGGAAGCTCTTCATGTCGGAAACGAGGCGCTCTCCCGAGGCGCGGCGAGCGTTCCGGGCCTTTCGAGAACGGGAGCGGATCGTGGCGCTGTCGGCGGAGAAACTCCGGAAGGCGGCCCATCTTCTCCGCCTGCACCCTGCCGAGCAGGCGCTCCTCTTCTGCGGATCGCGGGAGGCGGCGGAGCAGGTCTCGCGGCACTTTGCCGTCCCCATGATCGAGGCGGGGACCCCGGCCTCGGTGCGGCAGGAGATCCTGGCGGGGATGGCCGACGGAACGATCCGGGCGGTAGCCAGCGTCAGGGTGCTGGACGAGGGGTGGGACGTCCCGGGGGTGAAGCTGGGGATCGTGCTGGGTGACTCCACCCGAGGTGGGCGCCGGCAACACCTCCAGCGGCTGGGTCGCCTTCTCCGACGGCAGGGAGACCAGGTAGCCACCCTTCACGAGGTGGTGGTGGCCGACACCTACGAATTCCTGGCTTCCCAGAAGCGGCGGAGCGGGCTTCGCACCGTGCGTGAGCCGCAGCTCGGGCTGGGGTTCTGAGGCCGGGGGCCCTTCATGCTTCAACGCGCCCACGTACTCCCCTTCCTCCAGGAACGGGACGGAGAGCTCCAGGTGGAGTTCCTCTCCGACCCCGGGGATGGGAGGGTCCTCACCTTCCTGGATCGTCTGCTCCGCCTCGTTCGTCGGCTGGAAGGAGCACCCCTCAGGACGGTGCAGGAGGCGTTGGATAGGCAGGACCGCCGGGTTCGGGATGCCCGGCGCCTCGCCGGGATCTCCCGAACCATCCTCGGGCTCTGCCGCTTCGAGCCTCCCCCCGGCGCCCGGCGCGCGGCGGAGTTCCGGCGAGCTCTCTTCGCCGCACGGGGTGAGCGCTGGCCCCCCATCCCCGGAGACGAGGTGCTTCCGTACAGGGAAGCCGCCGCTGAGCTGGAGCTCGCCGAGCCCCTCCGAAGCGCACCCGAGGCGCTCACCTACGCCGACCATCCGGGGGAGCGGATTCTCCGTCGCGCTCCCCGGCTGGACAACGCCGCCCTCCTGGACCGGTACAACCTGGAGCTGGCGCGGGGGGTCCTACTGGACGCCGAAGAGGTGTCCATCGGGGCGCGGGGCGGGTGGAAAGATCTCCTCCGCGCCGTGAAGCTGGCCCGCGTCATGTACCGGATCCACCCGGAGAAATCCCCGGCGCGGGGACGCCGACGGGGGTATCGACTCGAACTCACCGGACCGGCCGCACCCTTCCTCGCCCACTCCCGTCGATACGGGGCCCGCTTCGCTCAGGTGGTCCCGGCGCTCACCCGAGCCCCCTCCTGGTGGCTCGAGGCGCGGATTCGACGAGAGGGGAAGGTCCTTCGCTACCGGCTGGACGGGCAGGCTCCGCTGGGGCGCGGGCGGCGAGCGCGCTACGACTCCCGCTGGGAGGCCGAGCTCGCCCGCGATCTGCGCGGTGCCATCGTTCACCCGTCGAAGGTCGAGGGCGAGGAGGGCGGTGCCGGAACGGGAGCGGAAGGAACGGAGCAACCCATCCTCCGGAGTGACTGGACCCTCTTCCGGGAGGACGCCCTGATCTCCCTCAGCGACGAACTCCTCCTCCCCGACTTCACCCTCCGGCACCGGGATGGGCGGGAGGCACTCGTGGAGCTCATGGGGTTCTGGACCCCCGAATATCTGGAGACGAAGCTCCGGAAGGTTCGGGCAGCCGGGCTCCCCAACCTCATCCTCGTGGTGTTCCGCAAGCTGGCCACCGGAGGAGGAGAGGCCGCGGTGGAGGCTGCGGGAGCCGAGGTGGTCTGGTTCAGCGGGAAGGCGCGCGCTCGAGAAGTCCTGGACGCGGCGGAGAGGGTGGCGCTGCGCCCGGAGGAGTAAGCCGGCCCGCGGGCATCACGGGTCCCCGTGCCACCGCTCCACCTCCACGCCCTCGAAGAACTCGAAGTCCCGCGCATTCCGGGTGACGAGAATCAGCCCCCGCACCGCCGCCACCGCCGCGATCTGTCCATCGGCGAAGGGAGGCGAGATCCCGAGGGCCGCGAGCCGAGCCCGCTCTTCCCCGTGCCACTCCGCCGCCGCCGCGTCATACGGGAGGATGGGCACCGCCGCACCCACCACCTCCTGGAGGTAACGCTCCAGCTCCCGCCGCCTTCGGGACGGGGGAAGTCGAGACACCCCGAACACCAGCTCGTGCCAGACGACGGAGGTGGTGGCCAACTCGCCACCTCGCTCCCGGAGTGCTCGAACCACCTGGGCATCCCGGCGGGGCCTCACCGGTTCGGACAGGATGTTCGTATCCAGGAGGTAGCGAACCGTCACCAGGCCGGCCCCCGCCCCGACTCCCGGTCCCGGAGTCCGTCGAACTCATTTCCTTCGAATTCGTCCCCGCCGAGATCCACCGTCTCCAGGAAGTCGTCCAGCGCCGCGCCTAAGGCCGGGCGCCCCCGAACCAGCTCCTCATACCGTTCCACCGCCACGAGAACCGCCACCGGTGTTCCCCACCGGGTGATCCCCACCACCCCTCCTCCTTCTACTTCCCTTACCAGCCCGGGAAGATTGGCTCTCGCCTCGGCCATGGAGATGTATCGATCCGTCATTCGCACCCCCCGTGATGTACATACTTATGTACATAACTTCGCCCTCCACGCCGAGGCGCGCAATTCCACCTCGCCACCCCAACAGGCTGTTGAGTGTGACTTCCGTCACAGCGCCTCCGCCCGGCACCTGCCATCTTTCATTCCGTCCGCCCTCCGGTGACCACCTGCCTCCGGGAGACCCATGGTCTACACGCTGGCCGTCTACCTACACCTCCTCGCCGCCCTCCTCTGGCTGGGGGGGATGTTCTTCCTGGCCCTCGTGGGCGCGCCGGTGCTTCGGTCGCTGGATCCGCCGGAACTCCGGGTCCGGCTCTTCCACGAACTGGGAGTACGCTTCCGCTCGGTGGGGTGGGGTGCCATCGGCGTGCTGATCGTCACCGGGTTGCTCATCCTCCATGAGCGGGGGGTGCTGAGCGTGACGGTCCTGGGCTCCGCCGAGTTCTGGTCCACCCCCTTCGGGCGCGCCCTGGCGTGGAAGCTCGTGGCGGTGGCCGTCATGGTGGGGGTGAGCGCACTCCACGACTTCGTCTTCGGCCCCCGAGCCGGTCGAGGGGTCGTGGAGGATGGGTCCCCACCCGATCCCATCCTCCGGGAACGGCACCGTCGCCGGGCCCTCCTCCTGGCCCGGCTGAACGGACTTGCCGGGCTCATCCTCGTGTTCTGGGCCATGCGACTGGCCCGGGGAGGCTGACCTTCCATGGACCTCACCGTACGCGGCTTCCTTCGCTCCGCCGTCCTCTGGCTCGCACTGGGGATGGGACTCGGGATCTGGATGGCCCTCGACCCCGCTCAGGCATTCCGCCTGCGCCTGGCCCACATGCACGCCCTCCTCCCGGGGTTTGTCCTCTTCATGATCTTCGGCGTCGGGTACCACATCTTCCCTCGCTTTTCCGGGAAGACGCCTCCCTGGCCGAAGGGCCCCATCACCCATCTGGTTCTGGCCAACGGCGGACTCGCCCTCATGGTGGTGGGGCTCCTCTTCCGGGTCACCTGGGACCCGGCCCGCTGGCTCCTTGCCGCCGGGGGGACCCTCGTCCTCGCCGGCGCTCTCATCTTCGCCCACGCCGTATGGCACTTCACGGAGGCCCCCAAATGGCCCATGACATCGCAACGGGGGCCGTCGCCCTCGACGAGACCCTGACGTTGAACGAGATCGTTTCCCGCCACCCGGAGGCCCTACCGATTCTCCACCGGTACGGGCTGGACACCTGTTGCGGGGGCGCCAAACCCCTCGCCGAGGTGGCCGAGCGCCACGGGTTCGATCCGAAGGATATTCTGGAGAAACTCAGAGGCAGGTAGCTCGGTCCCCCACCATGGGGAGCCGCCGCA
>JBJHBD010000008.1:0-42095 GCA_050485305.1 Gemmatimonadota bacterium
CAGGCCCGCGGGCGGTGGCGCCTCAGTTCCGGGTGGGGAAGATCCCCACCAGGGCGATGCAGAAGTTCACCACCTGGTAAGGCGACATGATTCCGAATGGCTGGCTCCCCCCGGCGTTGTCGATGACCGCCGTGCTCACGATGGATTCGGGGGCCATGGGTTTGTCCTCGGCGGGAACGGGTTCGGCGTAGATCTGGGCCCCGGCAGGAGGGGTAGCCAACATGTTGTTCAGGGGATTTCGGAGGTTGGCCAGAGCGGTTTCGCCGTGGAGAATGGAGGTCACCGTGGCATTGTGGGAGTGAATCGGCATCGTCTCCGTGGTCAGCGTGACGCTCTCCGTCCCACCCATTTCCCCCATGGTCCGGGGGGTGAGCCCGGCTCCCTGCCCGACGTGCATGGGAGAGCGCCCCTGGAGGTTGGGAAGGTTGAAGGTGGTATGCCCATTGCCGCCGTACTGGGTTGAAAGGAGGGCAAAGACGGCGTTGTACTGCGCGATGGAAAGGGTCTGGCCATTACACTGGGCCCATCCCTGGGGGGGGAATGGGAAGGCGTACATGGTGATCTCTCCGATAAATGGATCGGTGGGCATACCATCTCCTTGCTGTGTACACATGATGTGTCTAGGGTGAGTACCGAGGGGCGAATATTCAACGGGACTACGCCTGGGGCAAGGGGAGCCGAAATACGTTGGGCAACCCCGTGCACCCGCAATCCACCCCCACCGGCTGCCAATCCTTTCCATGCCATTGGACGCTCGGAGCTCTCCGGCCACTACCCTGTGCATCTCCTGCGGGCTCTGCTGCGACGGGACGGTGTTCAGCTTTGTCCCCCTGAAGGATGGGGAGCCGCCGGCCCAGGCGCTCGCGGAAGGGGCCCGATGGCGGGACTCTCCGGAGAAACCCGCCTTCCTCCTCCCCTGCCACGCCTTTGTGGGTAAGTGCGGAATCTACGAAGAGCGTCCGCAGGTGTGCCGATCCTTCCGATGCCGCGTTCTCCGGCGGGCCGAGGCGGGAGAGCACACCTGGGAGCGGGCCCACGAGCTGGTCGGCCTGGGGAAGGTACGGCGGGATGCCCTTCGGGGGGCCATCATTCGCGCCACCGGGGAGGGCCGTCCTGAGAATTCCCTTTCCGCCGAGATGGCCCGGGTCCTGGATCTGCGCGGGGAAGGGGAGAGCGACGCCGAGTTCCGCCGACGGATGGGAGAGGTGCTGGTAACCCACGCCGCCCTTCGGCACCTGATCCGGGAGCAATTCGTTCTCCCCAAGGACCGGGAGCGAGGAGTGAAAGAGCCCTCTACCGGGGAGCTGGACGCCCCCCTCCCCATGGCTACCGGAGCAGATCCGGATGGAGAGCCGACCCCACCCGAGCCCGCAGGACCGAGCTGAGAAGCTGGCCATTGTCGGCGAGGGTCAACTCCTTCGGGAGGGCACGCGCCGCTTCCAGATACCCCCGTTGCAGGAAGGTGTAGACCGGGATCCCTGAACGCCCGTCCCCGTGGGCGGCCCAGTTCGCCCGCCAGTCCTGGACGAACCGCCGGGTGGTGCCGAGGAAGGCGGAGTACCCCCCGTTCATCCGGGCTCCCGATTCCGGACCGAGTGCGTCCAGCGCATCCTCGATGGCGGCGGCCAACTCCTCCGGGGGCATGACCGCGGGGAGGTTGTGGCGCTCGGTGGGGAAGATCCCCGCCTTCCCGGGATCCCACGGAACGAATCGCGGCTCAGCGGTGACGGTCCCCTCGGCGGGAGGGTCACCCCGGTCCATGAGGGTCCAGAAGGCGGCGGTCCCCACCGTGTCGAAGACCAGGTGGATGCGGGACACCGAGCTCTCATTCCGGACCCCGTGGGACCGCCAGGTGTCCAGGAGCCAGGCCTCTCCCTCTCCCAGGTGGCGTTCCTCACCTCCACAGGTGAAGAGGACATCCGGATGGGTCACCACCGGGACGTGAACGCGCACTCGCCGGTGCCAGTAGTAGTGCGTATCGACGTGAGTCGGAACCCGGGCACCCGGCGCCAGGCGCATGAGGCGCGCCCGCCCCACCACCGTGTCGAAGGACCCCATGACCTGCCGCAGGTAGGGGGACCCCTCCAGGTGGGGAGTGGGGAGCATGGGCCCCCGGTTCAGATCGTTCATCTCTCCGTCACGGGAGATGAGGATGAGGGCCGAGTTCCCCTCAAACCTTTGGGGGTGGGGTCGCCACGCTCCTTCGGGGAAAGCCTCCACCTCTTCCCGGAGGCGAGTGGTGTCGAAGGTGAGGGGGAGGCGATGGAAGGGGGCGGGGAGCTTCATGGTGGCCGGATTGACCGAGAGGACCCGCCCCCGTCAGGAAACCCTGACGAGGATGGGTGCTGAGGAACAACGGGTGGGATGGGTCAGGACTTCGTCTCGTACAAACCCCCCTCCCTGGTGTCATCCGGGGTGCCACTCCGGGTGTTGGAGAGCGCAATCTCCCGGAGGGAAGGGGGGGACCAAGCCTTCGAAGAGATGGGGGTGGGCGGGGGTTCATCGGCGCCCGGGAGGGAGCTGCCGTCTGGGAAGGTGGACTCGATCATGGTCCTGGCCTTGGGTTGGAGGTGCCGACCCGGGAGGTTCGAGGAGGATCGGTTTGTGGAACGTTCGGGCGCGGGTGGTTCGGAGCACCTTCACGGTAGAACGCCCCCCCCCGAATCGTCAAGAATTCTACCCGCCGCCGCTTCCGGCAGACGGTCAGGAGGGGATGTTGGTGTAGGTTATGGCGTCTTCAAAGGTGGGGTCGTACTTGGCCCCGGTTCTGGTTTCCGCGAGGGAGATTTCCCGAAGGGAAGGGGGAGACCAGGGCTTGGGGAAGGCGGTGTCGGAGAGCCTGTGGGCTTCGGGGAGGGTGTTCTCGGACATGTTATGGAAATGAATTCGAGGAATGCGACCGCCGGCACTCGGGTCTCGAGTGAGCCTGGAGATCTTCGATTCGGGCAGATGGAGGAGCCACCACCGTAGACCCGCCGCTCCCCCCGGTCAAGGGACGCCCCCTTCACTGACCTTTCGACCTCTTGCCCGCCAAAACACCGCGCCACACCTTGCCTTTTCCATTCCTCAGGAGAGAGCCGTGCAGATTGACCTGACGACCGTCCTCGCCCGCTCCACCGACGTCGTTCACAGCGAAACCGATGGCGGGGTGACCATGATGAACGTACGGAGCGGCGGGTACTTCAACCTGGCATCGGTGGGCGCACGAATCTGGTCCCTCCTGGAGGAGCCCATGTCGGTGGGGAGCCTCTGTGATCATCTGCTCACCGAATTCGAGGTCGAGCGCGCACGGTGTGAGCGCGAAGTGCTGCGGCTGGCCCGCCGAATGGTGGAAGAGGGCGTCGTGACCGTCGACGCAGATGATTAGAGGCTGCCGTCGAACACCTCGAAGATGAGGTGAGTCCGATCCACCTCACCGGCGTTCATGACCGAGTGCGACCGGATGTTGTTCACCTCGTACGCGACACCCTCGCGTAGATGGAAGGTGTCGTCCCCGACGGTGAAGGTGGCGCCTTCGGACGTCTGGAGCGGGATGTGGATCTTGTGCGTGTAGAGGTTGGGGCCGCGTCCATCGATGTGCGGGTCAATCCCGTAGCCTGCCGCGAGACGGGCCAGCATGACCTTTGGGAAGACCGGGTCCTGGAAGCCGTAGGACGGGACCGCTTCGCGCATGACCGGCATGAGCAGACCTTCCCATGCCGTCCAGAGCGGACGGCTGTACCAGACGCGATGGTCCCTGGCGCCTTCGATGAAGCGAAAGACGATGTGCCGCGTGTGGTGGAAGCACTCGAAGGCGTTTTCCTTCTCGGCGTCCTCGCGGGCCCATACGTCTTCCGAGATCCGCGCCACCAGCGCCTGCAGCCGGCTGACGTCAATAGGCCCCAGCTCGCGCACGTTGTGGGGCTTCCGTACCGGCTTCATCGGGGATGTTCTCGGTCGGATAAGCACGCCGGTGTCAGGAAATGCGCTCGTAGAAAATGTCCTCGGCGTGCGTGCGAGGGACATCCCCACTGCGCGTCGCATCCACGACGTCCATCACCACGAGTTCCGGGGTGGTCCAGGCCTTGAGGGCGCCGGACTCGTTGGGGTCAGGACGTTGTTCATCGGATGAACTCCGGGGCTGATTCATGCCATTCTCCGTTGCTGTGCTCGACGCGACAGGGCGCGCCTCAGTGGTGGGGAGCTTCGCACCAGGCGTTGAAGCGACCATGGCGCCGCTCAATGTGGACGACAAACGGCTCGCCGGTCGCGACCTTGACGGGATCCGAAAATAGTACGACCCGGTTGCCCCAGTGGTTCGTGTCGTCGGCGACGTCCGGTGCGGTGGTCAGTGTGTGCCCGGGCGCCAGGTACAGATCGAAATATAGCAGAAGGCCGTTCACGACGCCCGTGGCGGTCGCGGTCGCGGTGGCATGGCAGTCGATGACGTCGGTGCCCACGCTCGTCAGGTCGGTCTCCGCGATCATGATCGGTCCGGCCAGAGCCGGCACGGTCCGCGCATCGGGCGCCTTCAACCCGAAACTCACGGGGGTGGTGTTCACGGTCCGCAGGAGCGGACTGAACTCAAACCCGTAGAGCTGTCCCCAACGCGCAGCGGACGCCGGTGTGAACATCACCCGTTCGCGGTGGCGGTCGGGGACGGACACCGGAACCCCCAGCACGCGCATGCCATGCGGCACGAGGCGGGGGTTCTCGGTCAGGAGCCGGCGCCTGGCGTCGTGGGCGAGGTCACAGATCTGTTCGTCGAACGGGTCCATCCCCACCAGCTCCGCCACCATGATGTCGGCTCGCTCCGGGAGGGTGACGTTGGTGGACCAGCCGCGGACGAGAGTGATGCGGTCGGCGAACCCGTTCTCTTCGAACATCGCCTGCGCCACGTCGGCAATGCCCGAGGCCTCGATGGCGTAGACGTGGCGGGCCCCGGCGCGGGCCGCAGCCATGGCCAGGATCCCCGTCCCGGTGCCGACGTCAACCACGACGTCGCCCGGTCGCACGGTGGCGGCGATGGCGTCGAGATAGGCTTTGGTGCGCCCCACATCATCCAGCATCCGGACGTGTACGCGGGCGCCGGCGTACCCTCGGGTCAGTTGCGGCTCTGTCGCGACACCCCCGTGGGCGACCAGGGCGCCGACGCGATAGAGGGCGAGGGCGGCAGAACTCAACTCCATCCATCGTGTGGCCCCGTCGTCGGGCTCCCACAGCTCGTCCAGGGCGTCGGCCAGCGTGCGCGGGGTCGAAAAATACTCGAGCAACCGCAGGGCGTGCGGGCCATGCCCCGAACGGATGCCGTTCAGGTGCACCTCGATGCTCCCCGTGTCCACGCGGAGCTGCAGGGTCGGGGCGCGAACCAGGAGGGTGGTCGGGGGTGGGCCTGGTGTCATGAGGACGCCGGTTGTGGAGATGATCGGTCAGGATTCGCCCCGGGCACCCACCCTTCGGCGAGAAGGTGGTAGAAGGTCACAAGCGTCAGCAGACGGTTCAGGCGCCCCGGAAAGTGGTTCATGGGAGCCCCGTCGCGCCCCCGCTCCACCTCCGCGAGAAAGCCGCGCCACCACTCGAGCACCCCGTCCCACCGGAAGAACCCCAGGGCCGGGACGCTCCGCCCCCACTCCAGGAGTTCGGTGAGCTCGGTGCCTCCGGCGTGGAGCCGCCCGACCACGGTGGGCACGGTGTTCCCGGTCTTGTCGGCGCGAAGGCGGACGGCATCGGGGATGATCCCCTCCACCCCCATCCGGTAGAGCCTTCGGTGGTTTCCCGCCTGCCATTTGAGATGATCGGGAGCGCGCTGGAAGAGTTCCAGAAGATCCAGGTCCAGGAGAGGGTAGGCGTAGGCCATTCCCCGGGCACCGGCGGTGATGGCCGAGGACTCGGCTCGAGCCGCGAAGCCCGGACGGGTGAAATTGTAGCGCTGAATTTCCCGGAGGTCTCCCGGGGCCCTCACCGCCGCCAACTGCCGAAACCCGTCTTCTTCACGGGCAGCCGACTTCATCCGTCCGGCCCACTCCGGGTCCACGGGAAAGCGCTCGTGGAAGTCGTGGACCCGCGCAAAGGCATCGGGATTGATTCGCGTCTCCCCCCGCGGCAGGAACCCCCTGATGAGCTGTCGGAGAAGGATGCCGCGACCCAGTCGAGCCTCAGCCCCCCCCCGCGCCCGCCACTCCCGGAGGAGCGCCGCTCGGTCCCGCCGCCGGAGCCACCGCTGGAGCGCGTGGCGCCCATCCATGCTCACCCCCTGGTCCCCCCCATACCCCGAGAAGAGGGTGGCCGCCCCGGCGTTTGCCGCCTCGTCGAGCAGCCCGTCGGGAGAGACGGTGAACCCTCCCTCGGCGGGCGCCCCGTGGAGGCGGTGACTCCGCTTCATGCTCTCAAGGTACGGAAGCGCCTCGCCCGATACGGGGATGTGGTGCTCGATGCCGGCGTGAGCCAGGACCTGGTCGGCCCACCGGCGCTCGTCATCCAGGGGCCAGATGGCCCCCCGGGCATGCTCCGCAAGCTGATGGGAGAGGGCCACGAAGGTGCGTCCCCGGGCCCGAGCCTCCCGATGCGCCAGGGCTGCCACCACGGAGGAGTCCAGCCCCCCGCTCAGCTCGCTCGCCACCCCACCGGCGCCCACCCGTTCCCGGACGGCCACCATCAGCCGCTCCCGGAACGCCTTCACGATCTCCCGCTCAGGTCGGTCGTCGGGGTCCGGGTCCACCTCCGGCTCCCAGAACCGCGTCCGGGTCGAGTTCTCCGGGGTGAAGGTGAGGAGGGTCCCGGCGGGAAGGCGGAAGGCCCCCACCAGCGGCGTCTGCTCGCCCTCGCTCTCCATCTTCCCCACCAGAAACGCAGCGACCCATTCCTCGTGGAGTTCGGGGGAGAGCCGCAGCCCGGCCACCACCCCGTTCAGGTTGGAGGCGAAGACCACCGTCGCCCCCTTCCGGGCATGGAAGAGAGGGGCACACCCGATGTGGTCGCGAACGAGGGTCAGCCGACGCGCCCCGCCGTCCCAGAGCGCCACGGCAAAGTCGCCACGCACGCCTGCCCATAGGCCGTGGCCCCGCTGCCGCCACCCACCCATGAGGCGGAGCTCCAGGGGGTCCCCGGGAGCCGGGAGCCCGCCATCGCCCACAAGGCGGAGGTCGGCTACCCCCATCTCGCCTGAGTGGGGGTCCTTCCAGGGCGAGAGGATGGGCAGCACGTCACCCCCACCTGGCGGCGGTGTCCGGAGCACTCCGAACGCCGCCGACCCCTCGGCCAGAATCTGGAGGGTTCCCACCGGCGCCTCCCCGGTTCCCCCTGCGTGCGCCGCGCGGATGGCTTCGCCCATGGCCCGCGCCTCGGCTTCCCTGGCGGGACGACCATCCAGGTGCACGACCCCGAAGATTCGGGTCACACCCTGGGCCATCACCCCACCGGTTCCCGTGTGAGAGCGTACCCGAGCCGCTCCATGACCGGGCCATGCCGGTCCTCGATGGCCTGCACCAGCTCCGGATCCAGCTCTTCGCGCCACCGGCCCGCGGTCCCGGAGTGGAAGAAGGATCGCGCGGAGTCCGGCTTCTCGAAGAACCCATCTTCCTGCTCGGCACGCTGCAGGCGATGAAAGCGGCTCCACTCCGCCGCCCGCTCCACCACCCAGCGAGGCGTGTCCACCCCCGCGAAGGCCAGGGCCGCGGCAAAGACCCCCACCGGATCGGCATGGAGGTCCTCGTACCGGACCAGGTGCACCGGGATCAGCGACTGGTCGAGCCACCCCTCCACATGCCGGCTCCAGCTTCCCAGATGCTGGGGGAACTGGGAGGACGAGGGGCCCGCCAGGCGATGGGTCTCTTTCGCCATGGCCCCCACCGTGTGGGCGGGAGACCGGCCCCGGTGGTTGGCGTAGGAGAGCACCACGTCCCGTGGGTCACGAACCAGATAGATGGCCCCCCGGGAAGCCTCCACCGGAACGGAGGGAGCGCCGTCGAAGGGCGAGTGGAAGGCGTCGTGGAGCTTCCGGAAGAGGGGCCCGTCGCCCTCGGTTCGTTCCGCGTCCCACGCCGAAACCCGGCACTTGAGCGCGTCGGCCTCCTCCTCGGTGAGGTCCGACGATTCCACCCCCGCCGCCACATCGAACCGGGCCCGCACCACCACCAGCCCGCTCCCCAGCCCGTTCAGATCGGCGGGTTCGGTCCGATCGGGATCGGCGTTGGCCAGAAGGGCCCGGAACCAGGTGTTCCCGGACTTGGGGTACGAAGCGATCCAGAGGTATCGGCTCATGTGGCGCTTTCGCCCTCATGCTCGCGAACCGCCGCCACCGCCCCCTGAAGCCCCTCCGGGGTGGATGGGTATTGGAGTCGGTACACCCCGGCCCGCTCCGCCATGGAGGCGAGACGCGCGAGCACCTCCGCCTCGCCCAGGAGCGCCCAGGCCACCCGCCGGCGGTAGAGGGCGCGGGTGAGAGCCACCACCGCGGTGGGTCCCTGGAGAGCTTCGATGGACACCGGGTCCGACCCTTTCCGGCTCAGGAGATAAATGCTCCGAAGGGTGCACGGCTCCAGGGGAGGAGGGGGAAGGGGGATCCCCCACTTCCCTCCCCGCACCGGGTGAAGCCCCTCGTCACCCTCCAGGCCGAGGGTCTCCACGGCGTCGGGCAATAGACGAAGCCCCCCGGGGGCGGGGTACACCCGGAGGAGCGAGCTCGCTACCTCCACCGGAAGCAGGTCGTCTCCCAGTACCCGGGTCCCCGCCTGCCGGAAGGCACCGGCCAGGGTGGACTTCCCCGCACCCGGAGGGCCGGCGAACGCCACCGCCCCGCTACCGAAAAGCACCGAGCTGCCGTGGAGGGGAACCCGCCCCATCCGGTACGAGACCACGCCGAGCACGCTGCCCGAAAGGGTACCGCGAAGCTCCGCCGCGCTGACGGTCGTGAGCGGGTCCACCCTCACCGACCTTCCGTCCGGTTCCACGAGGAACCGCCCCGTCCCCGGCAGATTGACCAGCACCGACCCGTCGGCCCCCACCTGCAGGTGTCGATTGCGCAGGCGGGGATCCACCAGCGACCTCGGGACCGAGGCCACACCGAGCCGCAGGTCCGGGGGGCCGCCCTCCCTCTCCGACGCATGCGCCCCCTCGATGGGGAACTCCGAGCGGAGGCGAAGCCCCTGGAACTCCATCTCCTGCACGGCGCCGCTCATGGGTGATGGGCGAGAACGCCGGTGCCGTCACCCAGAAGCAGAGCCTCGACGCCTTCCGGTCCCGTGAACCGGCTCGGGGTGTGCAGGTTCATCACCTCCACCGAGCCGGCCAGGGCCGCCAGATGGGGGAACAGCCCCTCCTTGCACCCCATGGGCTCCACGTATTCCCGGCGGATGATGGCCCCGACCAGCCGGCGGAAACGCACGAGCCCGGAGATGGGCGACACCCGCCACTCCCCCGAGTTCTCCTGCGAGAGCAGGTAGATGGCGTCGAGGGGGATGGGTTCCTCGCCCCACCCGCGAAGGGCAGGGACAAAGAGCTTTTCCACCCCCGGTCGGGTGGGGGCCAGTCCGTTCGACTCCAGCCCCAGCTCGTTCAGGACCTCCCGCCAGAGCTGGAAGACCGGAGGGCCGGGGCGGACATGGTACCGTCCATCTGGCCCCGCCTCCAACAGGCAGATCTCGTCGGAGAGAACCCGGTGCCCCCGGGACCAGAGCCAGGCCGCCAGAGTGGACTTACCCGCCCCCGAGTTGCCGGCCAGCGCCACGCATCGTCCGCCCACCTCCACCACCGAAGCATGGAGGGCCACCTCCCCCCGCTGTTGAAGGAGGAGGGCGAAGCAGAGGTTCAGGATGAAGGGGGCGAGGTCGATCTCGGTTTTCCCCGCCACAGGCTCCACGGCGATGAGTCGCCCCCCCTGCACATAGAAGCGCCCCACCGGTGGAATGTGGATGAGGGCCTCGCCGGGTCCGGCTTCGAAGAGTGCTCCCCGCCCCTCCACCTGCGAGAGCGCGGTGGGCACACCACCCGCTCGAATCTCCACATCCGAAGAGCTTTCTCCCATGGCGAGGTGGGGGAGGGTGAATGCAGAGTTCACCTCCAGGCCGAACATCCGATAGTGGGGCATGAACGAAGCTGACCCGCCCCTCCCCACGCCGTCAAGGCGTCCAAAAAATGCCCCCCTGTCCCTCCTCCCGGAGGTCGCTTATGCTCACTCTACCCTTACTTCTCCATGCCCTCTACCTGTTTTGTCATATATGGACCCCAACACTCGTCTCGAACGCTCAACCGACCTCTTCACTGCCCCCGTGGACCAGGATCTGGTCCTTATGGCCCCCGCCCTGGACGGCTACCTGGCCATGGATGCGGTGGGACGGAGGGTCTGGGAGCTCCTCGAGTCGCCCCTCACGGTGGAGGAACTCTGCCGACGCCTGGCGGGAGAGTACGACGCCACCGTGGAACGCATTGCCGAAGACCTGACGCCCTTCCTGCGGCAGATGGAAGAGAAGGGGCTCATCCGTGTCGTGGCTCCCTGACCTGAACCGCTATATCGCCCGTCCGGCGGCAGACTGGCTCCTGGCGCTCCGCGCCTGGTTCCTGTTGGGTGCGTTCCGGGCGGCGGTCCTCCTTCGCCCCTTCCCCTGGGTCCTCCGCACCCTCCGGCTGGAGGGGCTTCCCCCCTCCACCCCGCTCCTCCCCTATGCCCGCGGGGAATTCGAGGGAACGGAGGCCGCCCGGGTGCGATGGGCGGTGTCGGCCGCCGCACGCCGCACCCCCTGGCGGAGCGAGTGCCTTCCGCAGGCGCTGGCTGCCCTCGTTCTCCTTCGCCGGAAGGGGGTGGCCGGGACGCTGGTTCTGGGGGTGGCGCCAGGGGAAGATGAGAGCCCATACCGGGCCCACGCCTGGCTGGGGGTTGAGGGCCGGGTTCTCATAGGCGAACGGGGGGTGCGGGGCTACACCCCGGTTTCGGCCTTCGGCCCCAGGGGGGTTGGAGCCGGGGTCCCATGATCCCCGGGGAGCCGTTCGCGCGAGACGTTGACGAACAGGTCGTACTCCTGGGGTCCCGCCCCCACCCCACGGCCGCCGAGCTGGAGGCGCTTGCGGCCCTCGCAGGCCAGGGGGCCGGAGGTATACGGGCTCCTGACCCGGCGGGGGCCCCCGATCCCGCCCGGGTGGTGGAGCTCGCCATGCGCGCCCGGACCGTCCCACAGCTCGCGCGGAACCTCACGGCAGCCCTCGGTGGTGCGCTCCCCCCCGAATGGGCCCCCCTCCGCCGCCGCTCCGAGGCGGTGACACGTCACAACCTGGCTCGGATTCTCTGTCTTCTCCGTCTCACCGACACCTTCGACAGGGCCGGGATCCCCTTTCTCCCTTTCAAGGGGCCGGTCCTTGCACGGGAGGTTTATGGAGACACCACCCTCCGCCAGTACAAGGACCTGGACATCCTGGTGGCGCCGGGCCATCTCCCGGAGGCGGTGGCGCAGCTCCGTGAGGAGGGGTACCGGGAGCGCCACCCGGCACGCGCCCTCACCCCGGCCCAGCTCCGCGCGCTCCCTCGCTGGTTCCGAAATACCCAGCTCTCCATGGTCCACCAAGAAGCCCGGGTGGAGGTGGAACTCCACTGGACCCTTTTCCCTCGCCTCCGCTTCCCTGCCGCCGCCGAGCTCGCCGAGGCGCCGACGGAGGTCACCCTCGGGTCCCGCACGGTGCGCACGCTCCGCCCCGAAGCACTCTTTCTCTACCTCTGCGCCCACGGAAGCAAGCACGGGTGGATGCGGGTCTCCTGGGTGGCCGACGTGGCCGCCTTCCTTCGCTCGGAGAGAGCCGACGCCATGGACTGGAAGGAGGTCCTGGAGCTGGGGCATCGCCAGGGACTCACCCCTGCGCCGGCCTTCGGCGCCCTCATGGCCGAGGCGGCCATGGACACGCCCCTTCCTCCGGCACTCGCCGCCGCCGTCGCCCCCCATCGCCGGGACCTCGTTCCCCACCTGGCCCGAGCGGGGCGCGCCATGTGGAGCGCCGATCCGGACGGTTCGCTCTCCGGCATCTTCGAGCGAACCCGGGGAGCATTCGGCGGGAGGGCAACCGGAACGTTCCGCTACCTGGCCTCCCTCTCGCTCCCGGGACTCCACCTTCTGGACTCGCGCCCCCTTCCGGCCCCCCTCTTCCCCCTCTACCTGGCGGAGAACCTCCGCCACCTCGCCACTCGGGGGCTCCTCAGAGCCATGGGGCGAGCCGGACCAGACGCCCCGTGAGCACCCTCCAGGCCATCCGGACCGTTCTGGGCATTCTCCCGCCCCGGGAACGGCGACAGCTTGCCGGCGTCACCGCCCTCTCCCTAATCCTGGCCCTCTTCGAGACGCTGGGTGTGGCCTCCATCATCCCCTTTCTGGCGGTGCTGGCCGACCCGGAGATCGTGGAGCGAAACCGCCGGCTGGCGGAACTCCGCCTCCAGCTCGGCTCCCCCACCATCCCGGTGTTCCTCCTGGGGCTGGGGGCGGCGTCGGCTCTCATCATCACGGCAGGATCGGCGCTCCGCATCGCCATCCGACAGGCGGTGGTGAAGTTCGTGAGCCTCCAGCGCCACGCCCTCTCGGTGCGCCTCTTCGAGAACTACCTGGGACGCCCCTACACCTGGTACCTGAACCGAAACGGGGCCGACCTGGCCAAGGGGGTCCTCACCGAGTCCCACGAGGTGGCTTCGGGGCTCCTTCGCCCCCTCATGGAGCTCATCGCGGGAGGGGCCGTCGTCCTCCTCCTGGTGGCCTTCATGGTGGTCCTCGACCCCCGGGTCGCCCTCGGGGTCACCGTGGCCACGGCCGCGGGGTACGGAGTGGCCTGGCTGGTCATCCAGGGGGTCACACGGAAACTGGGCGAAGCCCGCGTCGCCGCCAACCGGCACCGGTACACCCTGGTGGTGGAGGCCTTCGAGTCCATCAAGACGGTGAAGATGCGGGGGATCGAATCGGCATACCTGGAGGGGTTCCGGAACCCCTCGGAAGACTTTGCCGCCGTGCAGGCCCGTCACGCCCTGGTGCAACAGCTCCCCCGCTTCGCCATCGAGACGGTGGCCCTCGCCCTCGGAGTGGGGCTCGCCGCCCTCCTGGTGGCCGGAGGTCGGGATTTCGCCGCCACCATCCCCCTACTCGGCGCCTGGGCCCTCGCCGGGTATCGCCTCCTCCCCGCGTTTCAGCGCGTCTTCACCGGACTCGTCCAGATCCGCTTCGGCACGGCGGCCCTCGAGTCCTTCGCGGGCGAAATGCAGGAAGCGCCGGCCGAGCCCCTGACGGAGGATGGGGCCCCATCCCCTGAAGCCTCCGGACCCATCCCCCTCAGGGAAAACCTCCGCCTCGAGGGCGTCACCTTCCGGCATTCCGGATCGCGGCACCCCTCGCTGGAAGGGGCGGAGCTCACCTTCGACGCCCGCACCACCGTGGGGGTCGTGGGCGCCACCGGGGCCGGGAAGACCACCCTGGTGGATCTGGTGGCGGGACTTCTGGAGCCCACCGAGGGGCGGGTCCTTGCCGACGGGGCGCCCCTCCCCGACCTCGGGATCCGGCGGTGGCGCCGTTCCGTGGGGTACGTCCCCCAGCACGTTCATGTGGCCGACGCCACCATGGCCATGAACATCGCGCTGGGGGTGCCGCCCGACGCGATCGACGAGGCCGCGCTCCGACGGGCGGCGGAGATGGCGCAGCTCCACACCTTCGTGGAGACACGCCTCCCCCTCGGGTACGAGACCCGGGTGGGAGAGCGGGGGGTGCGGCTATCGGGAGGGGAGCGCCAGCGGGTGGGAATCGCCCGGGCCCTCTACTTCGACCCGGACCTCCTCATTCTGGACGAGGGGACGAGCGCCCTCGACGGGGTGACGGAGGCGACGGTGCTGGACGCCATTCGGGGGCTGCGGCACCGGAAGACCATCCTCCTGGTGGCGCACCGCCTGAGCACGGTGCGGGAGTGTGACCGTATCGTGGTGCTGGAGCGAGGGCGGGTGGTGGGAGACGGCGAGTGGGAGACCCTCCTGGAGGGGAGCCCCACCTTCCGGAAGCTGGCCCGTTCGGCGGGGGTGGCGTGATCGTTTCGCACAGCCGCCGCTTCATCTTCGTGGCGGTCCCCAGGACGGGGAGCCAGTCGGTGCGGGCCGCCCTTCGCCCCCACCTCGGACCCGACGACGAGGAGCAGGCGCTCTGGCGGACCCGGAAAGCACTCTCTCACCCGACGCTCGCCGCCATCGGCCACGGGCACATCACCGCCCGGGAGGCCGCAGCCCACCTGGATCCGGAGCTCTGGGAGGGGTACCTGACCTTCGCCTTCGTGCGGGACCCCTGGGAGCGCTTCGTGTCGGCGGCAACGCTGGTGCTGGGCGATGACCCCCTCTTCCGTGCCGATCCGGTGACCTGCCTCAGGCTCCACACCCAGTCCGGCGACTTCTTCGAGAAGCTTCACCTCCGCCCTCAGGTCGAGTTCGTCCTGGACGCCGAGGGCGCCCCCCTGGTGGACGTCGTGGGGCGGGTGGAGCGGTACGCCGCCGACTTTGCCGCCGTCATGGCGCGAGTGGGGTTGCACGGCGCGACCCTCGGGCACCTCCACCGGTCCCCCCCGGTCGATCGGAGCACCTGGCGGGACCCGGAGGTGGTGCGGCGAGTGACGGAACGGTACGCGGCGGACTATGCGGCGTTCGGGTATCCCATCACCTGAGGGAGCACGCGCGTCAGTTCACCAGATACGGGTTCAACCATCCGGGGCGGAATTCCTCTCCTCGGACGATCCGCTCCGCCTCGGCGTAGTCGGGAGGGAGGGGGAGCGCTTCGCCGCCACTCCACACCGGCACGCCATCCTCTCCCCGCACCACGGTGACCAGGAAATCGCGGGTGCGCACGCTCCCCGTGTCAGGGTCCAGCGACAGCTCTCCCCGGGGGGATGGAACCGTCACCCCCCGAAGCGCGTCGGTCAGCGCCGCCCCCTTCGCTCCGCTCCCCGCGCGGGCCAGCGCCTCACCCAGGAGGAGCCCCGACTCGTACCCCAGGAGCCCGAAGACGTCGGGGCCCGGTTCGTCATCGGCCCCGGTCGCCGCCCGGAAGCGGGATTCGGCCTCGGGATGCCCTCCCGGGAGCCAGGAGCAGGCGGTGCGTATCCCCAGCGCCGACTCCCCCATCTGGGGGAGCCAGTGCCCGTGGAGCATGAGGGGTGAGGTCAGGAGAGGGAGCGACGCGCCCATCCCCAGGGCGGTGAAGGTGTTCATGAAGCTCACCCCCTCCCGACCGGAATAGAGCGCCATGCAGAAATCCCCGCCGGACTCGGCGAGGCGGGAAAGGGCCGCCGACGGGTCTTCGGTCGCGTGCTCCCGATGGGTCACCTCCACCCTCGTCACGGCACCCCCCGTCCCCCGGAATCCCAGGTCGAAGGCGCGGAGAAGGCCGTATCCGGCCTCGTGAAACCCCACCGAGGCGGCCACACTCCCTCCCACCTCCCGGGCCGCCCACACCCCCAGCGCCATCATGCTCTGCCAGAGGTTGAGGGAGTTCCAGAAGATGAAGGGACCGGCGGTGGCGCGGGTTGCCGGAAGATCTCCGCCCAGGTCGCATACGATGAGGGGGACCCGGTGATCCTCCATGATGGGGACCAGGTGCTCGGTGACATTCGCCCCGGCTACCGCCACGATGGCGCCACACCCCTTCTCCAGGAGGAGGGAGCGGACCCGTTCCGACATGGTGTCCTGCTGCGCGGCGGCCCCCACCGGCTCCACCACCAGCTCCACCCCCTCGGAGGGGAGGCCGCCCCGGAGCCCGGCCAGAAGCCGTCGGTCCACCCCCGGGAACATGTGCGAGCTGGGGAGCAGCACTCCCACTCTGAGGGGCGTCATCGTCTCCCTCCCGATCCCATCCTCACCCTTGCACTCTCCCGTCGGCTGGTCACATTCGGCGCTGCGATACCGCGCACGCGCCCTCCCTCATCCCAGAATCCTCCACCATGGCACCACTCCCCGTCAACCGCTTCCCCCTTCTCCCGGCGGGGCTCGAGGTGTCCCCGGGGGTGCGGCGGGTGCGCTGGTTCCACACCGACGGCGACCGCTTCACCGCGCCCTTCCTGGACGAGGATCTCCGACGCCTCCGGAAGTTGGAGGGGAACCGGGAGGGGGGCGTCATCACCGGGGTGGAGGCGCTGGAGGGGGAGGGCCCCGCCCCCTCCGCCCTCGCCTTCCACATTTCCCGCTGCGGCTCCACCCTCTTCTCCCGGATGCTCACCGCGCTCCCCGACACCCTGGTCCTCTCCGAGCCCCGGATCGCCGACGACATCCTTCGGGCGCACCGGAACGACCCCGCCGTCACCGAACGAGAACGGGAGGATTGGCTCCGGGGGGCCTTCGCCGCCGCGGCCGCATCGCAGCACGATCCCCCCGCACGCTACCTGGCCAAGCTGGACTGCTGGCACCTCTTCCAGGTGGACCGGGTGCGCGCCGCCTTCCCCCACACCCCCCTCGTCTTCCTCTACCGGAACCCGGTGGAGGTCCTCGTCTCCCTGGCCCGCCGGCCCTCCTTCACCCTGGTGCGAGGCACCGTGACCCCGGAGGAGCTGGGGCTCACCGAGTCCGAGCGGGACGCCCTCACCCAGATCGAGCTGGCCGCCGCCATCCTGGGGGCCTTTTTCCGGATGGCCCTCACCCATCGGGAGCACCTTCGCCCCCTCCCCTACCCCGCCGACCCACACACCATCGCCGCCACCCTCCCCGAACTCGCCCTCACCCCGGGGGATGCCCGGCGGATGGACGAGGCCACGGCAGTCCACGCCAAGGAGCCGGGCCGCCCCTGGGTCCCCGACGGGGAAGGAAAGCGGGCCGCGGCCTCTCCGGAGCTGCTCCGGGCCTACGCGGAGTGGACGAAGGCGCCCTGGGAGGCGTGGCGGGAGGAGATCGGGGACCCATCCTCCCGGAGGAGCGGGGCCAGCTCAGGGCCGACCGGGGCGTCGATGACCAGGTGAACCCTCGGTTCGGCGCCGTCGTTTCGCACCGAATGGGGGTCGGAGAGGCGCAGGTACCAGCACTCCCCCACCCCCATGGTCACCGGGCGCCCGTTCACCAGGAACTCCACCCCGGGGTTGGTCCGGAGGGGGATGTGGATGCGGGCCCACCCCTCCTCCGCCGCCAGATCGGGGTCGATGTGGGTACGGATGACGGAGCCCGGGTCCAGCGTCATGAGGCGCGCCGAACCCAGCGGAAACCCCAGTTCGCGCAGCACCTGGGCCAGGTAGGGGAGGCGCGCCTGGAGGGGGGTGTCCACATAGTCCGTGACCCCCGGATGGGAAACGATCTGGAGGATGGGGTGCTCCTCCTCCGTTCCCCGCGGTGCCCGCAGCGGAAGCACGCTCCAGCGTCCCTCGTAGTTCTCCTTCACGAAGTGATCGACCCACTCGGACCCTTCGAGGGCGGCAAGATCGGCCTCCAGCCGCGCCGGGTCGAAGGTGAAGGGGAGGCGGACCCGGTCCGGGTAGGCGCTCCACTCCAGCCCCGGGCGTTCGCCCAGCCGGTAGCGGAAGGCCAGGAGGGTGTCGGGGGCCGAGGGGACGGCGTCGGACGGGGTCTTCGCCCCGGTGCCTCCGGGAGATCGACCACCCCTCCCGATCAGGGGTCGCGGCTCGGTGAGTGTGCTCTCCCATGCATCGAGGATGAGCCCCGGCCAGGTCTCCACCGTGGTGTAGAGGCGGAGCTCGAGGGGCTCCGTCGGTGTGGCGCCACCCCCTCCCCCATCTGACGGAGCCGAGGGGATCCGGAGGCGAGCCGCCGGGAGGGTTTCCCTTTCGTCCGGGAACCAGGAGGCCACCCTGTCCCCATCCACCCGGAAAACCTCCCCGAGGGGGGTATGGCGAGGGGCGGCGGGAACCACCGTCCCATCGTCGAGAAGGCGAGGGCGCTCCGTCCGCGGGTCCATCCACCGAAGATCCACCCGGACGCTGTGGGGGACCAGGAGCGCGTCGGGGGCCTGCCCCAGGAGGTTCCGGGTGATGGCCACCTGGGGCTCCCGCTCCAGCGCCACATTCATGGTCTCGGTGACGATGACGTGAGGGGTGAGCGCCTCCGGAATCTGCCAGGTCGCGGCGTCGGCCTGCACGATGTCGTCGATCCAGGGTTCCGCCCCGAGGCTCGCCACCAGCGCCCGCACCGAGGCGATGGAGGGCTCGTGGAGGTCCAGGAGGGTGAAGCGGACCCGTTCGGGGAGGAGGGCTGCCAGCGAGGGGAGGGCCAGGAGCGCCCAGGGCCCGCACCCGGCGTAGAGGACGCGGATGGGAGCGGAGTCCCGTCGCCGCTCCGCCTCCTGGATGGCCCGGTACACTCCCAGCGCGAAAAGGTGGGTGCGCCGGAACTCCCGGGCACAGAGGGCGGCCTCGGTGGGGGAGATGGCCCATCCTCCCGGGGTGAAGGACTCCCCTTCCCCGATGCTCTCCGCCTGGCGAAAGGGGGTATGCCCGGCCAGGAAGGGCTCCAGCGCCGAGACGGCCTGGAAGGCGTCGCCGACGGTCGACGCGGGGTCCAGGAGCGGAGCGGTGAGGCGGGCCAGTTCGGCCCGGGAATCTCCCATCACCCGTCCTTGCCGTACCTCTCGTACTGGTAGGCGTAGTAGGCGCTGTACTTCGCCACCTCGCCGTCCGGGTCATTGAGCACCGCCCCGAGGAGGCGGGCGCCCACGGCGCGGACCTGACGAACCGCCTGCTGCGCCACCTCCACATCGGTCTGCCCGGCCCGCACCACCATGAGGACCCCGTCGGTGAGGCTCCCCAGGATGGCGGCGTCGGCGCCGGCGATGAGGGGGGGCGAGTCGAGGATCACCACATCGAACTCCTCGGTGAGGACCTCCAGTGCGCGTCGCATGAGGGCGCCCCCCAGGAGTTCGGAGGGGTTGGGAGGATGGGTCCCGGAGGGCATCACCCAGAGCCCCTCCACCCCCGTCTCCCGGGTGGCCTCTTCTCGCGTGGCCGAACCCAGCATGAACTCGGTGAGGCCGGGGTCGCGGTCCAGCCCGAAAACCCTGTGCACCCGGGCCTTCCGGAGGTCGCAGTCCAGGAGAAGGGTGCGGAGCCCCTGGTGGGCGTAGGTCACGGCGAGGTTCGCCGAGGTGGTGGTCTTCCCCTCGGCGGGGGTGGGGCTCGTCACCACCAGGCTCCGAACGGATAGGACCGCGTCGGAGAAGAGGAGGTTGGTCCGGATGGTGCGGAAGGCTTCGGCGTGGGGGCTCGTGGGTTGGAGGACGGTGACCAGCTCGTCCGAACTTCCCCCTCTGCGGCGGCGAAGGCCGGGGAGGGCGCGACTCAGGAGCGACGCCTCGACTCCGGGGAGTCGGGGAACCACGCCCACGGCAGGGACCCGGAGGGAGGACTCCACCTCGTCCCGGCGTCGGATCTTGGTGTCCAGCGCCTGGAGGACGAAGGCGCCGCCGGCGCCGGTGACGAGCCCCAGGAACCCGCCCAGGAGGACAAATCGTATCCCCTGGTTGGGATCGGGGTTGAGCGGAGTACTGGCGAAGTCGATGACGTCGATGCGCCCCGCCTCCACCGCCTCGGCCACCCGCGCCCGCTGCAGCTCTTCCCGGAGCTGGGCGTTCAACCGCTCCAGCCCGGTGAGCTCCTGTACCAGACGCGCCTCTTCCGCCTCCACGGTGGGGAGGGCCCGCACCTCGGCGGAGCCGGCGTTGATCTGGGTGTTCACCGCGTCGAGCCGGGCATCCAGCGACTCCAGGTGGCTCCGTCCCGCCGCGGCAAGGCGGTCCCGGGCCTCCTGAATCTGCTCCATGAGGCGAACCGCCTCCGGGTTGGTGCGCGCCATCCCGCCCGGCCCGCTCACCAGTTCGTTGAACCGCCCCTCAAGCTGAAGGAGCTGCTGAAAGAGGGTGGCCACCACCGGGTTCTGCGCGATCTGGGGCGACGCCACCACCGACTCCAGGCGGCGGGCCGCATCTCCCTCCGGCGCCTCCTGAAGGCGATCCAGCATGGTGCGGAAGATCTCCCGATCGGCCCGGAGTTCGGTGCGCCGGGCCTCCAGTTGCTGGAGCTCGCCCTGCCGGGTGGCGAACTGTTCCCGAAGGGAGAAGACCGTCTCCCGGGTGCGGAAGGCGCTCAGGGCGTCCTGGGCGGTACGGAGCTCTGCCGTCGCCTGTTCGAGCTGCTCCTCCAGGAACTGCCTCCTCAGCTCCGCCGACTGGCGCGCCGAGCGGATGTTCCGATCCCGGAAGGCCTCCACCGCGGCATTCACCACCCGCTGCGCCACCACCGGGTCCGATGACGTGTAGCGAATGGTGACCACATCGGTCTGCTGCTGGAGGTTCGACTCCAGCGCCCGCCCTCGCGCAAGCTCCTCGGTGGCCTGCTGCCGCCCCTTCACCTTGAGGGTCGCCTGGGATACCCGCGGGCGCTCCCGTACCAGGAAGGCGGCTTCGGGGAGGAGTACGAGGGTGCCGTATGGGGCGCTCGCCGTGGCGCCACGGAACCGGGCCTCCACCTCGTCGGCTCGGAAGGTGAGGCGAAGGGTGTCTCCGGAGATTTCGGGGGGGGCCGTAAACTCCTCCACCAGGGAAATCCGGAAGTCTTCCGTGAGGGAGGCGAGGCGAAGACCGGCCCGATCCACCGCCACCCCCAGCACCTCCGAACTCCGAAGCGCCTGGAGCTGGGAGAGGTTCATCATCTGGATGGCCCCCACCGGCATGGGCATGACCAGGTTCCCCGCCATGGAGCGCTGGGTGTCTTCCAGCCGGATGACGGCTGTGGCCGTGTAGGTAGAGGGTTCGTTCAGATGAAGGTACGTCCCTCCTCCCGTTCCCAGGAGAAGGGCGACGAGTATGAGCCACTTCCGCCGCGCCAGGGTCTGAAAGAGCTGCTGAAGAGAGAGTTCGTCACCACTCTCCGGTGTTCCCTCATGCTCGCCGGCTCCCCTCGGGAGCCATTCTTCTCCGGGAAGAGGGGCGGGATTGCGCCCCCAGCGTACGGGGAGGGATCCCCGTCCTTCGTCGTTCGGCTCGCTCACGGGATCACCAGAAGAGCCGGAGGATAGTGGCGGCGGCTCCGCCCACGCTGGCCCAGGGAACGATGTAGTCGCGGAAGACGCTTCGGCGCCGTTCCACGATGATCTCGTCCCCGGAGCGGATCTCCAGGTCCCGGAGGCGGAGCGTGGGGTTCGTCAGGTCGATCTTCACCTCTACACCTTCCCGGCGAAGGAGCACCCGGGTCAGGTCGCCGGCTTCGGTGGCCCCTCCGGCGGTGGCCACGGCGCGAGCCACCGAGGTGTCCAGAGTGAGGGGGTACACATTGGGGAGCCTGACCTGCCCTCCCACCGGGATGAGGACCAGCGCCTCCACCACCACCGAGGGCTCCTCGATGTAGAACGAAAGGAAGCGGGTGACCTCGCCCTTCACCTCGTCCAGGTCGCGGTCGGCCACCTGCACCGCCTGCAGGAGGGGGTGCGCCACCGTCCCATCCGGAGTGACCCGGAACTCGCCGCTGAACGCCTCCTGACGCCAGACCTGAATGTGGATGAGGTCACCCGGTCGGAGCACGGGAGGGAGCTCCGGAACGGTCTGGGCCCCGACCCCCTGTGGGGTGAAGGAGAGGGCGAGGAGTACAAGGAGGAGGATGGAGTTACGGGGCATGCCCGGGCCGGCGCGACGGAGGGGGAGATGGTTGGGGGTGCAGGATGGGAAGGTACGATGTCGCCTCCTTCCGGGAAACTCACCCCCCCCGAATCCGGGCTCGAATGGCCTCCAGAAGATGTTCCACCCCCTCGGCGACGGTGGAGTGGTGCGTGGCCACCTCCAACTCCGGGGATTCCGGAGGTTCCCAGGGGGCATCCACCCCGGTGAGACCCTTCAGCTCTCCGGCATCGGCACGGCGGTAAAGCCCCTTGGGGTCGCGGGCGCGAAGGGTCTCGGGGGGAGCGGTGACGTGAACCTCCAGGAACCCACCGTCCGGGAATCGGGCGCGAAGGGCTTCCCTGTCGGCGCGGAAGGGAGAGACGAAGGCGCACAGCACCACCGCCCCCTGCTGGAAGAAGAGGTGGGCCACCTCGCCCACCCTGCGCAGGTTCTCCCGGCGGTCGGCGGGAGAGAACCCCAGGTCGCCGTTCAATCCATGCCGGAGCTGGTCCCCGTCCAGGAGCATGGTCCGAACTCCCTCCTGAAAGAGGCAGCGCTCCACCTCGCGGGCCAGCGTGGTCTTGCCGGAGGCGGGTAGGCCGGTGAGCCAGACCACCAGCGCCCGGTGCCCCTGGGCAGCTTCCCGCTCGTTCCGGGGGATGTTCCACCCCTCCCACGTGACGTCCGGCGAGGCGGTTCGAACCCGGCGGGGCGCCCCGCGGATCATCCCCGCGGCCACGGTGGCGTGGGTGCGCGGATCCACCAGGACGAAGCTCCCCGTTGCCGAGTTCAACCGATACGAGTCGAAGAAGAGAGGCTCCGAGGTGCGGAGCTCCACCCGCCCGATTTCGTTCAGGCGGAGGGTCTCGACGGGGGCGCGGCGGAAGGTGTCCACCTCGACCCGGTAGTCCACCCCCTCCACCACCCCTCGAACCTGCCGGGTGGTGTGGAGCACCAGGTAGGGGAGCCCGGGCTCCAGGGGGCGCTCGTCCAGCCAGCAGAGGTAGGCCTCGAGGCGGGTCCCTACATGGGGGAGGTTCCGGGGGCGCACCAGCATGTCGCCTCGGGACACATCCACCTCGTCGGACAGGGTCACCACCACCGCCTCGCCGGGGCCGGCCTCGTCCCGGGGCCCCTCGAAGTTCTCCACCGTGGCGATTCGGGTGGCGACCCCCGAGGGGAGCGCAACCACCTCGTCGCCGGGGCGGACCGTCCCAGAAGCCACCGTCCCGGCATACCCCCGGAAGCCGGCGTGCGGGCGGAGAGGGAGCTGCACCGGGAAGCGCATGTCGATGGCGTTGCGGCGCCCTCCCTCGGGGGCGCTCTCCAGGAGGTGGAGAAGGGGTCCCCCTTCGTACCATGGGGTGCGCTCCGAAGGGGCGATGACGTTGTCGCCCAGGAGCGCCGAGACGGGGACGAAGGAGAGCTGCCGGAGGGTGAGGCGCCGGGAGAAGGCACGCACCTCTTCCACCAGTTCGTCGAAGCGGGCCTCGGACCACTCCACCTGGTCCATCTTGTTCACCACCACGATCCCCTGGGGGACGCCGAGGAGGGCGGCGAGGAAAGCGTGACGGCGGGTCTGGGAGGTGATGCCGCGCCGGGCATCCACGAGGAGAAGGGCCAGGTCGGCGGACGACGCCCCCGTCACCATGTTCCGGGTGTACTGCTCGTGCCCCGGGGTGTCGGCCACGATGAAGCTTCGCTTCGAGGTGGAGAAGTAGCGGTAGGCCACATCGATGGTGATCCCCTGCTCCCGCTCGGCGCGGAGCCCGTCGGTGACGAGGGCCAGGTTGGCCTCGGCCTCGCCCCGGCGGCGACCGGCGTCCACCACCGACGCCAGGTGATCCCGCGGGAGAGCACCCGCCTCCAGGAGGAGGCGCCCCAGGAGGGTGCTCTTCCCGTCATCCACGCTCCCGGCGATGGCGACGCGGAGGGGTTCGCGTACCGGTCCTTCACCCGGTCGCGGCCCACCGCCGGGCGCCTGCCCCGCCATCAGAAGTACCCCTCCCGCTTCCGGTCTTCCATGGCGGTTTCCGAGCGCCGATCATCGACCCGGGCGCCCCGTTCCGAGACGCCGGCCGCCAGAATTTCGGCGAGAACCTCGTCCACCGTGCGGGCCTCCGACGGGATGGCGCCTGTGCAGGTGGCGTCACCCACGGTGCGGAAGCGGACGCGGAGGGTGCGGGGAGGGGGTCCATCGTCCGAGGATGGGGTTTCCGGTGACCCATCCTCCCGGGACCCGGCCCCGACCGCAAGATGCTCCGTGACGGCGAGGAGCACCCCGTCGCGCTCCACCACCTCGCGCTCGTGGGCAAAGTAGAGGGAGGGGAGTTCCAGCCCCTCCTGCCGCACGTACCGCCAGATGTCGGCCTCGGTCCAGTTGGAGAGGGGGAAGACCCGGAAGTGCTCGCCGGGGGCGTGGAGGCCGTTGAAGAGCCCCCAGAGTTCGGGGCGCTGCCGCCGCGGGTCCCATGCGCCGTCCAGGTCCCGATGCGAGAAGATGCGCTCCTTGGCGCGGGCCTTCTCCTCGTCGCGGCGCCCCCCACCGATGGCGGCGTCGGCGCGGAGCTCCCGAAGGGCGTCAAGGAGGGTCACGGACTGGAGGGCGTTTCGACTGGCTCGGGGCCCCGTCTCTTCCCGGACCCGCCCGGCGTCGAGGGTGTCCTGCACCCGGCGCACCTCGAGGCGAGCGCCCATCCTCTCGACGAAGGCGTCCCGGAACGCCAGCGTCTCGGGGAAGTTGTGCCCCGTGTCCACATGGAGGAGGGGAAAGGGGATGGGCCCGGGGTGAAAGGCCTTTTGCGCCAGCCAGGTGGTGACCACCGAGTCCTTCCCACCGGAGAAGAGGAGGACCGGGCGTTCGAACTGCGCCGCCACCTCCCGGAGGATGTGGATGGCTTCGTTCTCGAGGGCGGCCAGGGCGGGTGTGGGCATGGAGGGGTTCGAGGGAGGATGGGCCTTTCGTGGCCTCTCTCTCACCGGAGCACCAGCAACCGACCCAGGTGCTCCACGATGCGCTCCCCTGCCCTCCCGTCCCAGAGGGGTGGGATGGATCCCGTCTTCCATCGTCCCTCGAAGACCCGGCGAAGCGCGGGCACTACCGGCTCGGGGCGGATCCCCACCAGTTCGTTGGTCCCGATCTCCACCGTCTCGGGTCGCTCCGTGTTGTCCCGAAGGGTGATGCAGGGGACGCCGAGCACCGTGGCCTCTTCCGTCACTCCCCCGGAATCGGTGACCACCGCCCGCGCATGGCGCACGAGGTAGTTGAATTCCAGGTACGGCTGGGGGTCCACCGTGCGCAGGTTCTCCGGAAGCCCATCTACCTGGGCCAGCGTCTGCCGGGTGCGGGGGTGAACGGGAAAGACTACCGGTATCTCACCGCACCCGTCCGACACCGCCCGGAGCATGCGCGTGAAGGCGTCCAACCCGTCCACATTGGCGGGACGGTGCATGGTGAGCACCACATACTCCCCATGGGCGAGCGCCTCGTCATCCCACCAGGAGGGGGGCCGGAGCCGGTCCAGGTTCCCCAGAAGAGTGTCGATCATGGTGTTCCCCACGAAGAAGATCCGGTCGTCGGAAACGCCCGAGGTCCGCAGGTTCTCGCCCGCCGCTTCGCTGGTGGTGAAGAACCAGTCCGTGATGGAGTCGGTGACCACCCGGTTGACCTCTTCCGGCATGGTCCAGTCCCCGGAGCGGATCCCGGCCTCCACATGGGCCACCGGCACCCCCGCCTTCTTCGCCACGATGGCGCACGCCATGGTGGAGTTCACATCGCCCACCACAATGGTGGCCGCCGGGCGGGCCGCGGCGATCGCCCCTTCGTAGCGGACCATGATGGCCCCAGTCTGCTCGGCCTGCGTCCCGGAACCGGATTCCAGGTTCAGATCGGGCTCGGGGATGCGGAGCTGCCGGAAAAACTCCCCCGACATTCGCGGATCGTAGTGCTGGCCCGTATGGACGATTCGGTACCGGAGTGCCCCACCGTTCCGGCGATGGGCCTCCAGAGCGCGCACGATGGCCGCAAGCTTCACGAAGTTGGGGCGGGCACCGGCAATCAGATCGAGGGTAGGGTGAGAGGTGCCGTTCATCGGAAGGAGTGTGTTTGCCGTGGAGGTCATCTGGATTCTGGACGGTAGGGCGGAGGCTGTGGTAGGATGATGGGAATGCGATCGTCACCCCGCGTTTCTCCAACGCTGCTCTCCCTCCTGGCACTCGCCCTGGGGGGGGGAGCCGCGCTCGCGACACCGCAGTGCCTGGAGGGACAGACCCCGGCGCCCCGCCTCCCCGTCGATGTGCGCCACGAGGTGTTTGCCGGAGGTGAACTGGAGCGCTACCTGAGAGCCATCCACACCCTTGGTGATGCCCCGCCCCTCCCGTGGGGGATCCGGGGGTTCTCCGCGGAAGAGGTGGCCGAGCGGGCCGCCGGCGCCCCGGTGAACCCCTGGGGCGATCGGTACCGGTTCACCGCCCCGGATGAAGACGCGGGGTTCCGCTGGGGCGTGGTGACCACCGCGGTACGGGGGTGGTACCGTTCCGACCGCCCCGATCCCACCGTGGAGGGGCCCGTCTGGGCCGGAAAGGGGCTCACCACATCTCTCACCGGTGGTGTCTGGGTATCGTGGGGCCCTCTCTCCCTCACCCTGGCGCCGGTGGCGTTCCGGGCCGAAAACACCGAGTTCGACATGGTGCCGATTCCGGGAGGGGAAGAGCGGCGCTTCCGGCACCCGTTGGATCCGGTGGGGATGGATCTACCTCAACGGTTCGGAGACGAGGCCTATCAGCGTTTGGATCCGGGGTACTCCACCCTCCGCCTGAACACGGGGCCGCTCACTGCCGGGGTCTCCACCGCCGCCCTTACCTGGGGGCCCATGGAACGGTTCCCCATGCTCATGGGGAACACCGCCGGTGGGTTTCCCCATCTCTTCCTGGGAACGAGGCGTCCGGTGTCCATAGGTGTGGGAGAGCTCCATGCGCGCTATGTGTTCGGAAAGCTCGGAGAGAGCGAACATTCCCCGGCGGTCGAGGCGTTCGCCGAGCGTTCCGGAGCCGGAGTGGTGTTCCTCTTCCGGCCACGCGGACTGACGGGGCTCGAGGTAGGGATCACCCGGTTCATCCACCGGGACTGGACCACCGGCGAGGGACTCGCCCGACGAATGCGCCAGCCGCTGGACTTCCGGTTCAAGGGTGACATCCCGGACTACGACCTGACTCCGGACAACCAGATGGCGTCACTCGTGGCCCGCTGGACCATCCCCGGCACCGGATTCGAGATATTTGCGGAATACCTGCGTGGCGACCATGTGAACGAAGTCCGCACCCTCTTCATGGAGCCCGATGACCTGGGGGGCCATGTAGTGGGGTTCAGGAAGGGGTGGAAGCTGGAAGGAGAGCGAGTACTCAGCCTGAACGGCGAAGCGTTCACGGCGCAGAGTTCGCACAGGGAGCGGGGGGGGGCACGCCTCGACCTGAGGGATCGGGCCCTTCTCCTGTATCGCCATTCCCTGTTGACTCAGGGGCACACCCTGAACGGACTTCCCTTTGCGCCGGCCGGAGCGACGGCCGGGCATGGGGTTTCGCTGCAGGGAGACCTGTACACGCCGGAAGGGCGGTGGTCGGTGGCCCTGGGGCGCCTGGTGAGGAGCGAGGACGCCTCCGTAACCGCCTTGGGCGTTCCCGATCTCACGGCGAGGACCGAAACTCACCTGGCTGCGGGCGCCAGGAGGTTCCGGGGGGATTTTGAGTTCGACGGCAGGGTCGAATGGTTGTTCGCGACCGGATCAGCTCCTCGTTCCGGGCTCCATCTGGAGTTTGGCGGTCGATTCAGGCTCCCCTGAGAACCACGCGACGGTCCTCTCCAGCCCCTCCCTCAACTCCACCCCCGGCTCATATCCCATGGCCTCGCGGATGGCCGTGAGGTCGGCAAGGGAATCCCTCACATCTCCGGGGCGTGCCGGCCCGTTCAGAGCCTCGACGCCCTGAGCACCAACGATGGCGCGAACCTCGGTCCAGAGCCGGTTCACGGAGATCCGGTCTCCACATCCCACATTGAAAACCCGCCCGCCCACGCGGTCTGCCGTGGTCGTGGCCGCCCGCATGTTCGCCTGAACCACATTGTCGATATAGGTGAAATCCCGGGTCTGTTCGCCATCACCGTTGATCACCGGTGATTCTCCTCGCCGGGCAAGGGAAATGAAACGCGGAATCACCGCGGCGTAGTTGGAATCGGGGTCCTGGCCAGGCCCGAATACGTTGAAGTACCGAAGGACCACGGTCTCCAGCCCATGGACGTTATGGTACACCTGGCAGTAGTGCTCGCCCGCCAGCTTGCTCACCGCATAGGGCGACAACGGTCGAGGCACCATGCTCTCCACCTTGGGGAGCACCGGGGTGTCACCATACGCCGAACTCGACCCGGCATAGACGACCCGCCGGACGCCGGCCTTCAGGGCGGTCGCCAGGAGTATGAGGGTCCCGGTAGCATTGGCCTGGTGGCATCGGAGCGGCTCGGCCACGCTCCGCGCCACCGAGGGGATGGCCGCCTGGTGAAATACCGTATCCGCCCCGGCCAGCGCATCGGACAACAATCCCTCGTCCGTAATGGAACCTTTGAAAAAACGGATCCTGTCGAGCACCGGTTCCAGTCGCCGGATGTCCCCGGTGGAGAGGTCATCAATAACCCGGACCTCGCACCCCTGAGAGAGGAGTCGGCGCACCAGATGATGACCGATGAAGCCGGCTCCCCCGGTCACGAGGCAGCTCCGCGGAGTTCGTGTCTGGTGGATCATGCTCTTGAGCCCATGCGATGAGTATCGGGAAACGCTCAACCCAGCGTCCGCGCCTGCGCATCATCCCTTACAATCCGCTCCCGGAACCAGGGAATGGTCCGCTCCAGCCCCATTTCCAGGGGGATGGCAGGCTCCCATCCCAACCGCTTCCGAGCCAGCGTGATGTCCGGGCACCGCACCTTCGGGTCGTCGATGGGGAGCGGTCGAAACTCCAGGGCGGATCGGCTGCCGGTGCGAGCCAGGACCGCGTCGGCAAGCTCTCGAATGGTGAACTCGGCGGGGTTCCCCAGATTTACCGGTCCCACCTCCTCCGAATGGAAGAGTCGCGCAATCCCTTCGACGAGGTCGTCCACATAACAGAACGACCGGGTCTGGCTGCCGTCGCCATACAGGGTGAGTGGTTCGCCCCGGAGCGCCTGCACGATGAAGTTGGACACCACCCGACCGTCGCCGGGGCGCATGCGGGGGCCGTAGGTGTTGAAGATCCGCACAATCCCTATCCGGACCTCGTGCTTGCGATGAAACGCCATGGTGAGCGCCTCGGCGAATCGCTTGGCCTCGTCGTACACGCTCCGGGGACCGATGGGGTTCACATGTCCCCAGTATTCTTCCCGCTGGGGATGGACCTCCGGGTCCCCGTACACCTCCGAGGTGGAAGCGAGAACGAAGCGGGCCCCCTTCTCCTTTGCGACCCGGAGGGCGTGATGGGTTCCCAGACTCCCCACCTCGAGGGTCTGGATGGGGAGCTCAAGGTAGTCCACCGGACTCGCCGGAGAGGCGAAGTGGAAGACCCCGTCCACCGTACCCTCCACCTGAAAGGGGAGGGTCACGTCGTGCTTCATGAGGGTGAACCCCGGCCACCCGCCAAGGAACTCTGCATTCTCCCGGGAGCCGGTGAGGAAGTTGTCCACCCCCACCACCTCGTGCCCTTCTCTCAGGAATCGCTCCGCCAGATGAGATCCGAGAAAGCCGGCGGCTCCGGTTATGACCAGCCGCAGAGGAGGGGTCACGGCACCCCGGCGGGAATCCGCCCGATGGAGTGGTATTCGAACCCGAGTTCCGCCATCCGCATCGGGTTGTAGAGGTTTCGACCGTCGAAGACGACGGGGGTCTTCATGGCGCCCCGCATACGGGGGAAATCGGGGTGGCGGTAGGGGTGCCACTCGGTGTGGATGAGAAGGGCATCCGCGTGGGCGAGGGCGTCGTAGTTCCCGGATGCGTAGCCGACTCGTTCTCCGAGGATTTCACGAGCCGCATCCATGGCCACCGGGTCATGAACCACCACGGCGGCGCCTGCGGCCAGGAGTCCCTCGATGGTGACCAGGCTCGGCGCCTCCCGCATGTCGTCGGTATCAGGCTTGAAGGAGAGCCCCCAGAGGGCAAAACGCCGCCCGGAGAGGGCGTCTCCAAAACGGTGGTGGACCCGATCCAGGAGGGTGCGCTTCTGTGACTCGTTCACCTCCTCGACCGCCTCCAGGATGGCGGCGTCCACCCCAAGTTCTCCCGCGGTGCGAATCAGCGCCCGGACATCCTTCGGGAAGCAGCTTCCGCCGTACCCGACCCCCGGGAAGAGGAAGGCGGAGCCGATGCGGGAGTCGGTGCCGATCCCCCGGCGAACCATCCCCACATCGGCGCCGGTCACTTCACAGAGGCGGGCGATGGTGTTCATGAAGGAGATGCGGGTGGCGAGCATGGCGTTGGCGGCGTATTTGGTAATCTCCGCCGAGGAGATGTCCATGAGGAGGATGTCGTTTCCCGTCCGGACAAAGGGAGCGTAAAGCTCCCGGAGAACCTCCGCCGCGTAGTCGCTCTCCACCCCCAGCACCACCCGATCCGGCTTCATGAAGTCCTGGACGGCAGCCCCTTCCTTCAGGAACTCGGGGTTCGAGCAGAGGTGGACCGGGTGGTCGGTCACCGCTTCGATGGCGGCCCGCACCTTTGCCGCGGTCCCTACCGGAACCGTGCTCTTCGTCACCACGATGCGCTCTCCATCCATGCTTCGTCCGATGACGTCCGCCACGGCGAGGACGTGCTGGAGATCCGCGGACCCATCCTCCCCCGGCGGAGTCCCCACCGCAATGAAAATGACCTGAGAGCGACGAACCGCCTCGGCTACGTCGGTGCCGAACCCCAGGCGACCGGCGGCCACATTCTCCCGAACCAGGGGCTCGAGTCCCGGTTCATGGATGGGGATTTCGCCTGCGTTCAGGCGCGCGATCTTCCCCTCGTCGATGTCGACACAGATGACATCGTTCCCCGAGTGGGCGAGCCCCGCGCCGAGTACCAATCCCACATATCCGGTTCCTACTACGGCGATCTGCATGAGGATGGGTCAGTCCTCTTTCCCGTAGTATGCATACTGGTAGCCGTAGTAGCTGCTGTAGCGGGGGAGTTCGGCGTCGGGGTCGTTGAGTACCGCCCCGAGAACCCTGGCCCCCACCGTGTGGAGCTGCCGCACCGCCTGCTGCCCCGCCTCCCGCTCCGTCTGACCGGCGCGGATCACCATGATGACGCCATCGACCATGGAGCCGAGGATGGCTGCGTCGGCACCCGCGATGAGGGGCGGGGAGTCGAAGATCACGAGGTCATAGCGCTCCGTGAGGAGTTCGATGGCCTTCCGCATCCTGGCTCCCCCGAGGAACTCGGAGGGGTTCGGCGGGAGGGACCCCGACGGCAGGAAGTGCAGGTTCTCTTCCGGAGTGTCACGGCACGCCTCATCCCATCGAGCGGAACGAAGAATGAGGTCGGTGATCCCCGGCTCCCGAGAGGTGGCGAAAACGCCGTGGAGACGAGCCTTCCGAAGGTCGCAGTCCACCAGGAGGACCCGCATTCCGTGCTGAGCGTACGCTACCGCCAGGTTGGATGCGGTGGTGGATTTCCCTTCTCCCGGCGTGGGGCTGGTTATGACGAGGGACCGAAGGGCCCGGATGGAGCTGGAGAAGAGGAGGTTGGTCCGAATCGTCCGGTACGCCTCGGCGTAGGGGCTCTGTGCGTCCCGGATGGTGATGAGTTCCGAGCCTGCCTCCTTGCCGTTGGTCGCCGAACGTGAACCGAGAAGCCCCCGAACCCGATTGATCCCCACCGCCATCGAACCCTCGGCGGCGGGGATCCGAGGAACCACGCCGATGCTGGGAAGCTGGAGATGGTGCTCCATCTCGTCCCTGCGAGTGATCTTGGTGTTGAGGGACTCGAAAAGAAGTACGCCACCTGCCCCCACCATGAAGCCCAGGAGGGTCCCGAGTATCAGCTTGAACGTTCGTTGAGCCCCCAGTGGCTGGAGGGGGATCGAGGCCCAATCCACCACCTCCACCTGTCCTACCTCCACCGCCTCGGCAATGAGGGCGCGCTGGTACTCTTCCCGTAGCTGATCCACCGTTCGAGCAAACGACTCCACATACTGGACGAGCCTCGCCTCCTCCGCCTCGACGGTGGGGAGGGCGGCAATCTGCCGCTGGGCCCGACCACGCAGATCGTCCATGGAGGTGACGCGGGCATCCAACGAGTTGAGGTGGCTTTCCACCGCGTCTTCCAGTCGACGGGTGGTGGTGACGATCTGCTCGTCGAGACGACGCACGTCCGGGTTCGATGCGCTGGCTCCCCATGGCCCGGAAACCAGAGAGTCCCGCACCGCCTCGAAGCGGGAGAGCTGAATGAAGAGATCCGCTACCACCGGGTTCTCCGCTACCTCCGGCGAGGCCACCACCGCCTGGAGCCGCCTGGAGACCTGCCCGAGTTCTGCCCCTTCGATTCCGCTCAGGATGGCGCGGTACATTCCCCGCATGGCGTCCAGCTCCTCCCGGCGCATCTCCACCTCCAGGAGTCCCGCCTGCTGGGCGGCGAACCACTCCTGGGAGGAGTACACCCCCTCCCGGGTCCGGAAGTCGCTCAGGGTGTTCTGTGCTTCGGTGAGAATCGAGTCGGCCTGATCAAGGCGATCCTCCACGAAGGCGCGTCGTCGTTGCGCCTGTTGGCGCGCCAACCGGGCGTTCGAGTCCCGGAAGATCTCCACCACCGAGTTCGTGATCCGCTCCGCCACCTCCGGGGTCCCTGCGTAATACCCGATCTCCACTACATCGGTGTTGTCGCGATGGCGAACAAGGAGGTTGCTTCGAAGGTTCTCAACGGCCCTCTGCCGGTGAAGGATGACTGCGCGGGCCTCGTCTGCATCCGGACGGTTGGCAAAGACAAGGGAAACCCCGCCCAGATGCAGCGGTTCGCCGTAGCGAGCCGACACCTCTTCACCTCCGACCCGCAGAGTCACGTCGGTTTCGGAAAAGGCGAAGAACAGGCTGTCCTGAGGTGCCAGGGGGCTTACGAAGACGCTGTGGAGTTCCCCGAAGTGGACTCCACGCGTGGTGAACTGGAAGCGAAGCCCCTCCCGGTCCACTACCTCGCCCAGCACCGCCATGCTCTTGAGTACCTCGATCTGGGACTGGATGGGATCCGGGCGACCCAACTGAGCCGGCCCCATCACTCCGTCGAGACTCCCGGTGAGGCTCTGGCGTGCATCTCCCAGGCGAATCACCGCGGATGATTGATAGACCGGAGCCTCAAACCAGAGGAGGACCAGGGTAAGGCCCACACCTGCCAGGACCGCCGACAGGACCCACCCGGCCCTCCGTCGGAGGTGTGCGAACATGCTCCTGAGATCGACGGTATCGTCGTCGATCGCACTGTGGGGGCCGCCAATGCCATGCCCCCCGTTGTGGTTCGGGGCGCCGATTCCGTTGCCAGGAGCAGGAACGGCGGTCGGATCGGTGGGCGTCAGGTTTGACATGGAGGGCCGTCAGCGAAGGAGCAGGGAGACGAGGGTGGCTGCCGCCGCGATAACGCTGGCGGAGGGAGCCAGATAGTCTCGGAAGACATCGCGGCGCCTCTCCACCACAATTTCATCACCGGATCGGACCTGGAGTTCCCTCAGCGAACTTTCCGAACTTGTGAGATCCAACCGATAGAGCTGCCCGTTCCGACGGATCATCACCCTCCGCAGGTTGGCTCTCTCGGAGGGTCCGCCTGCCACGGCGAGAGCTCGGGTAATTGTCGTCTCAGGTCGGAGCGGGTAGACATCGGGTTGTCGGACCTCACCCGCGATGCCGACGCGGAAATACCCTTCCACCACGAAGTTGGGCGACTCCACGTACTCGGCGAGGAAGGCGCGCACATCCTCCTCAACCTCCGTCACGAGGCGCCCGGCGGCGCGAATCGACCGGTAGAGGGGGTGAGCGATGGTTCCCGCCCCGGAGATCTCGAATTCCCCCGAGAACTCCGGTTGCCGCCAGACCTGGATATGAATGACGTCGCCGGCCCCGAGGGTGGGTGGTACGCCGTGAAAGGCGGACCCGGCCCCCTGTGCGGCCCCTGCGGAGGGGAGCGCGAGGAGGGTGAGGAGGAGCGCCGGCCACAGCCGGAGCAGGTCCCACGCCGAGAGGGCCCGGCGACGCTCGCCATCAGGACGTCGAAGCATTTGGTTCACAAAGGTTGAGTTCACATAGTAGCCGCCTTGAGAAGCTGATCGGGCGGCGAGAAAGTTAGCCTGGCATGCGCGAGCCGGCCAAGCGATGGATAGCGCTTCGCTGAAGGAAATGTTCAGCGTTCGTGCGGTTCTCCGATCGTACGTCGGTTTCCGAGGCGTAACTCGAGGGCAAGTCCGACGGCCAGGAGAAGCACCGCGTAGGCGAGGAGATGAGACGCGCTTTGAGTCAGAATCACCGCGTGCGCAGCCGCTGAACCGGCAACGGCAAGCCCTCCGTAGAGGAGAGTGACGCGCACATGCCCCCATCCTCCATTGGCCAGGCGCTGATAGAGGTGTTCCCGGTGCGCCTCCCATACCCGATCTCCTCTGGCCAAGCGGCGCAACAATGTCACCGTGGCATCAGCAAGAATCGGCGCGAGCGGGAGGAATACCGGAAGTACTCCCGCCCTTCCTTCCCCCAGGACCAGGAGGCCGCAGATCATCCCGATGGCCCCCAGCGAACCCGAGCCCACGTCCCCCATGAAGATCCGGGCCGGGTGCCAGTTCCAGTAGAGGAATCCGCCGACCGCCCCGGTGAGAGCCAGTGCGAGGGTGATCGAATGAAGATCGTTGGCCAAGATCGCCAGGTGCACCCCGAACAGCCCCGCCTGAAGGGCAATCAATCCGTCGAGGCCATCCATGAAGTTGACCACGTTGATGGCGGAGACGGTTGCGAAGGCCCACCAGACACCCAGGAGCCAGAATACGGTCGGGGTCCCGCCGGTGAGCGCGGCGACCCCGAGCGGGGCCAGCGCACATCCCGTGGCAAGGTGCGCCACGATCCGCACCCTGGCCGGAAGCGATGACCGGTCGTCCATCCACCCAACCAGTGCGGTGGGGAGGAGTCCGGCGATGGCCAGCCAGACGCGCCAGTCGGGACCCTCGGCCCCCAGGGAGAGCAGGAAGGGCGCGGTGAGAAAGGCGGCGAGGATGGCCAATCCGCCACCCCGTGGGGTCGGTACCGTGTGGGAGCTGCGGGCGTTCGGGTGGTCCACAAGCCGGCGCCGTAGCGCGTAACCGCGGACTACTCCGGTTCCGGCGTACCCGATCAGGACCGCAAGGAAGGGTGGGAGCCAGAGGGGAACCGTCATCCACCCTCCCGGTCCAGGAAACCACGGACGGTGCGTTGAAGCTCGGCCTCCAACGTAACGGGAGGGGTCCAGTCCAGGAGGCTTTCCGCCTTGCCGATGTCCACCTGGAGCGATTCAAGAAGGCGAGAAGCCCTTCCCCCCTGACCCAGGAGACCGGCGCCCAGTGAAAGGGCGGTCGGGGGAACGGGGAAGAGCCGAGCTCGACGGCCCAGGGCGCCTGCGAGCTTCTGAATGATCTCAGGGGTCGAAAGGTCCACGCCATCAGCTGCCATAAAGGTCTCCCCGCCGGCTGCCGGATGGTCGAGACAGGTCAGGATCAGGTCCAACAGGTTCCCCAGCCCCAGGAAGCTCCTGCGGTTCCTGACCAGGGAAAGAGGAAGGGGGATCCCCCGCGACACCCACTTCATCATGGTGCGAAAATTCCCCCCCACTCCCGGTCCGTAGACCAGCACAGGTCGGAGGATCACGACTTCCATGGAACCCCCGGCGGCGATCTTCATGAGTCCGTATTCCGCCTCAAGTTTGGAGACCCCGTAGGGGTCCCGCGGCGCTGGAGAGTCCACTTCGGTGAAGGGCTTTCCGACAGGCGTGGACTCACCGTTCACCTTGGCGGAGCTGAGAAAGACGAACCGCCGGACCCCCGCCCCTTCGGCCTCGCGGGCAAGGGCAAGGGTTCCCTCTGTATTCGCCCTCCGGTACTCGGGAAGCGGGTCCCTCGCAGGGTCATGCATGACATGCACCCGGGCCGCGCAGTGCACCACCCTGGTCACCCCCTCCAGGGCGGCGGTCCAATCGGTTCTGGGCCCCAGATCGCCCACCACGGCACAGCCCACCCCCGGAGGGAGTGGGGAGATTCGCCTGGAGGCCGCCCGGACCGTAGCGGGGTCCTTCGCCGCCAGCGTCCTCACGAGTTCGGATCCCACGAACCCTGAGGCACCGGTCACCAGTACCGATTCAGCCAAGGCCCGGTGTGGCCTCCATGACATCTTTGGCCAGCGCGGCTGCCGTCTTCTCTCGGGAGAATTCCTGGAGGAAGGCGGTTCGGGGCCGGACCTCAAATGTAAGGCGATCCCAGCTCCGGACGGCCGCCTCTACGCTGCATGGAGAAAACACCTCTGCGTCCGGAACCCGGGTCCCCAGGAAGTCCGCAGCGTGCCCGGCCACCCCCGCCCAGATAGGTCTTCCGGTGGCCGCATACTCGAACACCTTGGAGGGGAGTACTCGCCGGAAGGCGTTGTAATCGTTCAGGTGGAGGAACAGGACATCCGCCCTCCGGTACTCGGCCAGCAGTTCGCTCCGATCCATGGGAGGAAGGAGCTCGACGTTGCTCACGCCCGCACGTTGAAGCGCCCCTTCCAGAGCAGGTCGCCTTCCCCCGTCACCGATGAGCCGAAATCGGGCCCGGCCCTCAAGGGCGGCCGCAAGGGGGGGGACGATGGTGTGCAGCCCCTGCCCCTCTCCCATGTTTCCGGCATAGACCACCGTCCGTGGCTGCACATGGCCCTCCGAGGGGGGTGGCACAGCCCACCCCTCCGCCAGGAATTCGGGGTCGATTCCGTTGGGGATGAAGGAAAAGTCCCTCCTCGGATATCGCGTGTGGAAGTAGTCGGCAAATCCCTCGGAGACGAGGTTGACCCGGTCCGCCCGTCTGATGGTGAACCTTTCCATCAGGGAGAGGGGTGGGCCGACCCCCCACGAAAGCCCCGAAGGAAGCACATCGCGCATGGTTTCCACAAAGATGTCCCGAAGGTCCAGATAGAGGGGCGCATGGAGCCGATCGGCCACCACCCTCCCCAGGACCGCGGTCATGAGCCGGGAAGAGGTGGCGAAGACCAGGTCGTAGCGTTCGGAGCGGATCGCGCTGAGCACCTTTCGAGCAAAGACGGAGAAGCTCCGCGCCTGGTCCGACAACCCGCTCCGGTGGGAAGGAACCTGTAACCTCCGGACCCGAACCACCCCGACCCGTTCCTCCTCCGCCACCTCGACGTTGAAGGTGTGGTAGCGGTTCGGGACTGTAGTAAGCACATCGATCGTGGAATCCGCCGGCAGTCGGGCCGCGAGGGCCGGGACAAAGGCCTTCATCCGAAAGGCGCAGGCGGAGAGGTCCGGGGGATAGTAGAAGGTGAGGACGAGGACTCTCACGCTTCATCCCACTGAAACTCGATGGAGGACTCACCCCCCTCGAAGGTGCAGTGCAGGGAGTGCGTCTCTACCCGCACCCCGAATTCGGGATACCAGAACGCCGGGTGGATCCGTCCCGATGCGCCCTTCAACTCCCACCGAATTCGCCGGTGGCCAGGAAGACCCAGGATTCCTGGCTCCAGGGGAACGATGGAGGGATGAAAGAAGAACCGTCCTGTGCACGGAAATCCTTTTGCCGAGACACGATCCGTGATCCGGAGACGCCTGCCCTCAAGCTCCCAGGTGCGATGGTGGATGGGGCGCCCTGGGAGCCGCGCATATCCGTCGTGCGCCCCCTGTACGGTCACCCGATCCTCCTCCTCCTCAACCATGAGATCGAGAGGCTTCGCCCGTCGCGCCACGCGAAAGGTGGCCCAGCATTCACTGGAGTCGTGGTCGGCGATCTGAACGGTGTTGTGTGCGGACGTGGAGCGCTCAAGGGCACGCTGGAGGCCGGCCTCGTAGGTGGAGGTCCCGGAGTCCACGATGATGCGGTGCCCGAAGAGCGACAGTTCGAAGGTGAGGGTGTCGGCATGGGCGTGGCCGGGCTGTTCGTCGGGGCCCACCGGCGCCACATCGGCAATGAGGACTGCCGGGCCCCGCTCCACACGGACGTAGCCCGAGACCTCTCCTCCGGTGGCGCCTTCCGGCGCGATTCCCAGCCGCCGGGCATAGGCATGGAGTTCGGCGGGGGTGGGTGCGATCCCAAATGCGGCGTCGTTCAGAAGAGCGATCTGACCGTCCGGGTGGGTGAGAGATCGGAGCCAACCGAGCATTCGAGCGGCAATCTCCTTCCAGGACCGCGCTTCGTCTTCTGGAATGAGGCCTGGCGCGCCTCTCCGGGCGTTCAGGAGATCGAGGAGGTCCTCCAGCACGATGGAGTGGTACATGGGGCTGCGCTCGTAGTGGCCACCGTCAAAGAGGATCTGTCGGGGGAGTTCGCGCCGAAGGAGCCGCAGCCCATAACGACGCCACTCCTCCGCTTCCTGGCCCGAGAAGTAGATCCCCGCGAGGACCAGCGCCTTCGCATTGGCCAGAAGGTGGTTCCCCAGGAGGTGGAACTCGACGCGTTTCCGAAGCCACCGGGCCTGAAGGGCAAGGCTCGCGTCGAAGCCCTCCGGGGCATCGTGGCCCGTGCTTCGCCACTTGATCCAGTTCACGATCCGGAGCGACGTGGGGTAGGGCTCCCACCCCACCCCGAACTTGGGTGGGTTCTCCCTGATCCATCGGGCGATGAGTTCCCGGTGCCAGTCCGCCCGCTCGGCGGCTCCCTCCGCCGCCAGATCGTCGAAGTAGTGAAGATTGTAGAGCCAGAGGCGTCCCACATCCGGGGCGTTCCAATCCTGCGGCTCCCTGCACTCCCCCTCCACATTCAGGAAGCGAAACCGGTCGGGCCCGACGACGAGGGATGGTCGCCGCACAGGGGGACAAACGAAGACCGCATCCTTACGACCCTCCGGGAGTGAAGCGGCGGAGAGCCTGGGGTTTCGGAGACGAAAGAGTATGCGGGACCCGATCTGACCGATCCGCAGGTGCCGGATGGTGTGCCAGTAACGGAGAAACGACCTGACCACCGCTGCTACTTGACCGCTTCGATGAGGAGGAACAGGCCACACCGGGGAAGCAGTCGCCGAATCAGGGGGCGCGGCCAGATACTTCGCAGCCCCTGAAGCGCTACGCCCCCATGCCGTTGCCCGGCCCCGGCTTCCAGCAGATCACCGCATGAGAGCTGGATCTGAGCTTTGGAACTGGAGAATGCGGAAAAGAGCGATTTGGCCTCACCCACCGAATAGGCCTTGGTACCAGGGCTCTCGAGATAGGTCGCATACAGTTCTCGGAGGGAGCGCCACGGCCGTCCCTTCATGAGGGCGTAGCGTCCCCAGAGAAGGAACCCCACGATGGAGCGGCTGTGATAGATCATGATGCGAGCGGTACCTCCGGGGCGCAGGACGCGCCAAACCTCGGCAATGGCGCGTGGCGTGTCGGGGGAGTGATGAAGGACGCCCCAGGAGTAGACGACGTCGAATTGCGCGTCAGGAAAGGGGAGGCGTTCCGCGTCAGCCACAAACACCTTCGGTTGGAAGTCGTTCAGTTCGAGCCGCGCTCGGGTGAACTCCACCGCCCGCGGTGTCAGGTCCACCCCCGTCAATGAGCGTGGGCCTGCCTTCGCCCACTCCAGGTGGTCCGCACCCATCCCGACGCCGATCTCAAGCACATCACGCCCACGACCGGTTCCGAATGCTGCGAAGTCGAAGATGAAGGGCTCGACAGCGTACCGGGCACGCGCATGCGCGTCCAGCCGCTCCCGGAGGTTCTCCCCCTGGGCATACACTTCGCCGCAGGACGCCCGCTCCCAGAACTCGGCAACCTGCGCTTTCAGGTCGTCGTCGTGCATCCCACCAGTTCTCGAATGGTCCGCACTCCGCGCTCCACCGGCCACTCCTCGGAGGTATCTCGCGCTCGTTGGCCGATCTTGTGGAGGTCGTTCCTGTGCCGATATGCACGGGCAATCTGAATAGCCAGCTCCTCGTCGTCTCCCGCGCGGTGCAGGAACCCGTTGCGCCCATGCTCCACCCGATCAAGCGCAGACCCGCTCACATCGGACGCCAGCACGACCAGGCCGGCGGCCATCGCCTCGAGAACGGCGTTTGGGAAGGGGTCGTGCGTGGGGGAAGGGTGAAGAAGCACGTCCGATGCCTGATACAGCCGCAGAAGGGCGTCAGGCTCCTGCCAACCCAGGATCTCCACCGTGCCGTCGAGGCCAAGCTCGCTCACCAACTCTCGGAGCACACCTTCATCGGGGCCTGCCCCGACGATTTGGTAGAGTACCTCCATCTCGGGAATCTCGGCCCTTGCGGCTGCCAACGCCCGGATCGCGACGTCATGTCCCTTCAGGCGATTGTCAATTCGGCCCACGGAAAGCAGCCGGAGGGGACCGTGCTGCCCCGGGGTCGCCAGGTGCTGCCGGTATAGCACCAGATCGTGAAAGAAGGGGAGATTGACGAGGTGTGATCGTGGCGCTCCGAGGAGATGCAACTCCTCCAGCGCCCGCTTCCCCGTACCCATCACTGCGGTGGCTCCCCGAAGGATCCAGCGAAGCCAGATTCGCCGAGCAACGGCTCTGGCGCCGCGCTTCCGGGCAGGTTTCGGAGTATCCGTCCACAGCGCATAGGGTCGCCCGATCAGCCGGAGCGCCGAGAGGAGGACCCATGCCGTGGGGTGATCCCAACCGGCCACCACGAAAAAGCTTCGGGAGTCGTGCCACGGCGACAGGGCCAACCGCCAATCCACCCCCAACCGCTTTCGGTAGTACTCGACACCATAACCATCCGTGAACGAACTCACCCAGGGATGAGATGCCGCCACCCGCTCCCGATAGTGGACCGTCAGCCGCAGCTCCTTCGCAAGGTGAAGAAACAGATAGGCGTTGTAGGGGGTCGGCTGCCAGGCGAGCCAACGGACGTCGCTCCGGGGGCGTTCGTCACTCATGGTGAGTCCGACGGCAAGCCGGACGACGTGAGGTTCGCTCCCACAGGGGCGTCAATGAAGCGGCGGCACCAGATCTCGATACAGAGCAGTGAGAAGAGGGTATAGGCGGCATCCACCTTGCCGGCATCATTGTCCGCCATCAGCCGCTGAACCGCCGTCGGTCGGAATAGGCTGCGGCGCCTGAGGCTCTCCTCGGAGAGGAGGTCCCCGGCGAGCTCACGCAACTCGAATCTCATCCACCGGCGTAGCGGCGCCCCGAAGCCGCTCTTGGGCCGGTAGATGACGTCTCTGGGGAGGTAGGGCTCCATCCCCCTCTTGAGCACCCACTTCCCCACCCGCCCGCGCTGTTTAAATGAGACGGGGAGGCGAGCCGAGAACTCCACCAGATCGGGATCGAGAAAGGGGACCCGCACCTCCACCCCAACCGCCATGGACATCTTGTCCGTGTAGGGCAGGTTGTGATCACCGAGAAAGAAACGTTGTTCCAGCCCCAGCATTCGTTCGAGGGGCGCGACCTCATTCCCGAGTGGTCGAAGGAACTCCAGAAGGGGAGTGGTAGCCGCCGCGTCCCGAACGGAATCGTGAAATCCCGAGGTGTAGAGCGATGTCAACTCCGACTCTCGCGCCCAGACAAAGTAGTTCGCCAGGCGCGCATCCCCGTCCATCCCCGCGCCGTTGAACAGCTTCGACAAGCGCCGAAGGGTCGGCTCCCGTTGGTCCAGTCTCGACGTCATGCGGTCCATCCATCCCCGCGCGCCCCTTGGAACCCGGGAAAGGTAGCGTTCCAGCCGGATGGCGCGATGCCGACGATATCCGGCAAAGAGGTCGTCGGCGCCGGTGCCTGAGAGGAGGACCTTGATCCCGTGCTCTCGTGCCAGTTCGCTGATGTACAGCACGTTCAACGGGGCAGGGTCGGCAAGTGGCTCGTCCAACTGCTCGACCATGCGCTCCAGATCGCCCGCCATTCGCTTCGAGCTGATCCGGACCGTATGCAGAGGTACCTTCAGGTGGTCGGCCACCCTGCGGGCGTAGGGGAGGTCATCGGCAAAGCCGGGGTCCTGCCCGCCCGCGATATCTATGGTGAAGCATTGGAGGCCCGGATCATGAGCACGGGCAAACGCCACCACGGCGCTGGAATCCAGCCCCCCGGAGAGAAACGCACCCACGGGCACATCCGCCACCATCTGTCTCTCGATGGCCCGCCGGAGACGGGTGATCGAGCCCTCCACGGCGACACCTGCATCCGGGATGGGGGCGGGACCTCTGAAGACGGGAAGCTGATACCAGCTCCACCGGCGCTCGATGCTCCCCTCGCGCACTACCATGGCCTCGCCCGGCTGCAGCTTCCGCACGCCCTTCAGGGGGGTTCCTTCGCCTGGGCACCAGAGGAAGCTCAGGTACCGGTGCAGGGCGACGGGATCCAGATCCGGTGCTATGGGGGCCAGATGCAGAAGCGCCTTGATCTCGCTGGCAAACGCAAAGCCGT
>JBJHBD010000009.1:0-41490 GCA_050485305.1 Gemmatimonadota bacterium
CTGGCCTCGGCGGACCCCAGGGCCGAGGAGTTGGCCGAGTCCGGGACGGCAATGACGCAGTCCGCCTCCGCCGGCTCCTCTGCGGCCAGGCGCCGCCCGAAGGCCCGTCGGGCCCGGTCCACGCTCGTCCCCCAGATCCTGGAGTCCGGGCGGGCGAAGTACACCAGCTCGAAGACGCAGGGGGCAGGGCGTGGGGCAGGGGGGAGGGAGCGGAGTTCCCTCACCCGGGGACCATCGATGCGAAGTACCTCTCCAGGACGGATGTCCCGCACAAAATCGGCTCCGATGATGTCCAGGGCGCAGGTCTCCGACGCCACCACATGCCCCCCTCCCACCTTTCCGAGGACGAGGGGGCGGAATCCCCGCGGGTCCACCGCGGCGAAGAGGGTCTGCTCCACCGAGATCACCAGGGAGAAGGCGCCTTCGAGCTGGGAGAGGGCGTCGTCGATCTGCCCCTCCACCGTTTCATGGCGGGAACGGGCAATGAGGTGGACGATGACTTCCGAGTCGGAGGTGGTCTGGAAGAGGGCTCCTTCGTCCACCAGCCGGTTCCGGAGCTCCTGGGCGTTGGTGAGGTTCCCGTTGTGGGCGATGGCCAGGTCTCCCTGAGCGTACCGCACCACGATTGGCTGGGCGTTCTGGATCCGGCTCCCTCCGGCGGTGGAGTACCGGACGTGCCCCACAGTCGTGGTTCCCGGCAGTTCGTTCAGGTCGGTCGCCGTGAAGACGTCCGCCACCAACCCCTCGCCCTTCTTCACCCGGGCGTGCCCATCTCCGTCCACCGCGCAGATCCCGGCCGACTCCTGCCCCCGATGCTGAAGGGCGTAGAGCCCCAGGAAGGCGAGTTCGGCCGCCCCCTCCACTCCACAGGCGCCGAAGACCCCGCACTCCTCGCGGGGGAGTTCGTCCAGCTCGGCGGAACTCATGTCGCGGGCGCGGGGCGCCGGAGGTCCGGAAAGCACGGGCAGGGACCGGGTCATGCGTCGTCTCCCTCCATGAGGGCGGGCAGGGCACCGAAGTAGCGCGCGGCAAGGGTCTCGATGGGCGTTTCCAGAAGCCCCCGGGGGGACCGGACCCGGAAGGTGCCTCCGGCGTCGCCCACCCGACCGATCCGCGTCACGGGGACGTCGTGGTCCTCCACCAGGCGGAGCGCCTCCTCCACTCGGTCCGGAGCCACGGTCACCACCACCCGCCCCTGGGTCTCTCCGAAGAAGAGGGCCACCGGAGGTAGGTCATCGGTCAGCTCCACCTCCACACCCCCCGGCCCCCCGGCTGCGTTGAGCGCCGATTCGGCCAGGGCAGCTGCCAGGCCACCTTCCGAGCAGTCGTGGGCCGAGCGGGCCAGCTCGTTCTCGGCGAGGGCCACCAGCGCCCGCTGCAATTTCCGTTCGTGTTCCAGGTCCACCCGGGGGGGGACCCCGGCTACCAGTCCGTCTCGCATACGATAGAGGTACTCTGAAGCGCCGATCTCGGTCCGATTCTCCCCCAGGAGAAGAATCAGGTCCCCGGGGGCCTGGAAGGCCGCCGGCACCGACTGCTCCACATCTTCCAGGATCCCCACCATCCCGATGACCGGGGTGGGGAAGACCGCCTTCCCGTCGGTCTCGTTGAAGAGGGAGACGTTCCCTCCGGTGACGGGGGTCTCGAAGAACGAGCAGGCCTCCGCCATCCCGAACACCGCCTCCCGGAGCTGAAAGTAGATGGGGGGCTTGAGCGGGTTCCCGAAGTTCAGATTGTTGGTCACCGCCGTGGGGACGGCGCCCACACAGGCCACATTCCGGGCCGCCTCGGCCACCGCCGCCTTCGCCCCCTCCCGGGGGTCCAGGTAGACGTAGCGACCGTTGCAGTCGGTACAGGCCGCCACCCCCTTCTTCGTTCCCCGAAGGCGGATGACGCCGGCGTCGCCGCCGGGGCGCTGCACCGTCGAGGTTCGCACCGTGGTGTCGTACTGCTCGTAGATCCACCGCTTGGAGGCCAGGTTGGGCGACCCCATGAGTTCCATGAAGGCCCGGGTGAGGTCGCCTTCGGGGGCCAGCACCTCCGAGAGGTCCATCTCCCGGAGGCTCCGTACCTCTTCCGACTCGACCCCCTCGCGCTCGTAGGTGGGGCACCCTTCGGTGAGGGGGAGGGCGGGGATGTTGGCCACCACCACCCCGTTCTCCTCGATGCGGAAGTGGCCGTCGTCGGTGACCTCGCCCACGGGCTCCGCCTCCAACTCCCACTTCTCCAGGATCTTCCGGACCTCGTCTTCGTGGCCGCGCTTCGCCACCACCAGCATCCGCTCCTGGGACTCGGAGAGGAGGATCTCGTAGGGGGTCATCCCCTCTTCCCGGACGGGGACCTGCGTCATCTCCAGCACCACCCCGCTTCCGGAGCGTCCCGCCATCTCGGAGGCGGAGGAGGTGAGGCCGGCGGCCCCCATATCCTGGATCCCCACGATGTGGCCGCTTCCGATGAGCTCCAGCGACGCCTCCAGGAGGAGCTTCTCGGTGAAGGGGTCGCCTACCTGCACCATGGGTCGGCTCGCCTCGTCGGCGTCGTCGGAGAGCTCCTCCGAGGCGAAGGTGGCACCATGGATGCCGTCACGGCCGGTGCGGGCCCCCACCGCCATGAGGGTGTTCCCCACCCCCGAGGCCTCGCCCCGGATGATCCCATCCACCTTCATGACCCCGAGACACATGGCGTTCACCAGGGGGTTCCCCTCGTAGGCTTGGTCGAAGAAGACCTCGCCCCCGATGTTGGGGATCCCGACGCAGTTCCCGTAGTCGCCGATCCCCCTCACCACACCGGCGAAGAGGTAGCGGACTCGCCCTGAATCCAGATCGCCGAAGCGGAGCGAGTCCAGCACCGCCACCGGGCGGGCCCCCATGGTGAAGATGTCCCGGAGAATCCCCCCCACCCCGGTGGCCGCCCCCTGGTAGGGCTCCACAGCCGAAGGGTGGTTGTGGGACTCGATCTTGAAGGCCAGCGCCAACCCATCGCCGATTTCGATGACGCCGGCGTTTTCGCCCGGCCCCTGGATGACCCAGGGCGCCTTGGTGGGGAGAAGGCGAAGGAGCCGCTTCGAGTTCTTGTAGCCGCAGTGCTCCGACCACATGGCGGAGAAGATCCCCAGCTCGGTGAAGGTGGGGGTGCGCCCCAGGATCTTGAGGACGAGTTGATACTCGTCGGGAGAGAGCCCGTGATCGGCCACCACCTCGGCGGTGATCTCGGGGTCCCCGGGGCGGGGGGTGGGGAGGGTGGCCTCGGTCGTGGCGTCGGTCATGATGTCAGGAAGCGCCCTGGGTCATGGGGGCGGTGGTACCGGAAAGGTGGGCTTTCAGCGATTCGAAGATCCCCACGCCGTCGGTGGATCCGAGGATGGGCTCCACGGCGCGCTCGGGGTGGGGCATCATCCCCAGCACGTTGCGCCGGGCGTTCAGGACTCCCGCGATGTTGTGGGCCGATCCGTTGGGGTTGGAGCCGGGGCCCACCCCGCCGTCAGGGGTGACGTAGCGAAACGCGATGCGGTCATCCCCCTCCAGTTCGGCCAGCACCTCCGGGTCGGCGCGGTAGTTCCCTTCGCCATGGGCGATGGGGACCGAGAGGATCTCTCCCTTCCGGTAGGCGTTGGTGAAGGGTGAGGCCGTCGTCTCGACTCGAATCGTCACGGGGTGGCTCCGGAAGCGGAGGACATCGTTCCGGAGCAGAGCTCCCGGGAGGAGTCCCGCCTCGCAGAGGACCTGGAACCCGTTGCAGATCCCGGCCACCGGCCCCCCTTCGCGGGCGAAGGCCACCACCGCCTCCATGATGGGCGAGAAGCGGGCGATGGCCCCGGCCCGGAGATAGTCCCCGTAGGAGAACCCCCCCGGGAGGAAGACGGCGTCCACCCCTCCCAGCTCCCGGTCCCGGTGCCACCGGAACTCCGGCGTGAACCCCGGGATGACCTGCAGCGCCTTGTAGCAGTCGTAGTCGCAGTTGGATCCCGGGAAGGTGACGACGGCGACCCTCATCCCTCGCCCCCGGCGTCCCGCACCTCGATGCGGAAGTCCTCGGTCACCGGATTGGCCAGGAGCTTCCGGCACATCTCCTCGGCCCGCTCCTGCGCCTCCTCGGCGCTCCCCGCCTCCAGCGTCAGGGTGAGAAGCTTCCCCACCCGCACCTCCTCCACGCCGGGGTACCCCAGCGACTCGAGGGCATGATGGGTGGCCTTCCCCTGGGGGTCCAGGAGGCCGCGGCGGGGGGTGACTCGGACCTCAACGGCAAATCGGCTCAACGTTCGTCCTCCGGGACGGCGGTGTCGTGGGTGGGATCGGATTCGGGATCGGGGGATGGGTTTCCGGCGCCCCCTCCTCCCCGGCGGGGTCGGGTGAGTTCGGCGTAGTCCAGCGCCCTGGGCTCACCCGACTCGTCTTCTTCCTCCTCCTCATCCAGGAGTGGGTCCCGATCGGGGAGGCGCTCCATCAATCCCAGGAGAAGGCCGTGGGTGACCCCCCAGAGGGTGTAGACGAGGAGGAAGGGGAAGATGAAGTACTCGGGGATGGTGATGGCCCCGACCGCTCCCCCGAACATGACGGCGGAGTCGAAGATTCCCCGAGGCGTCCGGAAAGAGAGCTTCGGCACCACTTTGTAGGGGACGTGGCTCACCATGAGGAGGGCCACGGCGATCATGAAGACTCCCGCCGCCTGTCCCGAAGGGAGCCCTCCCAGCCTCGCCTCCACCCCGGGGGCGGTGAAGAAGGGGTAGATGGTGGCCAGGAGCATCCCCGCCGTGGGGGAGGGGAGTCCGTGGAAGTTCTTCTTCGCCTCGCCCCCCTGTTCCACATTGAAGCGGGCCAATCGGATGACTGCCGCGGTGATGTAGAGGAAGGAGAGGACCCAACTCCAGGGCTGATCCTGGAAGAAGAGGAGGTAGATGACGAAGGCCGGGGCCACCCCGAAGGAGATGGCGTCCACCAGGGAGTCCAGCTCGGCGCCGAAGCGGGACCCGGTGGCGGTGAAGCGGGCGATCCGCCCATCCAGAAGGTCCAGGATGGCGGCGAAGACGATACTCCAGGCCGCCCACTGGAAGTCTCCCCGGGAGGCGGAGACCATGGCGAAGATCCCGAAGAACAGGTTTCCCAGGGTGAAGGCCGAAGGGAGGATGATGATTCCCCGTTGCAGCCCTCTTCGTTGTGGCTGGGTCATCCGCGGATCTCCCGTGAGGGTTCCCACCCTTCCAACTCGGCCCCGGTAAGGCGGCGGAAAGCCTCCCGGTAGCGCTCGGAGGCGGCGTTCACCACCTCGGGGGGGAGTGTGGGGGGAGGAGGGGTCTTCTTCCACCCCGGCAGGGCGTCCAGCCAGTCCCGCACCGGCTGCTTGTCCAGCGAGGGCGGAGCCTCCCCCGGGCGCCAGGCCTCGGCGGGCCAGTAGCGGGACGAGTCGGGGGTGAGGATCTCGTCGATGAGAAGGAGTTCCCCGTCGGGCGCCACCCCGAACTCGAACTTGGTGTCGGCCAGGAGGATTCCTCGGGAGGCGGCGTACTCCCACCCCTCCGAGTAGAGGGCCAGGGAGCGTCGGCGAAGCTCCTCGGCACGCTCTACGCCCACCGCTTCCACCACCCCGGCGAAGGGGATGTTTTCGTCATGCCCCTCCTCCGCCTTGGTGGCGGGAGAGAAGAGGGGGGGGGCGAGGCGCTCACTCTCCCGGAGCCCCGTCGGGAGGGGCTCTCCGGCCAGCGTTCCCGTCTCCCGGTACTCCTTCCACGCCGAACCGGCCAGGTACCCGCGGACCACGCACTCCACCGGGAGGGGGCGGGTGCGACGCACGAGGAGGGCGCGACGGGCCCACGATCCCATGGAGTCGGCCAGCTCCGGGACGCGTTCCACGATGGACTCGGGGTGGGCCGCCACCAGGTGGTGGGGGAACCTGGAACCCAGTCGCTCCAACCACCATGCGGTGAGGAGGGTGAGCACCTCGCCCTTCCTCGGGATGGGTTGGTCCATGACCACGTCGAAGGCCGAGATGCGGTCCGAGGCCACCATGAGGAGGAGGTCGTCGCCGACGGCGTACATCTCCCGGACCTTCCCCCGATGGAGGAGGGGGAGGGGGAGTTCGGAGCGGTAGAGGGTTCCGGTATCGGCCATGGATCAGACGCGAAGCTCCGGGGTGCCGAGGGCTGCCTCGGCGGCGGCGCCGAGGCGTTCCAGCACCGGCTCCACCCACCCGGCGAGGAAGGCGTCCACCTGCTCGGGGGCCCGCCCCACGAAGCGCCGGGGGTCCAGGAGTTCGGTGAGGACGGCCTCGTCCATCCCGAAGGCGGGGTCGGCGCTGACCCGGGTCACCAGATCGCTCTCTTCTCCGGCCTTCATCCGATCGGCGGCGGCGAAGGCGTGGCGCCGGATCCGTTCGTGGAGCTCCTGCCGGTCACCGCCCGCCTCCACGGCATGCATGAGGACCGTCTCCATGGCCATGAAGGGGAGGTGCTCGTCCAGATTCCGCCGCACCACCGCCGGGTGGACCCGGAGGTCGGCAGCCACGTTCTCGGCCAGCACCAGGGCGCCGTCCAGCGAGAGGAAGGCGTCGGGGATGGAGAGGCGGCGGTTTGCCGAGTCATCCAGGGTCCGCTCCAGCCACTGGGTGGCCGCCGTCATGGCGGGGTCCTGGTAGAGGGTGATGACGTGCCGGGCGAGGGCACAGATCCGCTCGGCCCGCATGGGGTTCCGCTTGTAGGGCATGGCGGACGACCCGATCTGTTCCTCTTCGAAGGGCTCTTCCACCTCCCGAAGGTGAGCCAGGAGCCGAAGGTCGTGGCCGAACTTCGAGAGGGAGGTCGCCACCCCCGCCAGGGTGGCCTGAACGGCGGCGTCCACCTTTCGGGGATAGGTCTGTCCGCTCACCCCATAGCTCCGGGGGAAGCCCATCTTCTCGCCCACCAGGGCGTCGAGACGCTCCACCTTCTCATGGTCGCCGTGGAAGAGCTCCAGGAAGGAGGCCTGGGTCCCGGTGGTGCCGCGCACCCCCCGGAAACGGAGGGTGTCCAGCCGGAACTCCACCTCTTCCAGATCCAGGAGTAGGTCCTGGATCCAGAGGGTGGCTCGCTTCCCCACGGTGGTGGGCTGGGCGGGCTGGAAGTGGGTGTACCCCAGGGTGGGGAGCTCCCGGTGCGCCCGGGCGAAACGGGCCAGCGCGGCCACCGTTCGGACCACGCGGGCCCGCACCAGCTCCAGCCCCTCCCGGTGGAGGATGAGGTCGGTGTTGTCCCCGATGAAGGCCGAGGTGGCCCCCAGGTGGATGATCCCCTTGGCCGCCGGGGCCACGTCTCCGAAGAGGTGGACGTGGGCCATGACGTCGTGGCGGAAGCGCCGCTCGTATTCGGCAGCCGCGGCCAGGTCCAGATCGTCCACCCCTGCCCGCATCTGGGCAAGGGCCTCGTCGGAGATGGGGAGCCCCAGCTCCCGCTGAGCTTCGGCGAGGGCGATCCAGAGCCGCCGCCAGGTGCCATAGCGATGACGGGGCGAGAAGAGACGCTGCATCTCCCGGGAAGCGTATCGCTCCCCGAGAGGGTGGATGTAACGCTCGGAGGCCTGGCTCACGGACTCGTGTCTCCTCCCGGGGCCCCTTCGCCCGGGGAGTTCGGGGCGGGTCGGATCAAGCCCTTATTATCGCCCCAACTGGAAGTCACGGGCAATGAGTCCCCGGTTCCGTTCGAAGGTGAACCGAACCCTGGATCCGGGCGGAAGCTGATTCAGAAGGGCCTCCACGTCTTCGGCCCGTTCCACCCGTCGATTGTTCACCCCCACCAGGAGGTCGCCGGCGGTCATCCCCAGCACCTGGGCCACTTCGGGAGAGACCCGGGTGACGAGGGCTCCGGCTTCGCTGGCGATCCCCCGCTGATCACGGGCCGCGGGGGTGAGGGTCACCAGTTCCAGCCCCCTCAATACCGTGACCCGCTCGGTGGGGAGGGCAGGGAAGGGGCGGGCGGCGATGCGCACCGGAGCGCTCCGTCCCTCCACGTCGAGCTCCAGGCGATCTCCCGGGCGGAGGTCCAGGAGGACGGCCTCCAGGTCGAAGGGAGTGGTGAGGCGCCTTCCGTTGGCGGCCACCAGGCGATCCCGAGGGCGAATTCCGGCCCGGGCGGCGGGAGACTCGGGGGTAATTCGGGAGGCCCGGACCCCCCGGGTGCGACCGAACACGTCCGCCTCTTCCGGGTCCACGTCCAGCCCCACCCAGGCTCGGCGCACCTCGCCATGCTCCAGGAGGTCGTCGGCAATGCGGAGCACCCGCTCGATGGGGATGGCGAAGCCCAGCCCCTCGCTCCCCCCGCTCCGGGAGAAGATGGAGGCGTTCATCCCCACCACTTCGCCCAGCGCGTTGACCAGGGGACCTCCCGAGTTCCCGGGGTTGATGGCGGCGTCGGTCTGGATCATCCCCAGGTAGAACCCCCGCCCGTCCTGGGCCGAGGTGATGTGCCGCCCTACCGCCGACACCACCCCTACCGTGACGGTGGGCTCGGGGTTGGCGGTGAGGGTCCCCAGCGGGTTCCCCAGCGCCAGCACCCACTCCCCGATCCTGAGGTCGGAGCTCCGCCCCATGGGGACCACCGGGAGCCCGGATCCCTGGACCCGTACCACCGCCACATCGGTGGTTTCATCGGCCCCCAACAGTTCTGCCTCCATGTCGCGACCGTCCGGGAAGGTTACGAGGATCCGTTCGGCGCCTCGCACCACATGCTCGTTGGTGAGAATCACCCCGGAATCCTCCACCACGAACCCCGAACCCAGGGAGGGGACCTGCCGGGTGGTGGTGCGCCCCCCGCCGAAGGGGAAGCCGAAGAAGTCGTCGAAGAAGGGGTCCCGCGCTCGGACCTGCTGTGTGCGGATCACATTCACCGAGACCACCGAGGGAGAGACTCGTTCCGAGGCCCGGACGATGGCCGTCTCCCTGGAAAGGGAGATGGAATCTGCGTTCCACCCCGGCACCCCGCTCCCTTCTCCGATGCGACCGGCGAGGGTTCCCGACCCAAGGGGGGTGGGCTCGGAGGGTACCGCGCCGGGTGCGTCCGCCGTGACCGATCCACCCTCTTTCGAGGTGGTGACGACCGCTTCTTCCCCTCGTGGAGGGGCCGCTTCCCCCGATCCACCTTCACACCCGACGAGAAGGAGGGGGAGGAGAGATAGGGCGAAGATGAGGGGTGGTCGAGTCATCGGTTGCCGGTCAGGGATAGGGTAAGTTCAGAGGCTCGTCCCCAGCGAGCTCCAGTCCTGGAGGAAGGCCTCCAGCCCGGAGTCGGTGAGGGGGTGCTTGAGGAGCTGATAGAGCACCTTGGAGGGGAGGGTGGCGCAGTCCGCTCCGATGAGCATGGCCTGGTGGACATGACGGGGGTGGCGGAGCGACGCCGCCAGGATCTCCGTTTCGATCCCGTATTCGTCGTATACCTCCCGGATCTCGGCCACCAGCTCCATCCCGTCGTGCCCCACATCGTCCAGCCGCCCCACGAAGGGAGAGATGTAGGTGGCACCCGCCTTCGCGGCGAGAAGCGCCTGCGTCGCCGAGAAGCAGAGGGTGACGTTCACCCGGATCCCGTCCGTCCGGAGTGCCTTGCAGGCCCGGAGCCCATCCTCCGTGAGGGGGACCTTCACCACGATGTTGGGGTGGAGGGCCGCCAACTTCTTCCCTTCGGCGATCATCGTCTCGGAATCGGTGGCCACCACCTCCGCGGAGATGGGGCCGTCCACCAGCTCGCAGATGGCCACGAAGTGCTCCTTCGGGTCCCCGCCTCCCAGCGCCCTGGCCATGAGGGAGGGGTTCGTGGTGATCCCGTCGATGAGCCCCGCTTCGGCGGCTCTGCGGATCTCGTCGAGGTCGGCGGTATCCAGGAAGATCTGCATGGTTCCTCGTGGTGGGATGAGGGGACGGTCGTTCAGGTTGCCTACGGCGCGGATCGGGCCGGTGCTGCGACCGTATCAGGGTCGGCTGCGGCGGGAGCCGGGTCCCGATCCGGGTACTGTTCCCACTCTTCGGGGAGATACTCCACTCGGGCCAGGAAGAGCCCATGGGGTGGGGCGGGGGGGGAGGTGGTGAGCCCGCACCCTTCCGGGTCGTTCAGAAGGGCGCTCCACTCGGCGGCGGGGCGCTCCCCCGCCGCCACCGCCACCTGGGTCCCCACCAGATACCGAACCATGTGGTGGAGGTAGCGGTCGGCGGTGATGTGGAATCGGAGTTCGCCCTCGGGGTGAACCACCCACCGGGCGTCGGTGACCCGGCACCGCGTCCCCCGCTCCGGCTGTCCCGCCTTGGCGAAGGGGGCGAAGGAACGCTCCCCTGGGAGGAGGGTGGCGAGGTGATGGAGGGATTCCGGGGGTGGCGGACCCCCGGAGAGATCCCAGCACCAGGGGCGAAAGAAGGGGGAGGGGGCATGGGGCCCCACCCCGATCCGGTAGAGGTAGCTCCGGGCGCGGGCACCGTACCGGGGGTGGAAATCGTCTGGTACCCTGCGGACCTCCGCCACCCAGATGGAGGAAGGGAGGAGGGCGTTCATCCCCCGTCGAAGCTCCCGGGCCGACCACCGGGGAGGAAGGTCCACCGAAGCCACCTGCCCCAGAGCGTGGACGCCGGAGTCGGTGCGTCCCGAACCGATGATCCGGCGGTCCACCCCGGTGAGCCGCTCCAGCGCCTCCTCCACCGCGCCCTGCACCGTGGGCAGGTCGGGTTGAAGCTGCCACCCGTGGAAGGGGGCGCCGTCGTAGTGGAGGGTCAGGGCGAAGCGCCGAAGAGAGGGGTCGGTCACCCGGGAAAGGTCGGGAAGGGCTGAGGCAACCGTCAACCGGCCTCACGGCGAAGCTCCGGTGGCCTCATGGTGGCTCCCGCTGGACCGGTGAACCTCTCGCACCGGTGCGGGTAGGCTTCGCCGTTCTTCCGCTTCCACCCCCGGATCTCAACCGCCGGATCTCAACCGAATGTCCCTCGCCCCCCTCGTGGCCCGCGCCGTCCAGGGCCACCCTCTCTCCGAAGCAGAGGCCGAAGCGGCCATCGCGGAGGTCATGTCCGGAGATGCGTCACCGACCCTGGTGGCTGCCCTCCTCACCGCTCTCCGGACGCGTGGGCATCACCCCACCGAGATCTCCGGCGGGGTCCGGGCCCTTCGCCGGTTCGTGATTCCGGTGGAACTCCCCCCCGGCGGACCGTACGTGGACACCTGCGGGACCGGAGGAGGGAGCGTCACCACCTTCAACATCTCCACCGCCGCCGCCCTCGTGACGGTGGCGGGGGGGGCGCGGGTGGCGAAGCATGGAAACCGATCCTTCTCGTCCAGGAGTGGGAGCGCCGATGTCCTGGAAGCGCTCGGTGTGGTCATCGACCTCACCCCGGCGCAGATGACCCGCGTCCTCGACGAGGCTGGGATCGTCTTCATGTTCGCCCCGCATCTGCACCCGGCCATGCGGCACGCGGGACCCGTGAGGCGGGAACTGGGCTTTGGTACCCTCTTCAACCTCCTGGGCCCCCTGGCCAATCCGGCGGGAGTGCGGCGCCAGGTGGTGGGGGTGTCCGAGCCCGATTTTGTCCCCCTCGTGGTGGAGGGGCTTCAGGCGCTCGAGCACGAGCGGGCCCTGGTGGTGCACGGAGAAGCGGGGATGGACGAGGTGAGCCCGCTCGGCCCCACCCGGGTGGCGGAGTTGAGCGGAGGAGAGGTGAGGGAGTACCGGATCCGCCCCGAGGACTTCGGGCTCCCGGTAGCCGCCCCCGAGGAGGTCGCCGGGGGAATGCCGGACGAAAACGCGGCCCTCATTCTCCGGGTGCTGGAGGGAGGGGAGCGAGGGGGGGCCCGCACCGTGGTCCTTCTGAACGCCGGTGCCGCCCTCTACACCGCCGGGGTGGTGGAGAGCTACGCCGAGGGGGTTTCCCGGGCAGAAGAGGTGCTCGACTCAGGCGCCGCCCGTGCGGTACTGGAGCGGCTTCGCGCCTCCGCCTCCGCCGTGTCCGCCGCGAAGGAGGGGACGTAATCCGGGTCTCCCTTCACCACCGCCCGGAGAGTCCACGGCCCTTTGATGGGGGTGGGGGTCTCCCCCTCGGCCATGAGGAAGCGGGTGCGATTCCGAGCCCGGTCCAGCGCCCCGGCGAGGAAGGGGATGCGCATGGGTCAGTATCTCCGGATGACGCCTACCACCACGCCCTGGATGGTGACCTCGTCGGCGTCGAAGTACATGGGCTGGAGGCGCTCGTTGGCGGGCTGGAGCCGGATTCGCCCCCCCGGCTCCCGGTAGAGCTTCTTCACCGTGGCCGCCTCTCCCCCGATGAGGGCCACCACCATCTCGCCGTCGTTGGCGGTGGGGCGGGAGTTCACGATGATGTAGTCCCCGTCCCGGATCTGCTCCTCGATCATGGAGTCGCCGGTGACCCGGAGGACGTAGTTCTCCCCACCCTTCCTGAGAAGATCCGGGGGAACGAGGATCGTCTCCCGGTCCTCGATGGCCTCGATGGGATGCCCGGCCGCCACCTCTCCCAGGAGAAGGAGCTCCACGGCGCCGGGGAGGGCGTTCCCCCGCACCACCTCGATGGAGCGGCTCTGGTTGTACGCCTTCCGGATGTACCCCTTCCGTTCCAGATTGCTGACGTGCTCGTGCACGGTGGCCAGCGAGGTGTACTGGAACGCCTCGGCGATCTCCTCGAAGGAGGGGGCGTACCCGTGCTCCCCGATGTAGGACTCGAGGTAGTCGAAGAGCTCTTTCTGACGGCGCGTGAGGGCCATGGTCGTCTCCGCGGCTGAAGGCCCGAACAGGAACCGAAACAAGGATACCCGAAGGTTGCCCGAAACGCAAGCGGATCGCTCCGCCCCTCCCATCCTCCCCGGAATCCTGGACCGGATCGTGGCCACGAAGCGTTCCGAGATCGAGGCACTTCGCCCCCGCGCCGCCGAGCTCGAGGAAAGCGCCGCCGCGGCCCCGGAAGTTCGGGATTTCCACGGCGCCCTCGCCGCCGGCGCCCACGTCTCGCTCATCGCCGAGGTGAAGCGCCGATCCCCCGGCGCGGGAGCCATCCGCCCCGACATGGACCCGCCGGAGCTGGCCCGGAGCTATGAGCGGGCCGGTGCCGCCGCCCTCTCCGTCCTCACCGACACCGACTACTTCGGCGGCTCACTGGACGACCTGGCCCGCATCCGGGAGGCGGTCTCCATCCCCCTTCTCCGGAAAGACTTCACCCTGCACCCCCTTCAGGTCACCGAGGCCCGCGCGGCGGGCGCCGACGCCATCCTCCTCATCGTTCGTCTCCTGGAGGATGGGCCCCTCCGCGAGCTACGTCTCCGGGCGGAAGCGCTGGGGATGGCGGCGCTCGTGGAGGCCCACACCGCACCCGAGGTGGAGCGAGCCCTCGACTCCGGCGCCCGCATCGTGGGGGTGAACAACCGGGACCTGGCCACCTTCTCCACCCGCCTCGAGCGCTCCCTCGAACTCAGGAAACTCGTCCCCTCGGAGGTCCTCTTCGTCTCCGAAAGCGGGATCCGCACCGGAGACGATGTGGCCCGCCTGGGCGCTGCCGGGACCGACGCGGTCCTGGTGGGGGAGGCGCTCCTGAAGGCGCCCGACCCGGGGGTGAAGGCGGGAGAGCTCGCAGGGCATCCACGGCGCAGGGCGCCCTGATGGTGGAGCATCCCATACCCCAGGTGAAGATCTGCGGGCTCACCCGCCCCGACGATGCCCGCATCGCAGCCGAGGCGGGCGCCCGGTATCTGGGGACGATCCGGGTGGAGGGGTCGCCCCGATACGTCGAGGCGGGAGACGCGCGACGGATCGGGGAGGCGGCGCCGGAGCTCCCTCTCGTCCTCGTTGTGGCCGACGAACCGGTGGACCGTCTGGTGGCCCACGCCCGCGAGAGTGGAGCACGGGTCCTTCAGCTCCACGGTTCCGAGCCCCCCGAATACCTGGCCGAGGTGCGGAGCCGGGGGGGGTGGGAACTCTGGAAGGCCCGGCGGGTCCGCAGCTCCGACGAGATCCTCCGGACGGTGGATCGGTACCGGGAAGTGGCCGACCTCCTCCTCCTGGACGCCTGGCACCCCGAAAAGCTGGGGGGGACGGGGGAGCTTTTCCCCTGGCCCGCCCTGGAGGCGGTGCGCGGGGAGTGGCCAGACGCTCCCCGCCTCGGAGTAGCCGGTGGGCTCGTTCCGGAAAATGTGGACGAGGCCATCCGCCGGCTCCGCCCGCAGGTGGTGGATGTGAGTTCCGGGGTGGAGGCGCGCCCCGGTGTGAAGGATCCCGAACGCCTGCGCGCCTTCCTGGCCCGGGCCCGTACCCCATCTTCACTCCCGGGAGGGAGCGAGGCTTCCCCGATATGACCTCCATGACGGATCAGGAGCGCCGGCGCCGATTTGGCGCCTTTGGCGGCCGCTACGTCCCAGAAACCCTCATTACCGCCCTGGACGAGCTGGAGACGGCGTACGCAGCGGCTCAGGCCGATCCCGCCTTCCACGAGGAGTTCCACTCCCTCCTTCGGGACTTCGTGGGGCGTCCGACCCCCCTCTACCGTGCGCGGCGGCTGGAGGAGGCGGTGGGGGGCGGGCCCATCTGGCTCAAGCGGGAAGACCTGAACCACACCGGGGCGCACAAGATCAACAACACCATGGGGCAGGCGCTCCTGGCCCGGAGGATGGGGAAGGGGCGCATCATCGCCGAGACCGGAGCCGGGCAGCATGGGGTGGCCACCGCCACGGCCTGCGCCCTCTTCGACCTGGAGTGCGTGGTGTACATGGGCGCCGAGGATGTGGAGCGGCAGGCGCTGAACGTCTTCCGGATGCAGCTCCTGGGAGCGGAGGTGCGCCCCGTCACCTCGGGGACCCGAACCCTCAAGGACGCCACCAACGAGGCGATCCGGGACTGGGTCACGAATGTGGCCGACACCCACTACATCATCGGGTCGGTGGTGGGCCCCGCCCCCTTCCCCCGCATGGTGAGGGACTTCCAGTCGGTGATCGGGCGGGAGGCCCGCGAGCAGATCCTCGACCTCGCCGGGCGCCTCCCGGCGGCGGTGGTGGCGTGCGTGGGAGGGGGCTCCAACGCCATGGGGATCTTTCACCCCTTCGTGGAGGACGCCGAGGTGGCGCTGGTGGGGGTGGAGGCGGCCGGCGAAGGGGTGGGGTCGGGGAGGCACTCCGCCACCCTGGGCGCGGGGAGTCCGGGGATCCTCCATGGGGCGCTCTCCTACCTCCTCCAGGACGACGACGGACAGGTGGCGCCGGCACACTCCGTTTCGGCGGGGTTGGACTATCCGGGAGTGGGCCCTGAGCACGCCTTCCTCCGGGAGTCAGGGAGGGCGACGTACCCCTCCGTCACCGACGAGGAGGCGCTGGCGGCCTTCCATCGGCTGGCCGAGCTGGAGGGGATCATCCCCGCTCTGGAAACCGCGCACGCGGTGGCCTACCTTCTACGGGAGGGTACGGAGTGGACCCGGAAGGGTCCGGTCCTCCTCTGCCTGAGCGGGCGAGGGGACAAAGATGTGGCTCATGTGGCGCGGGTGGAGGGGCGGGGGACCATCCTCTGACCATCTGGCCCGTACGACCCGAGCCGCATCTGGCGGTAGAGCCGCGCACCCTCGAAGTTGGGAATGGGTTCCCCCGAACAGGCACCATGTCGTTCGGGACCTGCCATCGCGCATCCTCCAGATCCGCCACGACGTGACCGAACCCATCTCCGACCCGGCAGCAGGTGGCCAGGGGGGCGCCCTCGACTGGGGTGATCCCTCGGCGCTCCCGGTGGAGGCGGTGCGGGACGTCTTCCTCACCCTCACCAAGGCGCTCCGGGCCTACCAGCTCTACGACTCCAACAATCCGGTCTACCAGCGGTTCGTGGCGAACCTCCGGGAGTCGTTTCGGGCGTTATGGGAGACCCGGGACAAGCTGGAGCTCCTGGTGGACGAGTACCGGGTCACCTGGTTGGGCGAGGAGATTTACCGGAACGACAACCGATCCGAGTCGCTGGCCTTCGTCTTCTATCGGGACGGGATCCGGGAGCTCACCCTCCGGAAGGGGATCGAGGCGGGAGAGATGGAGGTGCTTCTGGATGCCCTGCACCGGGCGAAGAACGTCCGGGGCGAGGGGGACGATCTCGTCACCATCCTCTGGGATCTGGATCTGAAGCTTCTTTCCTACGGGGCGGTGGACCTCTTCGCCGACGGGGTGGAGGTTCTCGGGCCGGTGGAGCCCATGCCTCCGTTGAACCCCCGAGCCGTCCTCGAGGGAGAGAACCTTGTTCCCCTGCAAGGAGTTCGCGCCGTCGGAACCGAGGAGGAAGAGGAGGCCGACGCGTCCGGAGAGGGAACAGGGAGTTCGGCGGACGAAGCGGAAGCCGAACAGAAGACCGTTTCGAAGGAGGACTTCAACCCCACCCTCTACGCCATGGAGCCGAAGGAGCAGGAGTACCTGAGGGGGGAAGTGGAGAAGGAGATGCGCCGGGACCTCCGAGGAGCGGTGATCCATGCCCTCCTGGACCGCCTGGAGGAGCCGGGGAATGCCCCTCGCCAGGTGGAAATCCTCACCGTTCTCCGGACCCTCCTGCCGAACTTCCTCTCCCAGGGAGCGCTGGGAGCCGCCTCCGAGGTGGTGGAAGAACTCCTCCTCCTCCAGCAACGGCATGGCGTTCTGGCCCGGGAGGCCGACGAGGTCCGGGAGAAGCTCCTGGACGACCTCTCCTCTCCCGAGTCGGTGAGCGAGATCGTCCGCTCCATCGAGGACGGCACCTTCCCCCCCGATGCACGCGAACTCCAGGGGCTCCTTCGCCATCTCCGCGCCGGGGCCCTATCCCCTCTCCTTCAGGGGGTGGAGCGGGCGGCCACCAAGGACACCCAGCGGCTCCTCCGGGAGGCGGTGAAGGGGATTGCCGAGGCGAACCGGGATGCGGTCATGCGCCTCCTGAACTCCGCGGACGCCACGGTCCTCATAGGCGCGATCCGGATGGTGGGGCAGCTCGGGATCACCGATGCGGCCGGGGCGCTGGCGCGCCTCCTGGAGCACCGGGATCCGCAGGTTCGGCGAGCCGCCGTGGAGGTGGCCGAGCAGGTCCCGTCGTCTGCGCTGGCGGGCGCCCTTCAGCGGGTCCTCACCGGTGAGGACCGCGACCTCTCCATTGCCGCCGCGCGGGCCCTTGGCGCCACCGGGTATGTCCCCGCGGCGGGGCCCCTCAGGGAACTCATCGAGTCCAAAGAAGTCCGGGGAGCCGACATTCAGGAGAAACTCCCCTACTTCGAGGCCTTTGGTCGGGTGGGTGGAGAGGAGGGGGTGGCCTATCTCGCCCGACTCCTGAACGGGAAGGGGTTCCTGGGGCGGCGGGAGGCCTCCGATGTTCGGGCGTGCGCGGCGCTGGGGCTCGGGAGGGCCGGGCTCCCCTCGGCACGGCAAGCGCTGGAATCGGCAAAGGGGGAGTCGGATCCTGTGGTCCGCAGCGCAGTCAACCGCGCGCTTCGCGGCGGCGAGGTGAACGATGGATAGAGAGCACGGGCAAACGTCGGGGATGCGGGGCGCCGTCAACCTCCAGGAGGAGGGGCGGAAGCTCCTCGCCGCCTTCTACTCCGCCCTTCGGGCCCTCAAGTTCTACCCCCTGGAGAACGAGGCCGTCCAGAAGGCGCTGGAGGAGCTCCACGTCATCGTCTCCAATCTCCTGGCTCGAGAAGGGGTGGTGGAGTTCCGTATGGTGGGGGACTTCTTCTTCCTGAACGAGACCCGCCTCCGACTCGATCTTCGGAACTTCTCCACCTTCGGCTCCTTCGCCCGCACCCTTCGGGACCATGGGATCGGGGAGGTGCTTCTGGATCGGGGGCTCCAGATCCGGGAGTGGGCGCCCTTTCTCTCCCTCCTCCTTCGATCCCCCGTGGCGGACGATCCGTATCGCGGCTTCCTGGACCGTCTGGCACAGACCCCTGTGGAGCGAATCCGGGTGGAGACGGAGAAGGAGCAGGCCCGGCTCGACGTGGAGTCCGAGGCCATGGAGGGGGCCCGCCGCACCTACGCTTACTCGGTGCAGATGGCCCGGGAGGTGCTGAGCGACGTCCGGATCGGGAAGGCGGTGAATGTCCGGAAGGTGAAGCGGGCGGTGCAGAGCATCGTGGACCAGGTCCTTGCCGACGAGCCGTCGCTGGTGGCCATGACCACCCTTCGGGAGTTCGACGAGTACACCTTCACCCACTCGGTGAACGTCTGCATCTTCTCGGTGGTCATCGGACAGCGCCTCGGCCTGGACAAACTTCAGCTGTACGAACTGGGGCTCGGAGCGCTCTTCCACGACGTGGGAAAGACGCGACTCGACCCCCACATCATCAACAAGACCAGCGGGCTCTCCGAAGACGAGTGGGGGGTCATGAAGGAGCACCCCACCGAGGGGCTCCTCGCCCTCTTCCAGCTCCACGGCTTCGCCGACGTCCCCTATCGGCAGATGCTCATGGCCTACGAGCATCACATGAAAGTGGACCTCACCGGGTACCCCTCCTCAAAACGCCCGCGGGAGATCGGACTCTTCTCCCGCATCGTGGGGGTGGCCGACGCCTTCGACGCCGGGACCTCCACCCGGAGCTACCAGTACAAGCCATGGCCCCCCGATGCCGTCCTGAAGGAGATGCGGGACAATCCGAAGCGGGGGTTCGATCCGGTACTGGTGAAGGCTCTCATGACGGCTACCGGAGTCTATCCGGTAGGAACCCTCGTGGTTCTCGACACCTTCGAGTTGGGAGTGGTGACCTGGGCCAATTCGGATCCGAAGCGCCTTCACCAGCCCGAGATCAAGATCCTCGCCGACGGGATGGGGGTTCCCCTGGCCACTCCCCTCACCGTCCGCCTGGATGAGCTGGACCCCTCCACCGGGGAGCCGAAGCGGACCATCATCAAGACCACAGACCCGGAGCGGTACGGGATCCGGGTCAGCGACTACTGCACCTGACGGGCTCTCCCTGCCCCATCTCACCCATGACCGTCCTCCCTCTCTCCGAACCCTTCCGGGTGCGCGCCTCCCGCGGGCAATCGGCGCTCATCCCTTACATCTGCGCCGGGTACCCGTCCCGGGATGAGAGCCTGGCGCTCCTCCACGCCGCCGCCGACGCCGGTGCCGACATCCTGGAGCTGGGGATCCCCTTCTCCGATCCCCTCGCCGACGGCCCCACCATCCAGGCGGCGACATTCCGGGCGTTGAAGGGGGGGATGACGGTGGATGGGAGTCTGGAGCTCCTCCGGGAGTTCCGGAAAACCTGCGACACCCCGGTGGTCCTCTTCACCTACCTGAACCCCGTTTATCACTACGGGGTGACGCGCTTCGTGGACCTCGCCCGGGAGGCGGGGGCACAGGGGATCCTCCTCACCGACCTCCCCGCCGGCGCGGACCCTGAGATGGAAGAAGCCGTCCGCACCGGCGGACTCGACCTGATTCGCCTTCTGGCTCCCACCACCTCCCCGGAGCGGGCCGCCGAGGTGGGGAGGGCGGGGAGCGGCTTTCTCTACTACATCTCCCGCACCGGAGTCACCGGCGCCCGCACCGAACTCCGTGGAGAGCTGGCCCGGGAGGTGGAGACGCTCAGGGAGCAGGTCCACCTCCCCATCGCCGTGGGGTTCGGGATCTCCACCCCCGAACAGGCCGCCCTGGTGTCCGGGATCGCCGACGGGGTGGTGGTGGGGAGCGCGCTCCTCCAGGCGGTGGAGGAGGGGGGAGTGGAGGGAGGGCGCCGCTTCCTGGAGGGGCTCCGGACGGGGATGGACGAGGTCGTCCGCTCTCCCGTGGGGTGATCCGGTCACCCCCTACCGCACCGCCAGCCGCTCCTTCACCGCCGGGTCCGGCTCCACAAAAACCGTCTTCACCCGGTCGGGGATCACCGCCCCCGCCGCCCCCTTCCGCGGTTTCCGCACATAGCGCCGGAAGGTCCAGTCCACCGGGACGGTCCCGGCATGGCGGGCGTCGGAGTGGAGCGCCGCCAGGGTGGCCGCTTCCGCCAGGTCCCGTTCCGGAGGGTTCCCCTCCCCGTTCCACCGAAGAATGACGTGGGCTCCGGGGGACTGACGCACATGGAGCCAGACATCCCCCGGCGCCGAGTGGTGGAAGGTGAGTTCGTCGTTCCGTCGCGCCCCGCGCCCTACCCGGATCTCCAACCCTCCGCTGCTCCGATAGCGGGTATATGGGAGGATGGGTCCCTCTCCCCCGCCCCCCTTCCGCCCGCCTCCGCCCCCGGGACCCAGCCGGTCGGCGAGGGCGTCGGGCCCCTCCTCGCCGGCGCGCACCCGGTCGAGGAGCGCCGCCCACTCCTCCACCTCGGCGCGGGCCTCTTCGATCCGCTTCGGCAGGGTCGTCCGGGCCCGCTCCAGGCGCGCGGCCCGGTCGTAGTAGCGGCGGGCGTTCTCGTGGGGAGGGAGGGCCGGATCCAGCTCCACCTCGACCCGATTCCCATGGAAGTCGGTGAGGACCGCCCGATCGGCCCCTGTCGGGAGCTCTCCGAAGCGGGCCAGGAGGAGATCTCCCACCGCCCGGATCGGCTCCGGGTCCTCCGCCCCCTCCAGCTCCCGCTCCAGCCCCCGGAGCCGCTTCTCCAGCGTGCGGAGGCGCCCTTCCCCCCGCGCCAGGAGTCCGGAGGGGACCAGGAGGGCTGCGGGCGCCTCCCCTTCCGTGGCCTCGCGGGCACGCCGAAATCCCTCCAGGAGCGAGGGGACCTGCTCCCCCTCCACCCCCGGGATGGGGATGGGGTAGGGGAGTATCCCCCGGGGAGTCCGGAGAAGGACGGGATCCCATCCTCCCGGATCCGGCGCCCCTTTCCACCGATCATACCCCTCCGGACCGGCGAAGGCGGGGAGGTTCAGCGACGAGAGGAAGGCCACCCCGCGGAGGAGCGCGGCGTCTCCCTCCCCTCGAAGGGCCTCCCACTCCTCCCGGGAGAGGGTGCCGTCGACGCCCCCCCGATCCGTCCCCGCCGGGGGGTGGTAGAGGGCCCCCACCGTGAGGCTCCGGGCGTGTTCCTCCCGAGGGGTGAGGATGTGCCGGATGATCCGGGATCGATGCCCCACCACCAGGGCGTTCCAGCGATTCCCCACCCACTCCACCACCAGCTCCACCCCTTCGTCCCGCCCTCGAACCCGGGGGAGGGCGAAGACGAGAGCGCTCTCGTCGGGGAAGGGGGTGACGGAGCGCACCTGGGTGGGGAGGGGGCGAGCGTCCGCGGGTGGATCCACCGGGTCCAGGAGGGAAACCCACCCTGCGTTGGGGTGGAGCTCCAGGACGAGGGTGTGGGCTCGGAGGTGAAGGGTGACCCTTCGGGCGACCCCATCCAGGTGGAGGGCCCGCACCCGCTCCCCGGCGAGACGGTCTTCCAGCTCGTGGGCGAGCGCGCGGACGAGGAGTGGATCCCAGCGAATGGCCATGTGTGGGGGCGCGTAAGGGGGAGTGGGCCGAAGGCCTCAAGGTAGAGGGGTGGCGGGGGAGCGGGGGAGGGCCGTCGGGTTTGACGGGTTCCGGGGGGGGATCTATCGTTCTCCGTCCCCCCCATCGATGGGGGAGGACGGTGGTTTCCGTCCCTCTTCCCCCACCGCCGACGCCCGTGTCCGCGCTTCGCCCCCGCCCCGGCAGGAAGGCCTCTCTCCATCGCTTCCGCGAGATGAAGGAGGCCGGGGAACGGATCACCGTTCTGACCTGCTACGACGTCCTCTTTGCCCGGATGCTCGAAGCGGAGGGGGTGGATATGATCCTGGTGGGCGATTCTCTCGGACAGGTGGTGCTGGGGTACGAATCCACCCTTCCGGTGACGCTGGACGAGATGATCCACCATGGGAAGGCGGTGCGGAGGGGGGCGCCCAACACCTTCCTCGTGGTGGACCTTCCCTTCCTCAGCTATCAGGTCTCCCCGGAGGACGCCCTCCGGAGTGCCGGACGGGTCCTCAAGGAGACCGGCGCGGAGGGGGTGAAGGTGGAGGGGGGGGACGAGCGAAGCTGCGAAACCATCCGCCGACTGGTCACCGCCGGGATCCCCGTCATGGGGCACCTGGGGCTCACCCCCCAGTCGGTGCACGCCCTCGGTGGCTACCGGGTCCAGGGGAGGGGAGAGGGTGAGGCGGAGCGCCTCCTCCGGGAGGCCGAGGCGCTGGCGGAGGCGGGATGCTTCTCCCTGGTTCTGGAACTCGTTCCCGGCGGGCTCGCGGACCGGGTTACGGGGGCCATCCCCATCCCCACCATCGGGATCGGTGCGGGGGCGGGGTGTGACGGACAGGTGCTCGTCCTCCCCGACATGCTGGGGATGAACCCCGGGTTCACCCCCCGCTTCCTCAAACGGTATGCCGACCTGGAAGGGGATGCTCGAAAGGGGATCCGGAAGTATCTCAAGGAGGTCCGGAAGGGGAGCTACCCCGGCCCTGAACACACCTTCGGGGAGGAGGCGTGAGGGGAGATGAGGTGCTGCTCCACCTCGTTCGCACCCGCGCCGAGCTGGCGGAGGCGATGGCCCGCCTCCGAGAGGGAGGGCGTCGGGTCGCCCTCGTCCCCACCATGGGAGCGCTTCATGAGGGACACCTGGCCCTCCTGGACCAGGGGAGGGAGGGCGCCGATGCGGTGGCCATCTCCATCTTCGTGAACCCCCTCCAGTTTGGCCCCGGAGAAGATCTGGATCGCTACCCCCGAACGCTGGAGCGGGATCTGGCGCTGGCGGGGGAGCGGGGGGCGGTGCTGGCCTTCGCCCCGGATCGGGACGAGATGTATCCTGGAGGGGACCCCCAGGTGCAGGTGACCCCGGGACCCATGGGAGATCGGCTCTGCGGCGCCTTCCGCCCCGGTCACTTCCAGGGGGTCCTCACCGTGGTGGCCCGCCTCTTCGGGCTCTTCCGCCCCGCGGTGGCCCTCTTCGGGCGGAAGGACCTCCAGCAGTCCCTCCTCGTTCGCCGGATGGTGACGGATCTGGAGCTCGGCGTGGAGGTGGTGACCGCCCCAACCGTCCGGGAGGCGGACGGCCTCGCCCTCTCGTCCCGGAACGCCTATCTGACCCCACCCGAACGCACCGAGGCCGCCGGCCTCTTCCGGGCCCTCACCGCCGCCGACACCGCCTTCCGAGAGGGGGAGCGGGACCCCGACCGCCTTCGGGCGGTGGCGGTGGAAACCCTCTCCCGCTACCCCCTCCTCCGTCTCCAGTACGCCGAGGTGGTGGAACCGGAGAGGCTGGAAACGCCATCCGAGGCAGCTCCCGGCCACCACCTGGCGCTGGCGGCGCATCTGGGGTCGACCCGTCTCATCGACAACGTCGCGCTCGGGGCGGAGAACCCCGATCCCCGGCTCCCATCGCCGACGGGGGAGGGGGTGCGATGACCCTCCACCCCGTCGTGGCCGCGGCTGCCGGAGGCGTACTCCCTCCCTGGGCTCAGGCGGACGCCCGCCGGAGAGCCCATATGGAGCGGGTGGCGGATCTCATGGAGGGGTGGGGGACCGTGCTCGGGCTCAAGCCCAAGGAGGTGACCCGGTGGCGGGGGGTGGGGCTCCTCCACGACGTCCTTCGTGATGCCCCCGCACATGAGTTGCGCCCTCTGGTAGCGCCCGAACTCCGCTCCCTTCCGGATCCCCTCCTCCACGGTCCGGCGGGTGCGGTGCGCCTCCGGGAGGAGGGGGTCGAGGACGAGTCCCTCCTCCACGCGGTGGCCTTCCACACCCTCGGACACCCCGATCTGGATCGGATGGGACGGGCGCTCTACGCCGCAGACTTCCTGGAGCCGGGGCGGAGCTTCCTCCCCGAGTGGCGGGGCGAACTTCGGAACCGGATGCCCCACGCGCCGGACGAGGTGGTTCGCGAGGTGCTCCTGGCCAGGCTCGACCGGCTGGAGAAGCTCGGAAGCCCCATTCGCCCGGAAACAAGGGCGTTTCTCACGGCCCTCGGGGTGGAGGTGGCCCCCTGACCCCCCGCCGTCGCCGGGCACGGAAGGGACCGGCCATCTGGCCCATCTTCGCCATCGTGGGGGTGATGGGGGGGATCACCCTCTTCGGGGTGTACCTCTCCAGTGAGGGGGAGGTGGACGGTCCCAGCCTGACGCTGGAGCGCCCGGTGCCCCGGTCTTCCGACGCCCCTCCCGCTACCTGGGACAGGGTCCGGGTGGAGGTCCTGAACGCCGGCGGGATCCGGGGGGTGGCCGGCGAGGCGCGGGACCGCCTCCGGGAGCGGCGCTTTGATGTGGTGTACTATGGGAACGCTCCCGCCTTCGACCGGGAAACCTCCCTGGTCCTGGATCGTACGGGGATGGAGGGAGCCGCCCTCGAGGTGGCTCGCGCCCTGGGGATTCGCCGGGTGGAGGTTGCACCGGACACCACGGTGTACGTCGACGTCACCGTCCTCCTGGGGACGGACTGGTCCCCCGACGGGGTGCTGGAAGAGGATGAGGAAATCGGAGCGGCGCACGGGCGTTCCCGCTGGGATCCCCGGCGCCTTTTCATGAATCGCTGATCGGGAGAATTGTCGGTGGCGGGACGGGAGAAGTCGGCGAACGCGCGCCGGGAGGCGCGGCGCCAGGAGCGGGAGTCCGGAAACAAGGGGAAGGCGCGCTCGGCGAAGAGTGAAGCCATGGAGTGGATGAAGACGCTGGGGCTCACGGTGATCTTCCTCATCATTCTCCGCTCCTTCTTCGTCCAGACCTTCGTCATCACCTCCGGCTCCATGGAGGACACCCTCCTGGTGGGCGACTTCCTCATGGTGAACCGGTTGGCGCTGGGGACCCGCATTCCCGGGGGGACCACCCGCACCCCCGGGTACTCGGAGCCGAAGCGGGGCGAAGTCCTCGTCTTCGACCCCGCCCACGAAGACCGAATGAAGCTGGTGAAGCGGCTGGTGGGGATGCCCGGCGACACCCTGGAGATGCGAGAGAAGCACCTCTTCGTGAACGGCGAGCGGCAGGTGGAGCCCTACGTGAAGTGGGGAGATGCCGCCGGCGACGACGAACACCCCTGGATGCTCTGGCAGCGGGACCACCTCCTCTCCGGTGCCGATCGGGAGAGCTACCGCCCCACCCGGGACAACTGGGGCCCCCTGGTGGTCCCCGAAGGGTACTACTTCATGCTGGGCGACAACCGGGACTTCTCCCTGGATTCCCGCTACTGGGGGCTCATCGAGCGATGGCGCATCGAGGGGAAGGCCATGTTCTTCTACTACTCGTATGACCGGGACTCCTTCACCCCCTTCGCCTTCCTCCGGGAGGTGAGGTGGAATCGGATCGGGAAGGTCATCCGCTAACAGCCTGCCGGAGGATGGGCCCTCCGGGGCCTCAGACCCTCGCGCGAGGCCGGGGCTTACGCCCCTCCACCTGCACCAGGGCGTGGGCACGAAGCTGTCCGCAGGCGGCGTCGATGTCGCGCCCCCTGGGCTCCCTGACCGCCGTCGAGACCCCGGCGCCCTCCAGCTTGCTCCGGAAGAACTCCACCCGCTCCGGGGTGGAGGGGAGCCAGTCCTGGTAGGGGATGGGGTTGAAGGGGATGAGGTTCACGAAGGCGTGGATCTCCCGGGCGAGGCCGGCCAGCTTCGGCGCCAGCTCCTCGGCGTCGTTCACCCCCCGGATCATGGTGTATTCGAAGGTGATGCGGCGTCCTCCGGCCTGGTTGAACAGACGGAGTGCGTCCATGAGTTCCGGGAGGGGGTGGCGCTTCTCAAGGGGGATGAGGGAGGCGCGGAGTTCTTCCTCGGGGGCATGGAGTGAAAGCGCGAGGCCGAATTGCTCGGGGCGCTCCGCCAGCTCGACGATCCCCGGGATCACTCCCACGGTGGAGACGGTGATGCGGCGTGCCCCCAGCCCGAACCCCCGATTCAGGATGGTGAGGGTGGGGTGGAGCGCCTTCCGGTTGGCCAGCGGCTCGCCCATCCCCATGAAGACCACGTTGGAGATGGGCCCGTACCCGTGCTCCTCCGCCCACCGGAGCGAGCCCCGGTACTGAGCCACGATCTCATCGGCGGTGAGCTGGCGGGCGAACCCTCCCCACCCGGTGGCGCAGAAGGTGCACCCCATGGCGCACCCCGCCTGCGACGAGATGCAGAGGGTGAGGCGGTCGGAGGTGGGGATGAGGACCGATTCCACCAGCTCGCCGTCGGGAAGCCGCCAGAGGTGCTTGGCGGTGCCGTCCGACGAACGGGAGAGGGTGGCCACCTCGGGCTCGCCGAAGCGGAAGGCCTCGGCCAGGGCCTCCCGTTCCCCGGCGGGGAGGTTGGTCATCCCCGCAAACCCATCCACCCCGGTGTCATAGACCCACTGCCGCACCTGGGCGGCGCGGTACGCGGGCTGACCCCGTTCCCGGAAGTGGGCCTCCAGCACGGCGTCCAGGTCGTCCGGGACGAGGGCCAGGAGGTGTGGGCGGGGATCCTTCGGGTCCGGCATGGCCGGTCTCTCCTCACTTCGAGGCGGGTCTCGGAAGGGGCGACCGTTCGCCGCCCCCCGTTGAGACCCCGGAACACGGCCACTAAGTTAGCGGCGCCCCCCTCTCCGGAGCCACGCCCGGCGGGTTGCCGCCCGGGCCCTTTCGGCCTCCGGTTCCCTTCCTGGCCCCGGCGAGGAGGAGAGACGCCGCATGGCGCGATGCATCGGCTCGCGAATGTCAGCTATAATGTGCTCCCGGTAGTAATGCCACCCGAACGTGATCGGGGTTTCAGGAATGTCGAAACAGACGGACAGGGGAGTGGAGCGCACCGCGCTTCGCTCGGGAGTGGTAGGGCGCCTTCGTGGTGAAGACGCCGGTTCGACCCTTGCCCTTGCCGGGTGGGTACACCGGCGCCGCGATCTGGGCGGGCTCCTCTTCGTGGACCTCCGGGACCGGAGCGGGCTCCTTCAGGTCTCCTTTGGCCCGAAGTGGACCGACGAAGAGAGCCTCAGGGAGGCCCACCGCCTCGGATCCGAGGATGTGATCCGGGTGGAGGGGGAGGTGGTTGCGCGCCCCGAAGAGGCGCGCAACCCGGAGATCCCCACCGGGGAGATCGAGTTCCGGGTCCGCACCCTGACGGTGCTGAACCGCGCCGCCACCCCGGCCATCCCCGTCTATCGGGGGCCTGAGGATGAACTCCCCGCCGAGGAGCTTCGCCTCCGGCATCGGCACCTGGACCTTCGCCGTGCCGAACTCCAGGCGAATCTCCACCTCCGGCACCGCCTCATCCTGGCCACCCGGAACTACCTGGACGGGTTGGGCTTTACCGAGGTGGAGACCCCAATCCTCTCCAAACCCACCCCCGAGGGAGCCCGCGACTACCTGGTCCCCAGCCGGGTGCACCCCGGGGAGTTCTACGCCCTCCCCCAGAGCCCCCAGATCTACAAGCAGATCCTCATGGCGGCCGGGTTTGACCGGTACTTCCAGATTGCCCGCTGCTTCCGGGATGAAGATCTCCGCGCCGATCGGCAGCCCGAGTTCACCCAGATCGACCTGGAGGCCTCCTTCATCGGGGTGGACGACATCCTGGAGTGGATGGAGGGGCTCATGGCCTCCCTTTCCGCCGAGGCGGGACTCCCGGTTGAGGCTTCTTTCCCGCGCATGACCCACGCCGAGGCCATGGACCGCTTCGGGGTGGACCGCCCCGATCTCCGCTGGAGCGTCGAGATCCAGGATTGGTCCGCGGTGCTGGGGAATGCCGACTCCACCATCCTCCAGGGAGCGGTGGCGGGGGGGGGACGCATTCGAGGACTCCTCTTCCCTGGGGGAGCCACCCTCTCCCGGAAAGAGATCGAGGGGGTCGAGGCGGAGGCGAAGGCGGCGGGGGCTCCGGGGCTCCTCTGGGCGAAGGGATCGACGGAAGGGGGGAGCGGTCCCCTCTCCCGATGGATGACGCCGGAGCACTGGGCGGCCCTCGGTGCCGGGGACGGTGACCTCCTCCTGGTGGCAGCGGGAGGCGACCGGATCACCTCGCCGGCGCTCTCGGCGGCCCGGGGAGCGGCCATCCGCGCCCTCGATCTTCCCAGGGAGCGCGACCACGCCTGGCTCTGGGTCCTGGACTTCCCCCTCTTCGAGGAAGCCGACGGGACGCTCTTTCCGGGACACCACCCCTTCGTGCTCCCCCACCCCGACGATGTGGAGCGCCTCGACTCGGATCCGGCCTCCGTCCGGGGACTCGCCTACGATCTGGTGTACAACGGTTCCGAACTGGGGTCCGGGAGCCTCCGGATCCACGACCCGGAGTTGCAGCGGCGGATCTTCCGGATCCTGGGGCTCGGCGAGGAGGAGATCGACCTCAAGTTCGGCTTCCTCCTGGAGGCGCTGGGCTCGGGAGCCCCCCCCCACGGCGGGGTCGCCCTGGGGATGGACCGGATCGTGAAGGACTTCATCGGGGCGAAGAGCCTGCGGGACGTCATCGCCTTCCCCAAGACCACCGCGGCGCGCTCCCTCTTCGAGGGGGCCCCGGTTCCCGTTCCCGCCAGGGAGCTGGAGGAACTTTCCATCCGGGTACGGTGAAGGTGGCGAAACGGGTCCCCGCGCGGTAACCATACGGGGGACTCCATCCACGGTCAGCACGGAGGATCATGGCCAGCGCCGAACGGACCATCGTCGAGCACAGACTGGATGCGGAGGGGGCCGACCCCCTCCTTCTCACGGGAGTCAACGACTCCCATATGATGGAGTTGGCCCGGGTCTTCGGGATCCGGGTGGTGCTGAGAGGGGACCATCTGGTCCTCTCCGGTGAGCTGGAGCGGCTGGAGCGGGCGGTCCCCGTCATCCAGCACCTCATCGAACTGGCGCGCCTTCGGGCCCCCTTCGACCCCGGGGACATCGCCCGGATGGCCGAGGACTTCGACCGGCAGGGCGGGGTGGGGCCCGTCCCCACCCACGACGAGATCCGCATCGCCCTCCCGGGGAGTCGGCGCGCCATCACGCCCAAGTCCTCCGGGCAGGCTACCTACCTCCAGACCATCCTGGCCAACGACGTGGTCATCGGGATCGGACCGGCGGGGACGGGGAAGACCTACCTGGCGGTGGCCGCCGCGGTGGACGCCCTCTACCGGAAGCGGGTGAAGCGGATCATCCTGGCGCGTCCGGCCGTGGAGGCCGGGGAGAACCTGGGCTTCCTCCCCGGCGACCTTCAGGAGAAGGTGGACCCCTACCTCCGTCCCCTCTACGACGCCCTGGAGGACATGATGCCCGCCGACCGGGTACAGCGGGCGCTGGAGGATCGGACCATCGAGATCGCCCCCCTGGCGTACATGCGCGGGCGCACCCTCTCCGACGCCTTCGTGATCCTGGATGAGGCGCAGAACGCCACCAACGCCCAGATGAAGATGTTCCTCACCCGGCTGGGGCTGAACTCCCGGGTGGTCATCACCGGGGACAAGACGCAGATCGACCTCCCCCGACGGCAGGACTCCGGGCTCCTCCAGGTGGAGCAGATCCTGACCGGGATCGAGGGGATCGAGTTTGTCTATCTGGATGGGACCGACGTCATCCGGCACCGCCTGGTGAAGGACATCATCCGGGCGTACGCCGATGCGTACCCCGACAACGAGGATGAGGGGTGAGTCGAGGATCGCGGTCGAACGTCGGGGACCGGTTTGAGGCCCCCCTTGCCCGTCTCTCCACCCCCCCGGAGCGCCGGTGGCCCGACGGCGCCCTCCACCACGGGAGCCGCGTCCTCCTCCTCCTCCTCCTGGCGGTGGCTACCACCCTCTTCTTCCCACCGGATCCGGGGACGGAGATCGGACGGCACCAGGTGGGCACCGTGGCGCAGGAAGACGTCATCGCCTCCATCACCTTCGGGGTCCCCAAGAACCCGGAGGAGCTGGAGCGGGAGCGGAACGCCGCCGCCGCCACCGTCCCCCCCACCTTTGAGCTACACCCCGGGACCGCCGAACGGATGGAACGGGTGGTCGCCTCCTTCTTCCGGCAGGTAGCGGGCACCGAGGAGGAGGAGAATCCCGGGCAGGCGCTGGACCGGCTTCTCGGGGATCTGGGGCTCGTCCTGACCCCCCAGCAACGAAGGGCGCTGAGGGAGGGCGAGAGCCGGGAAGTCATCGAACGGGCCGCCCTTCGCGCCATTCGGGAGATCCTCCCCCAGGGGGTCACCGACGAAGGGGTTCCCCTCTCCACCGCGGGGCTGGGGCGGATCCTGGTGGTGGAAGGCGACGTGGATCGCTACCTCCCCGTGGACTCGGTCCTCACTTCGCGGGACTTCTTCCAGCGGGCCGCCGCCCTCCTCCCCGGAGGGAGCCCCTCCGAGGTGGACGAGCTCCTCCGCCTCACCCTCATCCGCTTCCTGGAGCCCTCTCTCCGGTACGACGCCGTGGCTACCGAACGGGACCGGGACGCGGCCCGACGCGCCGTTCCCACCACCCGCGCCACCGTCCTTCAGGGGGAAGCGGTGGTTCGCGCGGCCCAGCAGATCGGGGAGAGCGACCTGGAGCGGCTCCGGGCCTACGAAGAGGCGCTCCGCGCCGAAGGGCGGCTCCAGAGAGGAGGGTTCCGCCTCCTCCCCACCCTGGGGAGCATCCTTCTCAACCTCCTCATCCTCTCCATCTTCGCCGGACTCCTCTACCTCTTCCGAACGGAGATCTATCACAACTTCCGCTGGGTCCTCCTTCAGGGGGTTCTCATCGGGGTCTTCGCCGGCGCCGGAGGGCTCATCGCCCGCCATGGGCTCCCGGTGGAGCTCCTCCCCATCGCCTTCGTGACCCTGGCGGTGGCCGTTCTCTGGGATGGGAGGCTCGCCCTCGTCCTCGCAGCGGTGCTCACCGTCCTGCTGGGGGTCCAGCCCCCCTTCCAGGAGGTGGGGGCCTGGCTCCCCCTCTTCATGGGTGGGTCGGCGGCGGCGCTCTCCGTGCGGGCGGTTCGGCGCCGTGCCCAGACCTGGGTCTTCATCGCCATCATCGCGACGGCCTACTTCGGCGCCCTCCTCACCCTCGGGGTGATCGGGGGACGGGATGCCGGAGGAATTCTCATGTCGTGGGGGTGGGCAGCGGGGAACACGGTGGTGAGCGCCATCCTGGCCATGGGGTTCCTCCCGGTCTTCGAGTGGTTCACCCGGATCACCACCGACCAGACGCTCCTGGAATGGGCCGACCCCAACCGCCCCCTCCTGAAACGGCTCTCCATGGAAGCGCCGGGGACCTACGCTCACACCATCAATGTGGCGAACCTCTCGGAAGCGGCTGCCAACGCCATCGGGGCCAACGGCCTCCTCTGCCGTGTAGGGGTCTACTACCACGACGTGGGGAAGATGCTCAAACCCCAGTACTTCATCGAAAATCAGCCCTCGGGAAGAAACCCCCACGACAAGCTGAAGGCCGCCACCTCGGCGGCCATCGTCCGGGAGCACGTCACCGAGGGGATGCGGCTGGCTCGGGAGGCCAAACTCCCCGACGTCCTTCTCGACTTCATCCCCGAGCACCACGGCACACAGGACATCGCGTACTTCCTGGATCGAGCGCGGAAGGAGGCGGGAGAGGAGGAGATCCGTCCCGAGGACTTCCGGTACCCGGGCCCCCGCCCCCAGTCCCGGGAGACGGCCGTCGTCATGCTGGCGGACTCGGTGGAGTCGGCCACCCGCACCGTCCAGGACCCCACCCCGGAACGGATCCGGGAGCTCATCGACACCATCGTAAAGGGGAAGATCGAGGCGGGCCAGCTCGACGAGGCGCCCCTCACCCTCAGGGAAATCGGGGACATCAAGGCGCAGTTCCTGAAGGTGCTGGGAGGGGTTTACCACCATCGCATCGACTACCCGCAGACCCGGCACATCACCCATGGGACGGGGAGCGGGGACGGGAACGAAGGTGGGGAGGGGAGTGAGGGAGGAACCCCCTCCGCCCGGGGACGCGCGGAGGGTGCGGCTCGGACGGGGGCTGCGAAGGGGGCGGCGCCGAGGACCCATCTCCAGCTTGATCTTGGGGGAGACGGAGGAGAGGGTCCGGATACGGGCGAGGGGGAGGCGACTCCCTCCGCCTTTACCCCCCCCGAACGGTGAGCTCGCCGTTGGTGGCGGTTCACCTGGAGAACCCCGGTTCCGCGGCCATCCCCGGGCCCCTCCTGGAGGCCGCGGTACGACGCGTCTTTCGGCGGGAAGGGGTGGAGAAGGGGGACGTCACGGTGGTCTTCCTCTCCGACGAACCCATCCGGGAGCTGAACCGCCGCTGGCTGGACCACGAGTGGGTCCCCGACGTCCTCACCTTCCCCCTGAACGGATCCGGTGAACCTCCCGCGGGGGACATCTATGTGGGGGTGGAGGAGGCGGCGCGGCAGGCGGAGCGGGTGGGGGTCTCTTTCCCGGAGGAGCTGGTCCGCCTCGTGGTGCACGGAACGCTGCACCTCCTGGGGTACGACCACCCCGAGGCGCCGGAGGAGCGAGAGATCAGCGAGCAGTACCGGATCCAGGAGGAGGTGGTGGCCGAACTCATGGCCGGGTGGGAGGAGCCCCTTCCATGACCCGGCTCCTCCGGGGGGCGCGGATCACCCTCGCCCTCCTCCCCTTCCTCTTCGCCTTTCTGCGGGATCGTCGTCGCTTCGTCTTCATGGGACGCCCGGCGCGGCGGAGCCCCGAGGACCATGAACGGCGAGCGCGGAAGCTGGCCGCCACCATCGCCGGGCTGGGGCCCACCTTCATCAAGCTGGCACAGATCTTCTCGGCCAGGGCCGACCTCATCCCCGAGCCCTACCTGGGCGCAGTCGGGACCCTTCAGGACCGGGTTCCGCCCGTCCCCACAGCGGCACTCCGGCAGGTCATCGAGGGGGAGCTCGAAGCTCCCGTGGACGAGCTCTTCGAGGAGTTCGACGAGGAGCCCATGGCGGCGGCGTCGCTTGGGCAGGTGCACCGGGCGGTGTGGCGGGGGAGGGAGGTGGCGGTGAAGGTTCTCCGCCCCCAGGTGGAGGAGACGGTGGCGCTCGATCTGGACCTCTCCTTCGGAATCCTCTTCTGGCTCAACATCCTCTTCCCGAACCACCACATTCGGGGGGTCACCAACGTGGTCCGGGAGTTTTCCGTCCGGGTCCGGGAAGAGATGGATTTCCGGTCGGAAGCCGCCAACATGGAGCGCTTTCAGGCCCTCTTCCGGGATACGCCGCGGGTTCGGGCCCCCCACGTCGTCGAGCCCCTCACCCGGAAGCGGGTCCTGGTCATGGAGTACATGCGGGGGACGAAGGTGGACGCCCTCCACGACCGATTCGCCTCGGGAGAGCTTCGCTTCGACGACGTCATGGAGCGCCTCATCCAGCTCTACCTCCGGATGATGATGCTGGACGGGTTCCTTCACGCCGACCCCCACCCGGGGAACCTCCTCATCGCCGACGACGGAACCATCGTGGTCCTGGATTGGGGGATGGCGCTGGAGGTGCCGCGCTGGACCCGGGACTCCATCCTGGGGGTCGCCCTCGCGGTGGAGCGGGAAGATCTGGACGGGATCATCAACGAGATGTACCGGCTGGGGATGCTCTCCCCGGAGGTCTCCCGGGGCGAGATCCGGGAGGCGGCACGGGAGGTCTTCCGGATCCTGGAGCGGGCCCGCACCTCGTCCCGGGAGCGGATCCAGGAGATCGTCCAGGAGGTGTGGGACACCTTCTACACCTGGCCCCTCCTCCTCCCGCAGGAGCTCGTCTACTTCTTCCGGTCCGCCGTTCTCCTGGAGGGGATCGGCTTCCGGTACGACCCCGACTTCAACGGACTCCTCGTCCTGAAGCGGGTCATACGCCGCTCCCGGCGGGAGATCCTCCGGGAGACCTCCAAGGAGCCGGTCACCGCCGCCAGGGACCTCATGCTGGAGGCGGCGCACACCATACGCACCATGAAGGAGCTCCTGAGCCGGGTCGAGCGCGAGGAGCTGCGGGTGCGGGTGCACCCCTCCGACGCCCAGGCCCAGGAGCGCTTCCTCTACCTCCAGACCCGGCGCTTCCTCCTCTCCATCTTTGCCACCGCCACCGCGGTGATCTCGGCCATCATCTTCGTGGCCATTCGGAACCCCTGGCTCCTGGGTGGGGGGCTTCTGGTGTCGCTGGTCATGTTTGTTCTGACCCTCTTCATCCCCACCCACCTGCTGGAAAATCCCCTCCGTCACGCCCGGGGGATTCGGCCCCGGTAACCACCTCTCCCCAGGTCCGTCGGAGATCCCATGCGCCAGCCGATCCGCTCCCAACCCGTCGCGCTCCTCGTCCCATTCCTCTTCCTCGCCGGATGCGGTAGCGAGCCCCCTACGCCCGCCGACGGGGGCTTCCCCGTCGGGGTCATCGGGCCGGTGTGGACCGTGGACGATGCGGATCTCGTGGCCGTGATGGATGTGAAGGACGACGGGGACGGGGGGATCTGGGTCCTTTCGGCCCACCCCCCCTTCCTGCGGAGCTATGACGAGGAGGGGCAGCTTCGCTGGAGTGTGGGGAGAGCGGGCCAGGGTCCCGCGGAGTTTGCCATCCCCACCGCCCTCCTGGCGCCGGCCGGCGGGGAGGGGGTGGAGGTTTTGGATGGGGAGCGAGGGAGAATCCTCCACTTCGGCTCCGACGGGGAGCTGGTGGGGGCGCAGAGTGTAGAGCGGCAGCCGGCCATTCCCCACGAGTTCCGCACGGCCATGTTCGGGGAGATGGGTCGCGGGTGGCGACTCTCCGCCGGGGTGATTCAGGATCGACTCCCCGAGGGAATGGGCAGCATCAGCCCCTGGGATTTCTGGCGTGGGAGGCTCCTCCTTCACCCTGCCGATGGCGGCGACCCCCGACACCTCCCCCGCTTCGCCGACCTGGGCGGGGTGGAGGTGGAGGAGCCGACGGGCCCCTCTCCCCCCCGGCTCCTGGCGGCGGGCCCTCTTTTCGACCTCTGCCCCTCCGGGGAATTTGTCCTCCACACCGGCGCCCGCTCCGAGCTGGTCTGGTTCGATCTGGAGGGGACGGTGACCCATCGCGCCTCCGTTTCCCTCCCGCTGGCCGCGAACTCGATGGAGACCATGGTGGAGTGGCTCACCGGGATCTCCGAGCTCCTGGATCCAGGCCCCATGGACACCCGAGAGGCGCTCCGGGAGCGGTCGCGCATGGTGGCCCAGATGTCCGAGCCCCACATGGAGCGCTACCTCCCCCCCACCCGCCTCCGGTGTGACGGGGAGGGGCGCGTCTGGATCCAGCTCTTCGACATGACCGATGACGAGCGGGGGTATTCCCGTCGGTGGTCGGTGGTGGACCGGTCGGGGTCCATCACCCATGAGGTGACCTTTCCCCCCGGCTTCTCGCCCCTCACCTTTGGGCGAGAACACATTCTCGGAACCCTTCGGGACCCGCTTGGAGCGGAGAGGGCCGCCTGGGTCCCCCTGCCGGAGTTGCCATGATCGTAGCCTGTTCCCCCTGCGCCACTTCTCGCCGTTTCCCCCGCCGGAGCCACCTGCTGCTCTCCGGCGTCCTGGCGGGTGCTCTCGCCCTCCCGGCCCTCCCCCTCGCCGCCCAGCACGCGGGCCATGGCCCGGCGGCCATGGGTGGAGCTCCCGAGGAGGCCACCCTCCCCCTCTACGACAACCTGGGTCCGTACAGTCGGAGCATCACCACCTCCAACCCCTACGCCCAGGCCTACTTCGACCAGGGGGTGGCCCTGACCTACGGCTTCGCCCACGGAGAAGGGGTGCGCTCCTTCCGGGAGGCGCAACGCCTGGACCCGCAATGCGCCTTCTGCGTCTGGGGTGAGGCGTGGGCCCTCGGCCCCCATATCAACGGGAGGATGGGGACCCCGGCGGCGCTGGATGCCTGGGATGCCATCCAGCGAGCCCTGGCCCTCCGCGAGCACGCCTCTCCGGTGGAGCGGGCCCTCATCGAGGCGCTGGCGGTGCGCTATGCCGAAGACCCGGAAGAGGCGAACCGAGCCCAGCTCGACACCCTCTACGCCCACGCCATGGACGAGGTGGCCCGCCAGTTCCCCGACGACCTGGAGGTCCTCACGCTGGCGGGGGAGGCTCACATGGTGCTTCGCCCCTGGAACTACTGGACCGAGGGGGGGGAGCCCTTCGAGCATACCGTCGACGCGCTGCGGATCCTGGAGCAGGCGCTTGCGGTGGATGTGACCCACCCGGGAGCGTGCCACCTGTACATCCACCTGGTGGAGGCCTCCCCGGCGCCGGATCGGGCCCACGCCTGCGCCGACCACCTGGCCCACATGATTCCCGGGGTGAGCCACATCCCCCACATGCCGGCCCACGTCTTCATGCGGACCGGGCGCTACGGAGACGCGGTGCGAGGAAACCAGATGGCCTGGATCGCCGATCAGCGGGCCCAGGAGGATGGGGCCCCGGCCGTCTACCCCTCCCACAACCTCCACATGCTCTTCTTCGCAGCCGCCTTCGACGGCCAGAGCGCGGTGGCGCTGCAGGCGGCCCGCGACGTGACCCGTATTGCCCCGGGGTTCGGGATCTACATCCCCCTGGCCCACGTGCGCTTCGGGCGGTGGGAGGAGATCCTGGAGCTCCCCCTCCTGGACATCACCCCCTTCGCCGCCGGGGTCTCCCACTACGCCCGGGGGATGGCCCACCTCCGGGAGGGATCGGTGGATCTGGCCCGGGTGGAGCTGCAGACGCTGGAGGTCATGCGGGCTCGCACCGGTGAGAGCGCCCGCTTCCGCGGCCACCTGCAACGGGACCTCCTGGGGATGGCCCACGGCACTCTCCTGGGCGAGATCCTGGCCGAGGAGGGGGATGTGGACGGGGCCGTCCAGGTCATGGAAGAGGCCGTCTCCCTCGAGCGCGCCCTCAACTATGACGAGCCCGAGCCCTGGCCCATTCCGGTGCGCCACACCCTGGGGGCGGTCCTCCTGGAGGCGGGGCGGTACGCCGAGGCCGAGCGGGTGTATCGGGAGGCACTGGAGATCCACCCCGACAACGGGTGGTGCCTGAAGGGGTTGGCCCAGGCCCTTCAGGCCCAGGGAAGGGACGACGAGGCCGTTCAGGCGGAGGCTCGCTTCGCCGAGATGTGGGTGCGGGCCGACGTCTGGATTACAGGATCCCGCCATTGAGAAACCGGCAGTGTTTGACCCTCGGCGCGCTCCTCTTCGTCACCGCCCTCTGGGGGTGCGAGGGAGGAGACCCCCCCACCGGGCCTGAGGGGAACGGGAATGGGAACGGGGAGGACCCACCGGCGGCCTCGTTCGTTCGAGGCCTTGCCCTCTCTCCCGAAGGATTTCCGATCACCTTCAACGCGCTCCCGGCCTTCATGGACGAGGCGAGCGCGATCCCCGACGCCGGGATCATGTGGAACGGCCCCTGGCGGGAGGACGTCGAGGAGGGGACCGACGCCGGGACGGTTCCCTCACCCGCCACCCTCATCGCCTCGGCGTCGTCCCAGTTTCCCTACGCTCCCATCCTGGTCTTCGGGTGGCGGGGCGAGGAGGAGCCCCACATCCGGGTCCCGGCGAACCCGGAGAACAGTTGGCGGAACGCCGAAGCGGCGCGGCTCTACATCCGAGCGGTGACGCAGGTGGCGCGGGAGCACCATCCTCCCTTCCTCTTTCTCGGGAACGAGAGCGATCTCTACTACGACCTCGATGCGGAGGACTACGGGCGGTGGGTTGCCGTCTACGAGGAGGCGTACGACAGCGTAAAGGCGGCCTCTCCCACCACCCTGGTGGGTCCCATCGTGCAGTACGAGCGCACCGCCGGGACCGGGGTCCTGGCCGGCCACACGGAGCCGAGCTGGGGAGCGGTCACCGCCCACCGAACGGATCGGGTGGACGTCTTCGGGATCACCCTCTACCCCTTCTTCGCCCACGCCACCCCCGAGGAGGTCCCCGCCACGTACCTGGCACCCCTTCGGGACCGGATCGGGGACACCCCCATCGCCATTACCGAAACCGGGTGGCCCGCCGAGGGAGCGCCGGATTTTGAGCCCCCATGGGAGGTTTCAGAAGGGCACCAGACGGCATGGCTCGACCGCCTCTCCACCCTCCTCGAGGGGCACGAAGTCCCCCTCGTGAGCTGGGTCTGGCTCCACCCCCCCGTCCCGGCGGAGGAGGGGGGGCTCTCCCCTCTGGAGTGGAACATCTTCCACAGCCTCTCCCTTCGCAGGAGCGACGGCACCCGGCGCCCGGTCTATCAGAGCTGGGAGTCCTTCCGGCCCGACGCTCCCTGATCCACCGCCCCTTCACCCTGGGTCCCCTTGGCCTCCCCATCGGGAGGTGACAACTTCCACCGGCTTCGCCGATGGGGCCCCCGAGCCCCTCCCCCCCACCTCCGGTGCCGTGGACCACGCTCCCTCCCTCCTCCCCTCCCACGAATCCCTCCTTGCCCGCTTCCGGGAGGGGGATCGGCTTGCCCTCGCCCGCGCCATCTCCATCGTGGAGAATGAGCGGGATGGGTTTCAGGGGCTCCTTCACGCCCTCCTCGTGGAAGGGGTCAGGGGTGGCGCGCGCCTCGGCCTCACCGGCCCCCCGGGCGCCGGAAAGTCGTCGCTGGTGGCGGCCCTCACCCGCGCCGCCATCGAGGGAGGCGAAGAGGTGGGGGTGGTGGCGGTGGATCCCACCTCCCCCTTCTCGGGAGGGGCGCTCCTGGGAGATCGGATCCGGATGAACGATCTGGCCACCGACCCCCGGGTCTTCATCCGCTCCATGGCATCCCGCGGCTCCCTGGGCGGGCTCGCCACCACCTCCAAGGAGGTGCTGGACGTCATGGAGGCCTTCGGCTTCCCCCGGCTCCTGGTAGAGACGGTGGGGGTGGGGCAGACCGAGCTGGAGATCGCCGGTGCCGCCGACACGGTGGTGGTGGTCCTGGTCCCCGAGTCGGGGGATGGGATCCAGGCCATGAAGGCGGGGCTCATGGAGATCGCCGACATCTTCGTGGTGAACAAGGCCGACCGCCCCGGAGCCGATCGCCTGGTGAAGGAGATCCGCACCGCCCTCCACCTGAGAGAGGGGCGAACGTCGGCCAACGTTCCGGCCCACCACGGGGTGGACCACGCTCGCCTCGGGAAGAAGGGGGAGCCGAGGGGCGCGGAGGAGGAGGCCCACCCTCCCGAAGAGGTGTGGACCCCACCGGTGCTCCTCACCATGGCCCACGCCGGGGAGGGAGTGGACGAGCTTCTCCGGAAGGTGGCCGATCACCGGACGTTCCTCGAACGCACCGGTGCGCTGGAACTTCGCAGGCGGGAGCGGGCCCTCATCCGGGTTCGGGACGTGCTGGAGCGGGAGCTTCGGCGCCGGGCCCGGCGCACCCTGGCGGGAGAGTCGACGGATGGGGAAACGGTATCCCGCATCCTCTCCGGCGAAGCCTCGCCCTACTCGGTGGCGGGGGAGTTTCTCAAGGGGATGGGGATCCGGGAGTAGGAGGAACTCCGGCACCCCATCCTCCCAACCAAACGCTTACCATGAGCGCTTTTTATATGCCGTCCGACACGCACCGCCTCCGGGTTCGATCCGGCGCCCTTCTCACCCTTTCCGTCGCCCTTGCGGGGATGACGCCCCTTGGCGCGCAGGAGCGCCCCGTTCCTCTCGACACCATCCCCATCGTGGGGTCACGGGTGTCGGCCGATCTCCCGGTTCGGACCCGCTCGGTGGTGGTCCTGACCCGGGGGGAGCTGGAGCTGATCCCCGCCCGTACCGTGGGGGAGGTGCTCCACTGGACGCTGGGGGCCGAGGTGGGGGCACGCTCCCCAGCCCAGGCGGACCTGGCGCTCCGGGGCGCCGGCTTTGAACAGGCCCTCGTCCTGGTGAACGGGGTCCGGATGAGCGACCCCCAGACCGGCCACTTCGACCTGAACCTGGCGGTCCCTCTCGACCGGGTGGAGCGGATCGAGATTCTTCGTGGGCCGGCCTCGGCGCTCTACGGGAGCGATGCTGTGGGAGGGGTGGTGAACATCGTCACCCGGGGGGCGCCGGCGTGGAGCGCCCGCATCGAGGGGGGGAGCTTCGGCACCGTGCGCGCCGGGATCCAGGGTGGGATGACCTTCGCCGACGGTTCCACCCTCGTCCTTTCGGGGGAGCGATCCACCTCCGACGGGCATCGGGAGGGGACGGACTTCGAGATCACCCAGTGGCGGTTGGAGGGGGGGACATCCCTGGCCGGAGGGCGGCTGGGGGTGGAGGTGGGAGAGGGGCGCCGGGACTTTGGCGCCGACAACTTCTACGCCCCCTTCCCCTCCTTCGAGGCCACGGTGTCCCGCACCGCCTCCCTCCGCTGGGAGAATGACCGAAATGCCCGGGTTCGGGTGGAGCCTCGGGTATCGTGGCGATCCCACGACGACGACTTCATCCTCATCCGGGAAAATCCGGAGGTCTATCGGAACCAGCACACCTCGACGCAGCTCACCGGGGAGGTGGTGGTGCGGGGACGGGTGAATCCCACCCTCACCCTGGCCGGTGGAGGAGAGGTGGGGGAAGACCGGCTGGAGAGCAACAACCTGGGTGACCGGAGCGAGACCCGGACGGCTCTCTTTGCCGAGGCCGTCCTCACCCCCCGCGCCGATCTCGTCCTGGCGGCGGGAGGGCGCCTCGACCACCACTCCCTCTGGGGAAGTTTTATCGCCCCCTCCCTCTCGGCGGGGTGGACGGTGACCCCCACGACCCGCCTTCACGGCGCGGTAGGACGCTCCTTCCGGGGTCCGTCCTGGACGGAGCGCCACTATGTGGATCCGGCCCACATCGCTCCCGGCGCCCTCGATCCGGAGAAGGGGTTCACCGCCGAGATCGGGTTCCGGAGCACCCCCACCCCCTGGGGGAGCATCGGCGCCACCCTCTTCCGCAGAGAGTCCACCGACCTCATCGACTGGGTGCGGGCCCCCGTCGAGGCCGGGGAGGACCCCAACCCCTGGGAGGCCCGGAACATCCGGAGCGCCGGTTTCCGGGGAGTGGAGCTGGAGGCGGGGCTCTCCCTCGGCCCCGAACACCTCCTCCGGGTGGGCGCGGCCTTCCTCTCCCTCGACGCCGAGCTGGAGCCCGGACTCGAATCCAAGTACGCGCTCCGCCCCCTCAAGGACCAGATCATGGCCGAGTGGCGGGCGGCGCTCCCGGTGGGGGGGACTGCGTCGCTGCGCGGACTCCGCGGACGGCGCGCGGGGGAAGGGGTCTGGCACCAGGTGGACCTCCGCCTCGCCTTCCCCCTCCCGGCCGGGACCCTCTACCTGGACGGGGTGAATCTGGGGGACTCGGACCACGCCGATCTCACCGGGAACCCGGTGGCGGGGCGGGCCTTCTACCTGGGGTACCGCATCGGAGGGTGAGGGGTATGGGAGGATGGGTCTCCGGGCGCTTCGCCGGGTCCGGAACCCATCCTCCGTTGACCCTTCGGCGGGAGTTCCGGCATCTTTCGAAGGTCCAACCGAATCTGGCGGTCGCCCCGGCGACCCATCTGGAAGGGGAGTCTTCATGTCCACCCTCGAGCACGACATTCCCACCGACCTCATCGAGTCCCTCCGGAAGAAGGAGGCCGAGCTGGCCGAACTGAAGGCCCGGCTGGCCCGCTGGGAGGAGGGGTACCAGGGTGCGCGGAAACGGGAGGCGCCCTTTTCCACCATCTCCGGGCGGGATGTGCGTCCCCTCTACACCCCGGTGGATCGGGCCGACGCCCCCCCCTACGAGGAAGGGATAGGGCTCCCCGGCGAGTACCCCTTCACCCGGGGCCCCTACGGCACCATGTACCGGACCCGGCTCTGGACCATGCGCCAGTTTGCGGGG
>JBJHBD010000010.1:0-8535 GCA_050485305.1 Gemmatimonadota bacterium
GGTCGCCGGTTCGAGCCCGGTCGCCCGCTCTGGAGAGGTGAAGACGAGAGAAGCCCCCTCGAGATCATGCATCTCGAGGGGGCTTCTCGTTGGGGGGCGCCTCATTCAGGGCGGTCCGGCGGTGCTCACTCCATCCCGCGCACCCCGATGGTGGATTGTTGGGGCTGGAGGGGATGGAGATCATCGGCGGGAACCCATCGCTCCCGAAGGCGCCCGTTCTCCATCACCCGAATTCGATACCGATCTGCGGCGATCCCCACCACCCGGACCTGGGAGCCATTCCATCCCCCCCGGGCTCCCACAGCCTCCCGAGCTGCCCGGATGGGTGGAGGATTCCGGGTGGAGGTGAACAGATAGGGGTAGGGATCCACCGGACCCGAGCCCCGGACGTAGATCCCGAAGTGGAGGTGGGGTGGGGTGGTACGGGCGTTCCCGGTATTCCCAACCAGCCCCAGGGTATCGCCCGGGAGGACCCGCTCTCCCGCCGTGACCGTCTGGGAATCCAGGTGGGCGTAATACCGGGAGAGGTTCCGCTCCTCGTCGAAGACCCACACCACCTTCCCTCCGACTGGGGTTTCGTTCACCCTCCGTACGACCCCCGGGCCGGCGGCGAGAACGGGAGTCCCGCGAGGGGCGAAGACGTCGACCCCATGATGGACCCGTCGCCCTCCATCCCGGTCCGCTCCGAAGAAGCTCTGGATATGTTCGGTCCCGTGCCCCTCCACCGGGAATGCGAGAGAAGCACCGGCGCGGAGCTCCACCTCGTATGGGCCTCCGCTCAGGAGTTCGGGCTGGAGGGTGACCAGGTAGCTTCCCGACACGGCGGCGTTGTACCCCAGCGAGTCCACCTGGGCGGGGAGGGGGTCGTTCCACGCCACTCGAAGGGAGCGTGGATCACCCGTTACCGGATCCGCATCGGAGGCGCGGAGGCGATGGATCTCCATGAACACCGCGCCGGGATCGGCCCACCCCGGTTCGTCGGTGTCCCCCTTCCGGAGGAGAACCCGGAGACGTTCGCCTCGACGGAGCTCCACCCGGAAGGAGAGGGCCACCGGTTCCTCGGGGAGAAGGACCCCCACCTCCCGGTGCGGGAGGGCGACCTCGAGGGCGGAGGCGAGGGCGGCTTCACCAGAGGCGATCCACGCCCGCCCCAGAAGGGATTCGGACAGCCCGGCGTGGGCGAGCCCTTCCAGGTATCGCTCCCGGGGCGTCTCCCCGGTGAAAAAACGGTCCCGGATGGCCTCTTCCACTCCACATCCGGAGAAGAACAGGGAGAGGAGTACGGGGGCGAGGAGGGTTCGCGAGGGAGGGGAGGCTGGGGTGCCGGTTCGCCGAATGGTTTCCATAGGATGGGACTACCGGGAGGTGGAGAGGGGGTTCCACTCCTGGGAGGTGGGACGGGGCTTCAATCCGGAGACCCTTCAAGAGGGTGGTTCGTTGAGGATGAGGGCAGGCGCAGTTAGCTTTAGCAGCTTCTCAACTCATTGGAAATTCCGGTTTTCCGGCCTTGTCCCTCTCCTCTCCCCGCAGGTTCCCGTGATCACCATTGCCGAAGTGGAGCCCGGCAGCATTGCCGAAGAACTGGAGCTCCGCATCGGGACCCGTATCGTCCGCATCAATGGCGAAAAGGTCCGCGATGGGATCGACCTGACCTTCCTTCTCGCCGATTCGGAGCTGGAGGTGGAGGCGGTGGACCCGGACGGGATCCGGACCCTCTACGAGGTGGAGCTGGAGCCGGGAGAGATCTTAGGCGTGGTTCCCGCTCCCGACACGGTGCGGGAGTGCGCCAACAAGTGCGTCTTCTGCTTCATCGACGGGAATCCGGAAGGGGTCCGGTCGAGCCTCTGGATCCGGGACGACGACTTCCGCCTCTCCTTCAGCTACGGGAGCTACGTCACCCTGACGAATCTGGGACCGAGAGGGCTCCATCGCCTGGTGGAGCAGCGCCTCTCGCCCCTCTACGTGAGCGTGCACACCACGAATCCGGATCTCCGCCGCCGGCTTCTGGTGAATGACCGTGCGGGGCTCATCGTGGAGCAGTTGCGGCACCTTCTGGATCACGGGCTCGAGGTCCACACCCAGATCGTTCTCTGCCCCGAGTGGAATGACGGAGCGGAGCTGGACCGCACCCTGAACGAACTCTACGCCCTCGGTGAGGGAATCCGGACCCTCTCGGTGGTCCCGGTTGGGCTTACCAAATACAACCTGGGCCGGGGGGTTCGCCCGCTCACCGCCGAGGAGGGGGTGGCCACACTCGCCCAGGTCGAGGGGATCCGTGAGCGGGCCCTGGCCGAACGGGGGTACGGGTGGTGCTACGCCGCCGACGAACTCTTCCTCCTCTCGGGCGCCGAACTCCCCGGGGAGGTGTATTACGACGACGGGTCCCTCCTGGAAAACGGGGTAGGGGCGGTGCGACGCTTCCTGGAGGACTTTGAGGATGGGATCTCCCATCTCCCCCACTTCGAGGGTCGCCGGATCCGCATCCTTACCGGGAGCTCCATGGCCCCCTTCTTCCAGGATCGGGCCCCCCGCCTCGCCGCGGCCACCGGAGCCGAGGTGCAGGTGATGGGGGTCGTGAACGAGTTCTACGGCGCGTCGGTGACGGTGGCCGGGCTCCTCTCGGGGGGGGATTTCCTCCGGGCGCTGGAGGAGGGGGGGCCTTCCCGCGAGGGGGACGTCATCCTCCTCCCGGCCGAAGCGCTCAATCAGGACGACCTCTTCATCGACTCCCTCCCCCTGACCTCCCTCCGGGAGGCGGTGGCCCCGGCCCTCGTGGTTCCCGGGTACGAGATCACCGATGCGCTCCGGGGGTGCGTGTGAGCCGCCGCCTCCCGGTGGTGGCGGTGGTGGGGCGCCCCAATGTGGGGAAGTCCACCTTCTTCAATCGGATCCTGGGGTATCGGGCCGCCATCGTGGACGACTTCCCCGGGGTGACCCGCGACCGGAACTTCGCCCGGGCCGACTGGGCCGGGCGCCAGTTCTTCATCGTGGACACGGGAGGGGTCATCGAGGGGAGCGACGAGCCCATGGATCGCGCGGTTCGGGAGCAGGCCCTGATGGCTGTGGAAGAGGCGGACCTCATCCTCCTGGTCACCGACGGGAAGGAAGGGGTGCACCCGCTGGATCAGCGAGTGGCGGAGCTGCTCCGGGAAAGCGGAAAACCCATCCTCCCGGTTGTGAACAAGGTGGACAACCTCCCCAACGATCCGGCCTACCACGAGTTCTGGGAGCTGGGGCTGGGTGAGCCCATCCCGGTGAGCGCCATCTCGGGGAAGGGATCGGGGGACCTCCTGGACCGCATCGTGTCGCTCCTCCCCGAGGAGGAGGGGAGCGTTCCGGACACGGACCTCCGCATCGCCGTCATCGGGCGCCCCAATGTGGGGAAGTCGTCCTTCGTGAACCGCCTTTTCGGCGAGGAGCGGATGGTGGTGAGTGAGGTCCCCGGGACGACCCGGGATCCGGTGGATTCCACCCTCCAGTACCATGGTCGGACCCTCGTTTTCGTGGATACGGCGGGGCTCCGGCGCCAGTCGAAGGTGAAGGAGTCGGTGGAGTACTACTCGGCACTTCGCACGGCACGGGTCATTCGGGACGCCGACGTCTGCCTCGTTCTCATCGACGCGATGGAGGGGCTCAGCCACCAGGATGTGAAGGTGCTTGAGGCGGCGTGGGAGGCGGGGTGCGGGGTGATCCTGGGGGTGAACAAGTGGGACCTCATGAAGAAGGAGACGGGGACGGCTCCCACCTACGAGAAGGAGCTTCGGCGGCGGATTCCCTTCCTGGAGTGGGTCCCCATCCTCTTTCTCTCCGCCATGACAGGGCAGCGGGTCCGGAAGACGCTGGACCTTCTCCTGGAGGTGGCCGAGACCCGGGCTCGGCGGATTGCCACCCACGAGGTGAACGAGGTGGTGGAGGAGCTGGAGCGGCGCCAACCTCCCCCTCACTCCAGGGGGCGAGCGGTGCGCCTCCGGTACGCCACGCAGGTGGCAGATCGCCCCCCCACCTTCGTCATTTTCTCCAACCTCCCCGACGAGGTGCCGGACCACTACATTCGCTACCTTCAAAACGGCTTCCGGAGGGCGTGGGGGTTCCAGGGATCCCCCTTGCGGATTTTCCTTCGGGCCTCGAATCGCAACGAACGGGAGGGCTGACGGGGTGCTGATCCCCCTCTGTCTTACGGCTCTGGCCTATGTGCTCGGTGCCACCCCCACCTCCTACTGGGTGGGGAAGGCCTTCCATGGGGTGGATCTGCGGACGGTGGGGAGCGGGAATCTCGGCGCCACGAACACCTTTCGTACCCTGGGCGCGAAGGCCGCCTTTCCGGTCATGGTCTTCGACATCTTCAAGGGATGGGCGCCGGTGGCCCTCTTTCCCCTCTGGTTTCCGGAGGTGGGCGGGGGGTGGATCCCGATCTTCGGTGCCGCCGCCATCGTGGGCCACGTCTTCTCCTTCTGGGTGGGGTTCCGGGGTGGGAAGGGGGTGGCCACCTCCTGCGGAGTGTTCATCGCTCTTGCCCCATGGGCTACCCTCATCGCCTTTGGGGTGTGGCTCGTCGTGGTAGTGATGACGCGGTACGTATCACTGGGATCCATCCTGGCGGCCATCTCTCTCTCCATCGCCATCTTCTTCACCCCCCATGAGGGCGGGAGGGGGGTCGTCGCCCTCACCCTCGCCCTCGCCCTCTTCGTGATCTGGGCCCACCGCACGAACATCGGGCGCCTTCTGAAGGGCGAGGAGAGTCGAATCGGGGTCGGACGGACGGTGGGCGTGAGCGGGGAGGGACCATGACCGAAACGCACCGGGTGAAGGCCGCCGTGGTGGGGGCGGGGAGCTGGGGGACCGCGCTCGCCCTCCTCCTGGAACGGAACGGGCATGAAGTGACCCTCTGGAGCTATGACGAGGAGGTTGTGGAGGCGGTGAGTCGGACCGGGGAAAATCCGTACCTCCCCGGGATTCCCATCCCCCCGGGGATTCACCTCACCTCCGATCTGGCGGCGAGTCTGGAGGGGGCCGAGGTGGTGGTTTCGGTGAGTCCGGCCCAGCATGTGGGAGGCATTTTCGCCCCGGTGGCAGATCGGGTACCGGAAGGCGCTCTTCTGGTGAGTGCCTCCAAGGGGGTGGAGATCCACACCCTGCGCCGAATGGATCAGGTACTGACCGAGGTCATGTCCCCGGCGATCATGGAGCGGTTCTGCGTGCTCTCCGGCCCCTCCTTTGCGGTGGAAGTGGCGAGGCGCGTTCCCACGGCGGTGGTCATCGCGTCGGAAAACCGGAGCGCTCGCCTCGAAGCGCAGCGAATCTTTCGGACCGAGGACTTCCGCGTCTATACAAACCCGGACGTCATCGGGGTGGAGCTGGGGGGAGCGGTGAAGAACGTCATCGCACTGGCTGCGGGGGTGGCCGCGGGGCTCGGCTTCGGCCACAATACCCAGGCGGCCCTCATGACCCGGGGGCTCGCCGAGATCACCCGCCTCGGGGTGGCCATGGGGGCGGAGGCCTCCACATTCTCGGGGCTGGCCGGGATGGGCGATCTCGTCCTGACCTGCACCGGAGAGTTGTCGCGGAACCGGACGGTGGGGTACCGGATCGGCCAGGGGGAGCGGCGGGCGGACATCCTGGCCGACATGAAGGCGGTGGCCGAGGGGGTCCTCACCACCCCTGCGGTGCACGGCCTCGCCCTTCGCCATGGGGTGGAGATGCCCATCGTGGCCGAGGTCCACGCCATGCTGGAGGAGGAGCGCGACCCCCGGGAAGCGGTCCGGAACCTCATGCTTCGTGACCCTCGACCCGAGACCTGGAGCTGAACCATGAATGACAAGCCCCTCGTCCCGAAGGCGTACTACTCCATCGGTGACGTCTGTGAGCTCACCGGCCTCAAACCCCATGTACTCCGGTACTGGGAAACCCAGTTCGAGGTCCTCCAGCCCTCGAAGAACCGGGCGGGGAACCGGGTCTTTCGCCCCAAGGAGATCGAGCTGATCCTCCTGGTGAAACACCTCCTCTACGAGGAGAAGTTCACCGTCGAAGGGGCTCGCCAGAAGCTGAAGGAGATGCGTCGTTCCGGTGAACTGGAAGGGTCCCGCCAGGAGGTGGTGACCCCAGACTTCCTGAACGGGCTGAAGGAGGAGCTCTTCACCCTCCGGGAGCTCCTCACCCTCCCCGACGCCGACGCCCCCCGGTGACTCTCCCACCCCCATCCCACGCCGTTCCCCCCACTTCCAGCGCATGCACGTTCTCTGCACCAACGACGACGGTTTCCTCGCCACGGGGCTGCGGGTTCTGGCCTCCGCCTCCCGCCCCCTCGGGTCGGTCACCATCGTGGCCCCGGATCGAGAGCAGAGTGCCACCTCCCACTCCCTCACCCTGCACCACCCCCTCCGCTCGCGCCGTGCCACCGATGGCGCACTGGTGGTGGACGGCACCCCCACCGACTGTGTGATCCTCGCCATGAACGCCCTCCTGGAGGAGCGTCCGGCCTTCTGCTTCTCCGGAGTGAACCACGGCCCCAACATGGGTGAAGACGTGCTCTACTCGGGAACGGTGGCTGCGGCCATGGAGGCTACCGTCCTCGGCGTCCCCTCCATCGCGTTTTCGTACGCGGGTCCGGATTTCGAGTCCATCGAAGGATGGGAAGAGACTCTCGGCCACCTCCTTCGCCAGCTCACCGGGAAGGGGAGTCTCCCTCCGGCCACCCTTCTGAATGTAAACCTCCCCCCCATCCCCCCCGCGGAGGTGAAAGGGATTCGGGTGACCTCTCTGGGGGAGAGGCGGTACTCCGACTCCCTCACTCGCGCCCTCGATCCCAACGGGAAGGAGTACTTCTGGATCGGAGGAGGTGCGCTGAGTTGGACCGGGGACGGAGATTCAGACTTCCAGGCGGTGGCCGACGGGTTCATCTCCGTCACCCCCCTTCACCTGGATCTGACGAATTACTCCCTCATCGAGGAGATTCGAGCGTGGGATCTGACTCTGTAGACGATTTCCGGTTTGTGGGATACCGGCGCCGGATGATCGAGGAAATCCGGGCGAAGGGGATCAACGAACTGGAGATCCTCCAGCTCTTCGACCGGGTCCCCCGCCACCTCTTCCTTCCGGAGGGGGTCGTAAATCGGGCGTACGAGGACGCACCCATCCCCATCGGGTACGGACAGACGGCGTCTCAGCCGTCCCTTCAGGCCATCTACCTCCGGATTCTCGATCCCCGCCCCGAGGATCGGGTGCTGGAGATCGGAACCGGGAGCGGGTTCCTCACCGCGCTCCTCTCCCTCGTCACCGATCGGGTCTACTCGATAGAGCGAATCCGGGAGCTGTCCCACCGGGCGAGGGCTGCGCTCGACGCCCTGGAAATCCGCAACGTGGCCCTTCTCGTGGGGGATGGGACCATCGGGTGGAGGAAGTACGCCCCCTACGACATCATCGTCGTTTCCGCCGCCTCCCCGGGAGTACCTCCGGCGCTGGTTGACCAGCTCGCCGAGGGGGGGCGGATGCTCCTCCCGGTGGGGGGGCGGGAAATGCAGGATCTCATCCTGGTGCGGAAGGAGGGGGGAGAGGTGACGGAAGAATCGGTTCTGGAGCGGTGTACCTTCGTTCCCCTTCTGGGGCGGTACGGATGGGACGAAGGGGAAGGGGAGTGAGGGAGATCGAAGGAGTGGAGGCTTCGGACCCCGAGGAGAAGGGGCCCGGAACCCCCGGAGAGGCAAAACTGGCCGCAAAGCTCCCCGAGGTGCCGGCGGCGCGTCCGGATGCGCCCCTCCCGGGACCGATCCGGCGTCTCTACGACTGGGTCCTGGGGTGGGCATACACCCGATACGGTCTTGCCGCCCTCGTGGTCCTCGCCCTGGCGGAGGCCTCCTTTTTCCCCATCCCTCCGGACCCCCTCCTCATGGCGCTCTGCCTGGGGGCGGCGGCCCGCTCCTTCCGGTTCGCCGCCTGGGGTACGGCAGCCTCGGTGGTGGGAGGGGTGCTGGGGTACCTCATCGGGTGGGGGGCGTGGGCGCTGGTGGACGACTGGTTCTTCACCTGGGTTCCGGGGGTCACACCCGAGGCGTTCGAGGGAGTTCGGGCGCTGTACGACCGGTATGACTTCTGGGCCATCTTCCTCGCCGGATTGACCCCCGTCCCGTACAAGGTCTTCACCCTGTCGGCAGGGGTGTTCGGAATCAACTTCGCCGTCTTCGTGGTGGCCAGCGTGCTGAGTCGCGGACTCCGGTTCTTCCTGGTGGCCGCCCTCATCTGGAAGTTCGGCCCACCGGTCTCCCGCTTCATCGATCGGTACTTCAACCTCCTCACGGTAGTGTTCGGGGTACTCCTCGTGCTGGGGTTCGTGGTGGTGGCACGCATCCTCTGATATATTGGCGGCTACGGAGTTCCCCACAGGCACATCGGAGCGCAGACCATGTCCAGGAATGTCGAGGGCTCAGGCGGTGGAGACACCGACGGTGAGGCCTCCGAGACATCCGCTTCGGGGCGAGGGACCGGCCCCCAGCTGGATCGTCTCCCACCGCCCGCCTTCCCACCCGGGACACGGCGTACGGT
>JBJHBD010000010.1:8545-17810 GCA_050485305.1 Gemmatimonadota bacterium
GAGTCGGAGTGGGGGCGAGGGCGCCGGCTCGCAAAACTCCGGGGTTCCGCAGGATGCGTTCATCTCGCCTGACGAACCCATTCGCCGCATCGAGGAGGAGTTCCCGGACGACGCCTTCATCTCGCCCGACGAACCCATCCGTCATCGGGAGCCCCGGATCCGGTCAGGGGTGGGGGATGAGGGAGAGGAGGACTTCGATGGGGCCTTCGATGACTTCGATCCCGATGAGGTCGTGGTCACGGGGATCGGAGTCGAAATCCCCACCTTCGCCGCCAAGGACCCCCGACGACGGGGAGCAGCCTTGGAGATCACCCACCTGGCGGAGGTACTGGAGAGGCTGGCCTTCGGCCTCCGGGATCGCGGCGCGGCCTCCCTGGTAGTGGAAGCCCGGATGCCCCCCTTCGAAGCTCTCCTTCGGGGGCTCCTGGCCGGGTATCTGGTGGCGAAGGAGGAGGACGGCTGACGGAGGTTCTCCGCGGGGTTACCTTCCATCCAGCACGTCCTCGTAGCTCAGGTGGATAGAGCGGCTGCCTCCTAAGCAGCAGGTCGCGCGTTCGAGTCGCGCCGAGGACATTTCACACCAACCTTCGTTCGCGTTCAGCCGCGAAGGCCACCACCGCCCGAATGTCCTCGCGCTCCAGATCAGGGAAGTCCGCGAGGAGTTCGTCTTCCGTCATCCCCGCAGCCAGATACTCAAGGATGTCGTACACCGTGCCCCGTAGTCCGCGGATGCACGGTTTTTCACCCCGTTTCCCCGATTCTATGGTGATGCGGTTCATGGTGATGCGGTCCATGTAGCTCTTGCTCGAGAACACCCTCCCACGGGAGGAAGGGTCAATCTCCGCTGGGAGCTGGGGAGGGGGTGAAGGACTCCCCTTCAGTGCTCCCGAGATGTGACCGATAACGGAGGGAGTTGCGGCCTTCGGGCCACGGGTTCCCTCCTTCCCATCTCTCCATGCCCGTGATCTCCATCGATCGTGTGGCTCCCGGAAGCGTTCTGTCCCGGGACATCGTCGACCGCCACGGCCGTCTCCTCCTCCCGGAGGGGCGTCCCCTGAGCGACCGTCATGTGGAGGTGCTCCGGATCTGGGGGGTGGAGTTCGTGGAGGTGGAGGGGACCGACGAATTCTCCGCTCCGTCGGACATCCCCCCGGAGGACCGCCTCCGCGCGGAAGAAGAGCTCCGCAGCCGGTTCCGGCACCTTCCGGAAGGCCATCCTCTGGTGCGTGAGCTTTTTGACGCCGCCGTGCGCCGGAAGTTGGCGAGAGGTGGAGGGGGGGGATGATGTCGAGCCCGGGGGAACTCGTTCGCAGGCTCCACTCCCTGGGAACTCCCCCGGTGGTGTACTCCCGTCTGCTCGAGATCCTGAATCGTCCCCACAGCCACGCGGGGGACATTGCCAAGGTCATTGGGGACGATCCGGGGCTGGCGGCCCGACTTCTCCGGCTCGTGAACTCGTCCTTCTTCTCCTTTCCTCGGCGAATCGAGTCGGTGACGGCAGCGGTCACCATTGTGGGGACGACCCAGATCCGGGACCTCACCTTCGCCACCTCCGTCATCAATCTCTTTGACGGAATCCCCTCCGAGCGGCTGGACATGGACCGCTTCTGGCAGCACTCCCTGGCGTGTGGAGTGGGAGCGCGGGTCATCGCTTCGCTCCGGAGGGAGGGGAATGTGGAGCGGTTCTTCCTCACCGGGCTTCTCCACGACCTGGGACGGTTGGTCCTCCTCATGGGGGAGGAGGAGCGGATGAACGAGGTTCTGGCCCGGGGAGAATCGGACCCGCTTCCCCTTCATGAGATCGAGCGGGACGTCTTCGGATTCGACCACACCCAGGTGGGGCGTGCCCTGGTGGAGCTGTGGAATCTTGGGCCCGCCTTCGAGGAGGCGGTGGGATTCCATCATCAGCCCGAACTGGCGGAGCGGTACCCTGCCGAGACGGCAGCGGTACACATCTCCGACATCATGGCCAATGCCCTTCCGCTGGGGGCGTCAGGTGCCTCGGCCCCTCCTCCCCTTCACCTTCCGAGCTGGGAGGCCCTCGAGATCCCCGATGACCGGATCCCCTTCCTGATCCAGGAAACGGAACGGCAGTGGCAGGACGGAGTGGCCTTCATCCTTGGGAAGGGAGGGGAGGGATGACCTCGGCCACTCAGGAGCAGATCCTCGCCCCGAACCCCGGAAAGGGGGAGGTAGAGACGGTCCTCACCGGGACCATCGGTGAGGCGCTGAACGCCCTCTGGAGTCTGGGGATGACCCTGCACTCCAGCTCGGCCCGAAACCGGGGCGCCGAGGCTCTCTTTCGGCTCTGCCTCCCCACGTTTCACCGTCTCGAGATCTTCAGTGCCATGGGGCTTCTCCTGGTGAAGTCCGACGGAGAGGGGTTCCATGCGGCGGGGGGATTTCCCACCGGCGCCGGTGCGGTGCTGGAGGAAGAGATGCATCGGCAGGTGGAGGAGGGAACCTTCGCCTGGGCCCTCTACCAGAACCACGCCGTGGTGGTCCCGGGGTTCGTTCTGGGGGAGTGGGTGGTCCTTCATGCCCTCGCCACCCCCACCCGCATCGTGGGGATGTTCGTGGGGGGGCTGAAGGGGAGGGAGGCGGCGATGAGCGAGCTATCGCGGAAGGTCCTCTCTCTGGTCCTTCTCCAGCTCGCCGGAGTCCTGGAGGAGGAGCGCCTTCGCCTCGAACTGGGGGCTCACGCCCGGGATCTGGAGGCCATCGTGGAGGAGCGGACCCGCGCACTCCGCCACTCGGAGGGGGAGGCTCGGGCGGCCAACCAGGCCAAATCGGACTTCCTGGCCAACATGAGCCATGAGATCCGGACCCCCATCAACGGGATCCTGGGGATGGCGCAGCTCCTCCTCCGAACCCCCCTCTCGGTGGATCAGCGAGATCAGGTGGAGGTGATCTCCCGCTCGGCGGATCGGCTCCTCGATCTGGTGAACGACATCCTCGACCTCTCCAAGATCGAGGCAGGTCGACTGACCCTCGATCCCGGTCCCTGCGACCCGGTGGAGGTGGTGGAGGAGGTGCTCGAGCTCCTGGCGCCCAGGGCGTGGGAGAAGCGGATTCTCCTCCTCCATCTCATCGATGCCGGTGTCCCGGATCGAGTCCATGTGGACGGACATCGGTTGCGGCAGGTGGTCCTGAATCTCGTGGGGAACGCGGTGAAGTTCACCAATGAGGGACAGGTCACCGTGTTCCTGGAGCGGACTCCCGTTGGGGAGGGGCTCCGGATCCGAGTGCGTGATACGGGGATCGGGATCGACGCCGGGCGCCTCGAAAACATGTTCACCCCATTCACCCAGGCCGACCCTTCCACCACCCGGCGGTTCGGGGGAACCGGGCTGGGGCTCAGCATCAGTCGACGGTTGGCCCGCCTCCTCGGAGGCGACATCCGGGCCGCGAGCCAGTCGGGGCGTGGATCGGAGTTCACTCTCGAACTTCCGGTTCCATCCGTGACCCCCTCCCCCGGCGGAGGAGCGCCCTTCACCGGGCACCGGATCGGTGTCCTTCTTCCTCCTTCCACACTCCGGGAGTCGCTCCTCTCGTCACTTCGTCGCCTGGGTGCGGAGGTCGTGGCCGGTGATTCGCTCTCCGACGAGGGAGGGGTGGACCTGGTGGTGGTGGGAGAAGGACCCATTGAGTTGCCCGATTCCTGGGCTTCCGCCAGACGGTTCACCATCCTCGACCCCCGTCGCCCTTCCGACGCGGAGGGTGGGGAACGAGGAGGGTTGGAGCCTCGGGATACACTGCGGGCACCGGTGACCCGGACCCGCTGGGCGCACCTCCTTGGAGGGGGGCGCGAGGGTTCCCGCGAGGGTGGTGAAAGGGTCGGCGCACCCCCTGTGCATGGGCATCAGGGTCGGGTGTTGGTGGTGGAAGACGATCCGGTGAGCCGAACGGTGGCAAAGGGACTCCTCGAGGAACTCGGGTGTCGGGTGGAGTGCGTCTCCGGAGGCGAAGAGGCGCTCGCGCTCCTCACCAGGGAGCCCATCGATCTGGTCCTCATGGACTGCCAGATGCCCGGGATGGACGGGTACGAAACGACGCGTCAACTGAGGGCGAGGGAAACGGGGAGTCGACTTCCCGTCCTGGCGCTGACGGCCCATGCGTACGCCCGGGACCGGGAGCGTTCCTACGCTGCCGGGATGGATGACCACCTCACGAAGCCCCTCCGGATCGAAGCGCTGGAGCGAGCCCTTGCCAGATGGCTCCCCGCGCGGCGGTCGTCTGACGGGGGGAGTTCCACCGGTGTGCGGGTTCTCGATCGAGAGGGGGCGGTGGCGCGGGCCGGCGGGAATGAGACCCTGGTGACCGAGGTCATTCGCATCCTGGCCCGGGAACTCCCCATCCTGGAAGATGGGCTCAGGTCGGCGCTTCAGGAGGGTGACCCCATCCGGCTTCGCGAGGTGGCGCACCGTGCCCGAGGTGCGGCGGCCACCGCCGGGGCGTTGGAGCTGATGGAGCGTGCGGGAGCTCTGGAAGGGGAGGTGCAGACCCGGCCCTCATCCGAGTGGCAAACGTCGGTCCAGGCAACGCTTGAGGCCATGGCCCGACTGAAGGGGCATCTGAACGGGAGTGGAGCGGAGGGAGGGTACACCAGTGGGTAGCCTATCAGGAGCCGGACCTCGCACCGTGGTCATCAACGATGATCCGGCACAGCTTCGCTGGCTCGCGGGACTTCTGGAGGGAGAAGGCCATCGGGTGACGGGATTCCAGTCTCCCACGAAGGCGCTGGATGAACTCCGTGCCATGGTCCCTCCGGAGCTCCTCGTTCTGGATCTGCACATGCCGGAACTGGACGGGTGGAAGCTCTGCCGGCTCCTCCGATCGCCGGATTTTCCGGCCTTTCGCGACATCCCCATCCTCGTGGTGTCCTCCACTTTCTCCGGAGTGGATGCGGAGGCGATTTCCGCCGATCTGGGGGCCAACGCCTTCCTCTCCATCCCCTTCGACCTGGGCACCTTTCGGAGCTTCCTCTCGGAACTCCTGGCGGGGAGACGTCCGGCTCGCCCGGTGCACGTTCTGGTGGTGGAGGATGACGATGCGGTGCGAAGGGCTATTGCCGAGGGGTACCGCCGACATGGGTATGAAGTGGCGGAGGCTCGGTACGCGGCGGAGGCGCTCAAGGCGCTCCGAGTCCTCCATCCGGAGGTGCTGGTCATCGATTACCACCTCCCCGACGGGAAGGGTGAAGACCTCCTGGAACACCTTCCCAGGGGACGACAGGCTCCGGTCACCGTGGTGGTCTCCGGAGATGACGATGACCGCCTTCCGGCGAGGATGCTCCGGCTGGGAGCGGGCGCCTTCGTCCGCAAGCCGTTCGAGCCGGGATATCTGATGGAGATGACGGAGCGGGCGCTTCGGGAACGCGCCCTTCTCCGGGTGGAGGACGTTCTGGAGGAGCGAACCCAGGCGCTCCGGGCCTCGGAGGATCGGTATCGCACCGTAGTCCACTCCCTCCCGGACGGGGTTCTCGTTCTGAACAGGAATGGGGTTCTCCAGTCGGCAAATCCGGCGGGCCTCAAGCTCCTCGGGATTTCTGCGGCAACGGCGGTACCCCTCGTGGATCTCCTCCCGGAAGAGGAGCGGGATGCGGTGCGCATGGCCATCGACGGGGTGCGCCACGGGCGGGGCGGGACCTTCGAGCTGTCACTGGGGGCCTTCGACCCTACCATATCGTCGTCAGGGGAGAGGCGAGTGGTGGAGGCGTCAGGGGGGCTCGTCCACCTCCGGGAGGGAGGGGAGGTCATTCTCATCCTCCGGGATGTCACGGAGCGCAAGGCGGCCGAGGAGGAACGAACCCGCCTCCAGGGACGTGCCGCCCACTCCCAGCGCCTGGAGAGCCTCGGGGTGTTGGCCGGGGGAATCGCCCACGACTTTAACAACCTCCTGGTCGGGATCCTTGGGAATGCAGGGTTGGCACGGATGGACCTCCCTCCCGACCATCCTTCGGCGTACAGCCTCCGCCAGATCGAGGTGGCGGCGCGGCGGGCCGCCGATCTCACCCAGCAGATCCTGGCCTTCTCCGGGAAGGCCAGCACCGCCCAGGTCCCGGTCTCCCTTCCCGAAGTGGTCCGGGAGATGGCGGCCCTCCTCCAACCGGCCGTGTCCCACAAGGCACAACTCCGCTTCGAACTCGACGAGGAGGCCCCGGCGCTCCTCGGTGATCCCTCCCAACTCCGGCAGGTGATCATGAACCTCATCATGAACGCTTCCGATGCGCTCGGGGGACGGTCGGGAGTGATCCGGGTGCGAACGGGGCATCTACGTCCCGAAGATCGACCCATGGTCCAGGAACTCCGCTCGGATCACCTTCCTGACGGTCCGGTGGTCTTCATCGAGGTGACCGATACCGGAGAGGGGATGCCTCCGGAGACGATGGATCGGATCTTCGATCCGTTCTTCACCACGAAGGTCCATGGCCGCGGGCTCGGATTGGCGGCGACGCAGGGGGTTGTGCGGACGCACCGGGGGGCGATTCTGGTGGAGAGCACGCCGGGGGCGGGGACGACGTTCTGCCTCTACTTTCCGGCTGCCGAGAGGCGAGCCCCGACTTCCCACGTCACCCCGCGCCTCCTTCCCCGGTCGCTCCAGCGAGGTGGTCGCATCCTCGTCGTGGATGATGACGATGATGTTCGCACTCTGGCCGAATCGGTTCTCCGGCGTTCGGGGTTCGAGGTTCGGGGAGTGGAGTGCGGGCGGACGGCTCTGGAGGCTCTGATGGAGGACGAAGGCGGGGTCGATGCGGTTCTCCTGGACCTGAGCATGCCCGGGATGGATGGAGGAGAGGTTCTCGAGGTGATACGGGATCGATGGGGAGGGCTCCCTGTGGTCCTCACCAGCGGGCATGCGGCCCAGGTGCTCACCGGTACCCATCCTCTTGAGCGCGCGAACGGCTTCCTTCAGAAACCGTACAGCCCTTCGGAACTTCTCGAAGAGATCGGAAAGGCGCTCGCGGGCCGAGAACGGATGGCGGCCTCCGGTTCCTGAATACCCCCTAAAGCTCCCCCCTGTCCCAACCGATACTCCAAGGGAGGATCGCCACGCGCGCCGGGGTTGCCGGCGTCGCTTCAACCCTTCCGGTTTCAGACAGGGAGCACTTCATGTCCACCGCAACAGCTGAGTCTTCCGCGCCATCGGGTACCCGGAGCCGGGGAGGGAAGTACCTCACCTTCTACCTGGGTTCGGAGGAGTATGGGATCGAGATTCTCCGGGTGCGGGAGATCAACGGACTCATGCCCATCACCACCGTGCCGCGGGCTCCCATCTACGTGAAGGGGGTGGTGAACCTCCGCGGAAAGGTGATTCCGGTGGTGGATCTCCGGACTCGTTTCGGGATGACCACCGTTCCCGACACGGAGGAGACCTGCATCATCGTGGTCCAGAGTGGGGAGGAGCTGGTGGGGGTGGTCGTGGACAAGGTTTCCGAGGTTCTCGATATCGCGGCGTCGGAGATCGTGGATGCGCCTTCCTTCGGACCGGAGGTGAACACCGACTACATCCTGGGGCTCGGGAAGTCGGAAGACGGGGTGAAAATCCTCCTGGACATCGACCGGGCCCTGGCCGAAGGAGCGGAGGTGGACCTGGCGAAGATTCGCGCGGCCGCCGAGGCAGCCGTTTAACGGGCTGTTCCTCCCGGTAGCAAGGGAAAGATTTCCGCTTATGTACCTCCGGAGGTGACCGATACTGGAGTCAGGGTGACAGGTGATCACCCGGTAACTCCCACACGTTCCCTCCTGAAGGAGCTGAGACCATGAAGCTGAGCACTTTCTCCTGGCGGACCGCCCTTCTCGGGGCAATGACCGTCTTCTTCCTCGGGGGCATTACCCCCTCCCACCTTTCGGGACAGCCCTCCGAGCCCGTCTACGACCTCGCCGAGTTGGATGCGGCGCCGCAGCTCGCCGACATGACCCGCACGGTGGAAGACATCCGCAGGGCCTATCCTGCGGCACTCCGCAACCAGGGTGTAGCGGGTCGCGTCCAGATCGAAGCGATCGTCGACGCCGATGGCCGGGTGGAGGAAAACTCCCTCCGGGTCCTGCACTCGGATCACCCCGGGCTGGCGGAGGCGGCGCTCACCGTGGCGCCTCGGATGCGGTTCCGCCCGGGGCGGAAGAACGGTTCCAACGTGCGAGCCCGCGTCATCATTCCCATCACCTTCCAGTCCTGATCGAACGGAAGGCGCGGGTACGGCAGGGGGGGATGGGGCTCCGGCTCCATCTCCCCCTGTTTGCATTCCGTGAGGGTGGTAGCGGTCCCCAAAAGGATCTCGAAGTCGGGGGCCGGACCCTTCCGCCAACTCCCTCCTGCTACAGTCCTGGCGGCTCCGGTCGATACCGGGGGAGTACCAGGCCCGCGCGCCATGCGCTCGACCGTCCCTGAACACCTGAATCGAAGGGGAACGAATCATGGTGGACCGACTGAAGAACCTCTCCATTGCCCTCAAGCTCCAGGGGGGCTTCCTGGCAGTGGCACTCCTCACCCTCATCGTGGGTGTGGTGGGTTTCACCGGGATGTCCCGGGTCAATGCCCATCTGGAATCCATCTACCAGGAGGAGTTCCTGGCCTCCATGGAGATCGGCGCCCTGAGCGAGCATCTCGAACGGGATGTCCTCCGATCGGTGCTCCAAGTGAATCTGGGAGCGCGGGGGATGCGTGACGGTGCTCGCGGGTTGGCGGAGCTCCAGGAGTCCATCCGGGGGCAACGTGCCCGGATCGAGGATCTCCATATCGCCCCCGAGGTGCAGGAGGGGTTCGACGAGATGCTCGCCCGGGGACGCGAGGTGGAGCGGCTCATCGAAAATCTTCGCGCGACCATGGAGTCGGAAGACTTCGCCCTCTTCAACCTGGTGATCTCCAACGAGCTTCTCCCCGTCATCCGGCCCTTCGGAGAGGCGGCGGATGCCGTATCGCGCTCCCTGGAGGAGTTGGCTCGCGAGGCATACGAGACAGCTACCGCCGATCAGCGGCGCGCACGCACCCTCCTTATGACCTTCATTCTCCTGGGGCTCGTCTTCGGGATCGGTCTGGGGGTGAGCATCACTCGGGCCATCACCCGTCCGCTGGGGCGGGCGGTGTCGCTGGCGGAGGAGATTGCGCGAGGAGACCTGAGCCGGGAGGTGGACTTCCTGGGTGGAGATGAGGTGGGGCGGCTGGGGCACGCCATGGCAGGGATGCGGGAGTCGCTCCAGGAGGTGATGGGTACGGTGGGCCGGTCCATCGAGGCGGGTCAGAACGGCGATCTGGAGCACCGTGC
>JBJHBD010000010.1:17820-38853 GCA_050485305.1 Gemmatimonadota bacterium
CCGTGCGGACGCAACGCAGTTTGCGGGTGCGTACAGGGAGCTGGCGGAAGGGGTGAACGAGCTGGTGGAGGCGTTTGTGCGCCCGCTCCGGTTGACGCACGACTACGTGGGGAAGATCAGCGGAGGGGAGGTGCCGCCGCGGATCACGGAAGAGTACCGAGGGGACTTCAACGAGATCCGCCAGGGGCTGAACGGGCTGGTGGAGGTGATGGAGGGGCTCACGAACGAGATGGGTCAACTCATCGCTTCGGCGACGGCGGGAGACCTGTCGGCGCGGGGCGATGCTCGGCGCTTCGAGGGAGCCTGGGGCGAGATCGTACGCGGGGTAAACGAGACGTTGGAGGCGGTGGTGACCCCCATCGAAGAGGCGCAGCGGGTCCTGGACCGGGTTGCGGAACGGGATCTGAAGGCGCGGATGGAGGGGAGCTACGAAGGGGACTTCGCGCGGATGAAGACGGCGCTGAACCAGGCGGTGGCGAACCTGGACGAAGGTCTGCAGCAGGTACAGGCGGCGGCGGAGCAGGTGGCGTCGGCGGCGGGGCAGATCGGGTCGGGGAGCCAGTCGCTGGCGCAGGGGACGTCGGAGCAGGCGAGCACGCTGGAGGAGATCTCGAGTTCGCTGCAGGAGCTGGCGTCGATGACGCAGCAGAACACGTCGAACGCACACGAGACGCGGGGGCTGACGGAAGCGGCGCGACAGTTCTCGGAGACGGGGATGGACTCGATGCAGCGACTGTCGGAGGCGATGGAGCGGATCAAGGGGTCGTCGGACGAGACGGCGAAGATCGTGAAGACCATCGACGAGATTGCGTTCCAGACGAATCTGCTGGCGCTGAACGCGGCGGTGGAGGCTGCGCGGGCGGGAGACGCGGGGAAGGGGTTCGCGGTGGTGGCGGAAGAGGTGAGGAACCTGGCGATGCGGTCTGCGGAGGCGGCGAAGGACACGGCGGCGCTCATCGAAGAATCGGTGCGAAACGCCGAGGGGGGGGTCGAGCTGAACCAGGAGGTGCTGGAGAACCTGAAAGAGATCACCACGCAGGTGGGGAAGGTGAGCGAGGTGATGGCGGAGATCGCGGCGGCGTCGGATCAGCAGGCGCAGGGGATCGTGCAGGTGACGTCGGCGGTGGAGCAGATGAACCAGGTGACGCAGCAGACGGCGGCGAATGCGGAAGAGTCGTCGAGTACGTCGGAAGAGCTCACCGGGCAGGCGGAGGAGATGCGGACGCTGGTAGGGCGGTTTGCCCTCAGCGGGACGTCGAAGGCCACCTCCCGGAGGGGGGCGTCTCCGGGCGCATCCCGTACGAGGGAATACACCCGGAAACCCGCCGCCTCCGGCAACTTCTGAGAACGACCGCTACACGGGAGCGTTCGAACGTTCCTGAACGGTGACGGAGATGGGGATCCCCTGGCGGATGCTCTCCTTCACGATGCAGAAGTCCTCGAAGAGATCCAGGCAGCGGTTCACCCGTGCCGGGTCTCCTTCGGGACCATCAAACTCCAGGGTGACCCGAAGGTCGCTCACCCGGAGCCGCCCCTTCTCGTTCCGCTCCAGCGACCCCTCCACCCGGGTGCGGATCTCGCCCGCGGGGGCGCGGGACTTCTCCAGACAGAAGATGAGGCTGGCGCTGAGGCACCCCCCCACGGCGGCGGCGAGGAGCTCGGTGGGGGTGGCCCCCTCTCCCGTCCCGACGGGAGGGGCTTCATCCATGTAGAAGGGCTCGGCACCGTCCCGTCCGGAGGCGGCCTTCATCCGGTAGCCGGATTCACGGGTGAGTTCGAGACTGAAGGATTCCTGGGACATGATGTCCGGTTCTCCGGGTCCGTGGGGCGAAAGGTCGCCGCGTAGCGCGGCCTCGAGGTAAGCCCCGGCGGGGAGTTCCTCTCCTCACCGGGGTCCTCGCCCTTCGGAACGAGCAAGAAGGGTGCCCGATTTGCGGCCCGGGGGGGGCGCTCGGAAGTTCGTGGCTTCCGGCATAATTGACGGAGACCCTGACTCCAATCCATGATTCAACGACGTTCCGATTCCCGTTCGTTAGAACTTCACACCCCGGCGAAGGAGTTTGCCCTGATGCGGACGAAGAGCGTCGTTCAAGGACTGCTCGTCATGATGGTCTGCACCCCGTTCCATACTCAGGGACAACTTCCGGTTATCGATATGCACCTCCACGCCATGGGGGCCGATGCGAACGGGCCACCTCCTCTGGCGCTGTGCATGTCCGTTCAGGAGCACGCCGTATACGACCAGCGCAGGTCGTGGGGGGGAATTTTCATCGAGTCGCAGAAGGAGCCGCCTTGCACCGATCCCATCTGGTCACCTCTGACCGATGAGGCGCTCATGAACGAGACGATTGCCGCGCTGGAACGCCGGAACATCTACGGAGTGCTGAGTGGAACACCTGAACGCGTCCGGCAATGGATGGACGCAGCTCCCGACCGCTTTTTCCCCGGCTTTCAGTTCCGCTTTGGTCGCGACGACATACAACCTGAGGAGCTGGGACGGCTCTTTTCGGAAGGGGAGTTCGCCGTACTCGGGGAAGTGACCAACCAGTATCTCGGTATCTCGCCGAGCGATCCGCGTTTCGAACCGTACCTTGCCGTAGCCGAAGAACTCGACATTCCCGTCGGGATTCATGTCGGCATCGGTCCGCCCGGAACTCCCTACCTTGGGCTGGACCACTTTCGGGCTTCTCTGCACAGCCCCCTGACGTTGGAGGAAGCTCTCGTCCGGCACCCCAGGCTGCGCATCTATCTCATGCATGCCGGGTGGCCGATGCTCGACGACCTGCTGGCGGTCCTGTGGACCCATCCCCAGGTGCATGTGGATGTCGGAGCAATCATCTTCGCTCTGCCGGAAGCCGAATTCTACCGCTACCTGCGGCGCATCGTGGAGGCAGGTTTTGGAAAACGGGTGATGTTCGGCTCCGATCAGATGGTGTGGCCGGGAGTGATCGAGCGCGCCATCGCCGTAATCGAGAGGGCGCCGTTCCTGAGCGAGGAACAGAAACGCGACATCCTCTACAACAATGCGGCCCGTTTTCTCCGATTGAGCGATGAGGAAATCGCACGCCACCACGGCGGATGACCGACCGGGGCACATCCCCTCATCTGCCGGTTTCGACTGCCACTTCATAGCCGATACACCCGTCCGACGATGAAAGCGCGGGCCATCGGGTTCCCAGAAGCCCCAATACGCCCCGCGGGTGTTGGCACCTATGCAGACATGACAAAGGAGACGTCGCCGTGCCCATCGTCGCCAACCAACTCGTGCCCGCGAATGCCGGTCTGCCGGGATATGCCGTAGCCAAAGAGCTTGCCCGGCAGCAGGTCGCGCAGTTCGGTGCCGTTCGGGGTGCCGGGGCGGGTATCGGCCCCGGATCCTGCTGTGCGGCCGTCGCGGTAGTTCCCAACGCAGGTGCCGGTTTTCCGGCGGCTCAGGCCCTCGGCGGGTTCGGTGCAATCCCTCTGGGTGGTGCCGCTCCGCCGCCCATCTTCGGGGCGGTACTTCCCTTCGCCGTGGTCTACGGTAACTCGCAGATGGCCGGAGGTGGACTCGTACTTGGACCGGTGGGTGGCCACGCCGAACGTGCGGCTCTCACGGCCACCGGCAACGCGGGCCTGGCCCTTCACATGGTGGCGGCGAACCAGGCGGTTCTGTTTGTGGAGATGCAGCCTTGCGGCCCTTGCGCCAACTGGCTCAATGGCGGAGGTGGTGGCGTCGCGAACCCCTTCAATGGTGTCATCAATGGTATGGGGGCGGTGACGCTCAACGTCTGGTACCGCTGGTCCTATCCGGGTCCTCCGGCGCTGCCGGCGATCGGGGGCGGGGCTGCGGTGCTTACCACCGGGCCTGTTGCGATGAATGCCTTCCATGCCCTGGCATTGCCCGCGGAGCTGGCAAACATCAATGGTCCGACCTGGTAGTGCTCACTGACGTACGGCGATGGATCAGACATTTTTTCGGAGGCGGTGGGCGGTAGGCGGCGGGGTGAACCGACCCGCCCTGAAGATTGCAGGATAAGGTAGATCCCTTCCGCCGCCTCCGCCGCGACCGTACTTCCCGGATCAGCGCCCTCCGTCCACCACCGCATTCCCTCCCGGAACCAGGTCGTACCCCAGCGTCTCGCCCTTCCGCACCGCCGGAATCCCCTCCACCATCCATACCGGGGGTGGGGCATCCTTCAGGAAGTGGTCGAAGAACTGCTGCATCCGGATGTTCCAGTCCACCCGGTTGGCGAAGGTGGTGGGCCAGTGGGGCTCATCGTTGTAGTTCACCATCCACGCCGGCTTCCCCAGCCGTCGCATGGCGGTGAAGAGCTCGATCCCCTGCTCCCACGGGACATGCCCGTCCCGGTCATTGTGCATGATGAGGAGCGGGGTCTCGATCTTGTCCACGAAGAAGAGGGGCGAGTTTTCCAGGTAGCGGAGGGGGGTCTCCCAGAGGCTCCCCCCCAGCCGGCTCTGCGTCCGTTCATACTGGAACTGGCGAACGAGCCCCGTTTCTCGGCGGATCCCGCCGTAGGCGGAGGTCATGTTGGCCACCGGCGCTCCCGCCGCCCCCGCCCGATACAGGTTCTGGGAGCGGGTCACCATGAAGGCGATCTGGTACCCTCCCCACGAGTGCCCCTGCAGCGCGATCCGGTCCCGGTCCACGAACCCCTGCTCCATGAGGTGGAGGACGCCGGGGTTCACCGCGTTCAGCGCGCTTTCACCCGGGTACCCGACCCGGTAGACGATGTCAGGGATGAAGACCAGGTAGTCCCGGCTGGTGTACATGGGGAAGGCGATCCGGGACCGGTGGGGCACCATGGCGTAGTGGCTGTGGAGCCCGTCGGACCACCGTTCGTAGAAGTACACCACCATGGGATACTTCCGGGACGGGTCGAACCCCTCCGGCTTCATGAGGACCCCCTGGAGGCGGACCCCGTCGTTGGAGGTCCACTCCACCAGCTCCGTCGTCCCCCACCGATACTCGGCCTGCTGCGGGTTGGCCTCGCTCACCCGCGTGCGGTTCCGGAAGTCGAGCCCCGAAACCCAGAGGTCGGGAAACTCCTGGAAGGTCTCCTGGGTGAAGAGGAGGCGGTCGGCCCGAGCCGCCTTCACCGGGGTGGAGAAGTTCCTCCCCTCCCAGAGGAGCCGCTCGGGGGCTCGATTCCCCGACAAGGAGGTGCGGTAGAACCCGGCGTCCTTCGTCCATTCATGGAAGGCCGAGAGGAGTGCGGTCCCCTCGGGGCTCCACGCCCGCGCCTCCCGATCGAGCTGGATCATCCGGTAGCGGACCCCCGCCTCCCTCCCGGCGCCCCGGGTGAGGTTCCGGGGGGCGTCCCGTAGCGTGGGATCCACCGCCCACACGTCGTACCGGTCGTAGAGGAGGATGGCCCGGTCCCCCTCCAGCCACCCGGCGCTCCCGTACGACCCCGCCGGGCTCGGCGAATCGTGGCGCTCGTTGTGGACGGGGTGGGGGAGGGCGGCGCCCAGATCCCGCACCGCACCGGTGGCGATCTCCCGGGCGTACCAGGTGGAGTCGGACGCCTCGTACCAGGTCAGGAAGCGCCCTTCGGGGGATAGGCTCGCAAAGCCCTGCCCCATCTCCCGCACCATCTGCCGCTCTCCGGTGCGCACGTCCACGAGCCATGTGTCGGCGAAGTTGGGGGACTCCCAGTCCGCCATGATCCCGTAGCGAGTCCCATCCTGCCCAACCGCCAGATCGGCGTCTCCGTCATTCCCCACATTCACCGACTGGAGCTCCCGGTCGGCGAGCTGCACCACCCGACCTTCGGTGAGGTGCAGGACGGCTTGGTAGCTCCGGCGCCGCTCCTGATCGGCGCGGACGGTCTGCACCGTCATGAGGACCGGATCCCGGTAGTGCCAGATCTCCACATTCACGCGCTCATCGGGGAGAGGGGCCGGGTCGGGGCGGACGACGGGAGTGGGGGTGGGTGCCGTTCCGAAGAAGAGTCGGGTGCCGCTCCGGGAGAAGGAGACGGAGCCGTTCTCGCTCACCTGCCAACCATCCGGAATTCCGGCGGTGCCGGCTTCGGCCACGACCCGGGCATCTCCCCCTTCCCAGAGGTGGAGACGGAACTCCCGGGGGTTCGCCGCGCCACCCTCGTTGGCGGTGTCGGCGGGGAGGGCGTGGAGGAAGGCGGCCCGGGACCCATCCTCCGAAAGCGCGAGAGCCCGATAGCTCCCCGTGCCCTCCATGACCGTAGCGACCTCGCCGGACTCGGGGACCAGGTGCCGGACGGTGGCGACCGCCTCGTCTCCGGTAGGCTCCTGCACGAAGAGGAGCGCCGCCCCCGCACCGCTCAGCGCGTACGCCGATACGTCGGGGAAGCGCAGTTCCTCACCGGAGGGGAGGGGGCGGACCACCAGCTCCCCATTCCCATTCCCCGAAGCGGGGTGAAGGTGGTATGCCACCCACCCCGAATGGGAGGATGGGACCCGGACGTTTCGGACTCCGGGAACCTTCTCCACCTCTCCGCTCCCGAGATTCAGGATCCCGAGGGAATCCCGGGGCTGTTCGGCGGCGGGACGGCGCTCCCGCCGGTGCGCGCGGGCCTCCTCCGTATGGGGGCGGATGAGGAAGACGAGATGGGAGGCGTCATCGGTGAAGGAGGGCTGGGCCCCGCGGGGGAAGCGGTACTCCCGATTCGAATCGGTGCTGCGCACCACCAGCTCTCCGTCGTGGATCTCCCGATCGAGGGTGAAGCTTACCCACCGACCGTCGGGAGAAATGGCCCGACTCCCGATGGTGCGCCAGATCTCATAGGCGTCGTGGTCCAGGATCTTGCGTTGCTGCGCCTCCGCGAGAGGGGGAGCGAGGAGGAAGGGGAGGGCGAGGAGGAGGGGGAGGGCGGCAAAAGAGACGCCTCTCCGGCGCACGGGTCGAGACGGCACGGGAGCACTCCGGGTTGAGGGGAGTCGGGAGGAACGGAACGATGTAAAGATGAAGTTCGGAAATTAGACGTCGGAGGGGGAGAATGCGAACCGCGGCCAGGGCCTGCGCCCTGACCGCGGTAGAGGTAGGTGATTCATGTCGTCGGGGGTGCAGCGAAGCCTGCTTCAGCGCCCCCGGTGCCGGCGCGCCATGAAGCCGTCCCGGAACCCGAGACGGTATCCGGCCATGGCCTGGGTTCGCCCGCGGGGAGCCCCCGGCGCCATGATCCGTCCTCGCGGGGCCGCACCTCGCATCCCCAGGGTAGCACCTTCCGGGGCGCGGTCACGGAGAATCCCCTGGAGGTTCCGCATCTGCTCCACCGTCAGGGTGGACTGAAGGAGGGACATCCCTTCCTGGCGAGCGGAGGTGAGGGTCTCCATGGCGGCCCGGACTTCCGGATCCTGCATCCGGGCGCGGAACTCCTCGTCGCCGCCTCCCATGCGGGCGCCGGGGCCCATTCGGCGGGCACCCTCCCGGGCGCTCCCCTCCCGCATGGCCTCCCGGCGGGCCTGCATCTCTTCCATGAGGGGCTGGAGACGTGCGCGGGCGGGGGCGGTCCGCGCCTCGGCCTCGGTGTGGAAGGCACGGAGCCGTTGGGTCTGCTCGGAGGAGAGGCCGAGCGCCTCCGCCTCGTCGATGGCCACGGCGACGGGGTCGGCGCCGGCGAGGGGCATTCCCATCCCGCCGCCCATCCCCCCTCGGGGTCCGGGGCCCTGCGCCAGCGCCAGGGAGGGGAGGAGGAGGACCGCCAGAGCGAGAGCTCCGGAGCGGTACGGGGTAAAACCGGTGGTGTTCATGGTGATCTCCGAGAGTATGGATTGTGCGTGTACGAATTGAACTGCGAGCCGGCTGGAGGAGAAACCGGTGCCACGGGTGCGCTCGGATTGACCTCCACAACCATTGGAGGCGGAGGGAGGACGCCCCGTTAGATGGATGTCAGGGAAGGAGCCCCGCACTCCCCCTCCGACTTGTGATCCACCCTCCGCCCCGAGACATTCTTCCACATGGATCCCTGTCGCTTCACCCCCATGGCCGGTGTCGACCCCGCTCCGGGTGCTCCCGGGAGGACTCCCTTCATCCGGAGCCCTTGCCTCGTCCTTTTCCTGGTGCTGGTGTCGGCTCCCCTTTTTGCCCTCCCCGGCTGCCGGCTCCTGGACCGGAATGCGGAGGAGGAGGAGGTCCCGGTCTTCCCGATCCCGGAGCCGGAGGAGGAGTCCGCGCCTCTGCATCCTCCTGAGGAAGTGACGGAGGAAGGGGTGAGCGTTCCCCTCCCCGCCGTCGAGGTGGGACCGAACTTCTGGGCGGGGGAGAGGACGGTGGGGTACGAGTTGTCGGCGCGCTTCCCCTCGGCGGAGGCGGTGGCCCTCCTTCTGGATCGGGCCCAGCCGCTGTCGGGAGGGGATGGACGCCGGACCCTCGGAGACATCCTGGTGAGTGTGGACTACCGGGGGGGACCGCTCTACGCCACCTGGCGGGTGGTGGGTGCGCCGGAGATCGTGGAGCCCTACCTCCGATCGCTCAGGGACACGCCTCCGGAACGGTCACCAGTGCAGGAGCTGGGGATCCTCGCCCTTCGGGTTTCCCTTTGGCGATCCGGTGAGGGGGCTCCGGTCATTCCCGAGGAGTCCTGACCCTCATCCGGGGAAGCGGGCCAGAACCTCCAGAAGGTGGTCCACATCTCCCTCGGTGTGGTCCGCGTTGATCTGGGTGCGGATCTCCTCGTCGCCGCGGGGAACCACCGGGTAGGTGAGTCCGGTCACCAGGATATCGTGCTCGAAGAGGTGACGGACCAGGGCCCGGGTGCGTTCCGTGTCCCGAATCATGAGGGGAACCACCGGGTGAGGTCCGGGGATGGTTTCCACTCCGATCCGGTGGAGCCCCTCTTCGAAGCGGCGAGTGAGGCCGGCGAGCCTGCGGAGGAGGGCTTCACCCCTGGGCGAATCCACGATTTCGAGCGCCTTCAGGCAGGCCAGCGCCTCTCCTGGGGTGATGGGGTTGGAGTAGATGTAGGTGGGGGCGGACTCCCTGAGATACCGGATGAGGGAGGCGGGGCCGGCGACGTATCCCCCATTCACTCCGAAGGCCTTCCCAAGCGTCCCGACCAGGAGGTCGCTGGGGGGGGCGTCGGTGTACTCCTCGGTTCCTCGTCCGGTGCGACCGAAGGCCCCCACCCCGTGGGAGTCGTCCACCACCACCACCACGTTGTCGGAGTAGAGGTCGTCCCGGGCTCGGGCAATGGCCATGATCTCATCCAGGGGGGCGTGGTCTCCCCGCATGGAGAAGATCCCGTCGGTGACCACCACCGCCCGCGTCCCCTTTCCGGCACTCTCCACGAGGGCCCGATCCAGCGCCTCCAGATCCAGGTGGGGGTAGATCACCTTCTCCGCCGGTCGAGCCAGCCGCATGGCGTTGATGATACAGTTGTGGTTCAGCTCGTCGGAGATGACCACCGTCTCGGAGGTGATGAGAGGGACGAGGGTCCCGAGCACGGTGGCATAGGCCGACGAAAAGACCATGGCGGCCTCCCGTTCGTGGAAGGCGGCCAGGCGTCGCTCCAGCTCCCGGTGAGGGGTGTACGACCCGCTGATGAAGCGCACGGCTCCCGGCCCCGCTCCGAAGGCCTCCGAACCCTCCTCTTCGGCGGCGATGACCTCCGGGTCCAGCCCCAGCCCCAGGTAGGAATTGGAGTTGAAGCGCATGAACTCCCGCTCCCCATACCCTTCCAGAAGGAAGCGGGGCCCCCGCATTTCGGTGGGGCGACGGAGCTCCCGAACGATGTACTCCGCCCCCTTGGCGGTTCCCATCCGCTCCAGCTCGGCGACCTGGGCGTCCAGCGTCAGGGTCAGGCGATCATGCGGCATTTCGCTTCCTCTTCAGGTTCAGGATCATGTCGTCCACCATGGCGTCCATGTCGTACTCGGGGGCCCACCCCCACTCCCGGCGCGCGGCGGAGTCGTCCAGCCGCCGGGGCCAGGAGTCGGCAATTCCCTGGCGCATGGGGTCCACCTCGTACCCGATGCTGAACCCGGGGACGCGCCGGGCGATGGCCTCGGCGAGGATCTTCGGGGTGAGCTGCATGGCGGTGACGTTGAAGGCGTTCCGGTGGCGGAGTCGGGACGGGTCGGCCTCCATGAGCTCCATGGCGCCCCGCACCGCGTCGGGCATGTACATCATGTCCAGTTGGGTGTCCGCCGAGAGGAAGCAGGTGTAGCTCCCCCGATCCAGCGCCTCATGGAAGATCTCCACCGCGTAGTCGGTGGTCCCCCCTCCCGGAGGGGCCGAATGGGAGATGATCCCCGGGTAGCGAAGCCCCCGGGTGTCCACCCCGAATCGAGTGTGGTAGTAGTCGCAGAGGAGCTCTCCGGCCACCTTGGTCACCCCGTACATGGAGGTGGGGCGCTGGAGGGTGTCCTGGGGGGTGGGGTCGCGCGGGGTGGCGGGGCCGAAGGCGGCGATGGACGAGGGGGTGAAGACCGCTGCGCCCAACTCCCGGGCCGCCTCCAGGGTATTCATGAGTCCGCCCAGATTCACCCGGTACGCCTCCAGTGGCTCCCGCTCCCCCTTCGCCGAGAGGAGGGCGGCCAGATGGTAGATGGCCGTGGGGCGAAACTCTTCCATGACCGAGGTCACCCCGTTCTCGTCGGTGCAGTCCAGCGACCGAAAGGGGCCGGTTCCGGCGAGGGGGTGTTCCGGGGCCGGATCCCGGAGGTCGGTGGCCAGGACCGCCGCCTCACCATAGGCTCCCCGGAGTGCGGCCACGAGCTCCGTTCCGATCTGACCTCCCGCTCCGGTCACGAGAATCCGGGTCACGGCGATGTCCCTCATTTGGGTTCGGACTTTCCTGCGAGCGGCCCAATATAGCGAACCGACGACGAGGGTCGAGCGGTGCGCCGCCCTTCACCGGATCGCTTGTCCCAGGAGAGTAGGAGAGGTACCGTGCCAGACCGTCGGATGTGGACATGGCGCGGAACCGGAGGAGAATGAGATGGGAATGGATGTGGTGCCGGCGAAGGACCCGGAGGCGGTTCGCCACTTCTCCCGGGCCGTTCTTCGGGATCTCAAGGCGTTGGAGCGAATGCTGGCCGCCGGGGCCATCGAGTCCGGGGTTCGTCGCTTCGGCGCCGAACAGGAGTTCTTCCTGGTAGGAGAAGGATGGCGCCCCTCCCCCGGAGGGGTGGAAATCCTGGAGCGGCTGGGAGAGCCCTTCACCACCGAGCTGGCCCGCTTCAACCTGGAGCTGAACCTCCAGCCGCAACTCCTGAAGGGGGACGCCCTCGAGAAGATGGAGCGGGAGCTCAACACCCTCCTGAAACGAGCGCGGAAGGCGGCGGGGGCCGAAGGGGTGGAGCTCATCCTTACCGGGATCCTCCCCACCCTGGTCCAATCGGATCTGACGCTGGAGAACATCACCCCCAGGGAGCGCTACTACGCCCTCAACGAGGCGCTCTCCGAAGTCCGGAGCGGTCCCGCGTACCGCCTCCGCATCGAGGGGACCGACGAACTCATGCTGGAGCACGACTCCGTCATGCTGGAGGCGTGCAACACCTCCTTTCAGGCCCACCTTCAGGTGTCGGCCGAGGAGTTCGCCCCCTTCTACAACGCGGCCCAACTGGTCATCGCCCCCGTCATGGCGGCGGCAGTGAACTCCCCTCTTCTCTTCGGGAAACGACTCTGGGCCGAGACCCGCATCGCCCTCTTTCAGCAGTCGCTGGACACCCGTTCCGCCACCCTTCACACGCGGGAACTCTCCCCCCGGGTTCGCTTCGGAGAACGGTGGGTGGAGTCCTCGGTGGTGGACCTCTTCCAGGAAGATCTGGCCCGCTTCCCCGTCCTCCTCGCCGCCCGGGTGGAGGAGGACCCCATTGCCCTCCTGGACCAGGGGGGCGTTCCCCGGCTGGATGCGCTCCAGCTCTACAACAGCACCATCTACCGTTGGAATCGCCCCTGCTACGGGATCACCAAAGGGAAGCCGCACCTCCGCATCGAGTGCCGGGCCCTCCCCGCCGGCCCCAGCGTCCTGGACGAGGTGGCCAACGTGGCCTTCTGGATGGGGGCCGTTCTCGGGGTGGTGGCGCGGCACGGGGATGTGGCCGAGCGTATGGACTTCGACGACGTGCGCGGCAACTTCCTCACCGCGGCGCGGGTGGGGCTGAAGGCCGCACTTACCTGGGTGGATGGGGAGCCGGTGTCTGCTCCCCGCCTGGTCCTCGACACCCTCCTCCCCCTGGCTCGCGACGGTTTGGTGGGCGCCGGGGTGAACGGCGAGGTGGCGGACCGGTATCTGAGCGTGGTGGGGAAGCGGGTGGAGAGCGGACAGACCGGGGCCGCCTGGACCATGCGCTCCCTCGCCGCGCTCAAGGATCAGGGCACCCGCACCGAGCGCCTCGCCGCCGTCACCGCCGCCACCGTGCGTCTCCAGAAGGAGGGGCTCCCGGTCCACGAATGGCCCCTCGCCGAACTCTCCGAGGCCGGGGGGTGGCGGCAGCACTACCTGCGAGTAGAGCAGTTCATGACCACCCGCCTCGTCACCATCCGCGCCGACGAACCGGTGGACCTGGTGGCCTTCCTCATGGACCGGAAGCAGATCCGCCACGTCCTGGTAGAGGACGAGAATCACCGCCTCGTGGGGGTGGTGTCGTACCGCTCCCTCCTCCGCCTCATGTCCGAAGCGGGATTGGGAGGGATGGCGGAGGGGCGTCCCGTGCGAGAGATCATGGAGCCGGACCCCCTCACCGCGACCCCCGAAACCCCGACGCTGGATGCCATCTGGCTCATGCGGGAACGCCAGGTTTCCTGTCTTCCGGTGGTGAAGGACGGGAAGCTGGTGGGGATCGTCACCGAGCGGGACATCCTCCCCATCGCGTACGGGCTCCTCGAGGCCCGCCTCCAGGACGAGGACGGGTGACCGCTCTCCAGGCTCTCCCCCGGGTTCTGGGGGAGATGGGTCCCGATGGCCCCGGTCCCACCCTGGTCGTGGTGTGCGGACTCCATGGAAACGAGCCCGCCGGGGTCCTTGGCGCCACCCGCGTTCTCGAAGCGCTGGAACCACGAGCCGCCGAGCTTCGCGGGCGCCTCGTGGTTCTCGTGGGGAACCGGGGTGCCCTGGCGAAGGGAGAGCGGTTCCTGGACCGGGACCTGAACCGGGCCTGGACCCCAGAGCGACTCCGGCACCTCCGGAGCCTCCCCGCCGAGACCCCCTTCGATGCCGAGGACAGGGAGCAGCTCGACCTCCTGGCCCACCTGGATCGGGTCATGGCGGAGTCGGACGGGCCGGTCTACGCTCTGGATCTCCACACCACCTCGGGCCCGAGAGGGGTCTTCACCACGGTGGGCGACACCCTGGAGAACCGCACCCTCGCCCAGCTCCTCCCCGTTCCCCTGGTCCTCGGGCTCGAAGAGCTGGTGGAGGGGACGCTCCACGACTACCTGGGAGAGCGGGGGGTCGTCACCCTCGCCTTCGAGTGCGGACAGCATGTGGAAGCGGAAGCCCCCGATCGGGCGGAAGCCGCCATCTGGACCCTCGTGGCGGGGGTGGGGCTCCTTCCGGAATCCCGGATCCCCGAACTCTCCGAGGCCCGGAAGCGGTTGTCGAGGACGGGGAAGGGGGTTCCCCGGGTGGTGGAGCTCCGCTACCGGCACCCCGCCCCTCCCGAAGCGGGATTCACCATGCGCCCCGGGTTTGCCACCTTTACCCCGGTGCGGAGGGGAGACCCGGTGGCGGACGACGCCCGGGGTCCCATCCCCGTACCTGAAAGCGGTCGTCTTCTCATGCCCCTTTACCAGCGTCAGGGTGAGGATGGGTTTTTCCTGGTTCGCGAGTTCCGTGTCTTCTGGCTCCACCTCTCCCGCGTGCTCCGGACGCTGGGGGTGGATCGGTGGGTCCATCACCTCCCCGGGATCCGGGAGGACCCCATGCGCCCCGAGGTCCTGGTGGTGAATCGGCGGGTGGCGCGGTGGTACGCCCTCCAGCTCCTCCACCTTCTTGGCTTTCGCCGCCATCGGGTGGAGGGGGATCTCCTGGTGGTGATCCGGCGCCCGCCCCCCGCCATGGGGCCGCATTGATGGGCGGTCTCGGGGGGATGGGTCCGGGTGCCCCGAAGGAAACCGGGGCGATCTCCGCGCCGGGCGCTCCCCTCCTCGAACTCCGCGGGGTCTCAAAACGATTCCACGACACGGCGGCGGTCCGGGGGGTCTCCCTGGAGCTGGCTTCCGGGGAGTATCTCTGCGTCGTGGGCCCCTCCGGATCCGGGAAGTCCACCCTCCTGCGCCTCATCGCCGGCTTCGAGTTCCCCGATCAAGGGGAGGTGCGGATGAAGGGGGAGCGGCTGGACACCCTCCCTCCCGAGCGGCGCGACCTGAACACCGTCTTCCAGGGGTACGCCCTCTTCCCCCACCTCTCCGCCTTCGAGAACGTGGCTTTCGGACTCCGGATGAAGCGAATCCGAGAGGGGGAAGTACGGGAGCGGACTCGGGCGGCACTCGCCATGGTCGGGCTCTCCGGTTTCGAAGGACGCCTCCCCGGCGCCCTCTCCGGAGGGGAGCGGCAGCGGGTGGCGCTGGCGCGGGCGCTGGTGAACCGCCCCCGGGTCCTCCTCCTGGACGAGCCGCTGGCGGCGCTGGATCGGAAGCTCCGGCTCCGCATGCAGGATGAGCTGGCTCGCATCCAGCAGGAGACGGGGATCGCGTTTCTCCACATCACCCACGATCAGGAAGAGGCGCTCCGGCTGGCGGATCGCCTCGCCGTCATGAACCGGGGGCGCCTTCTTCAGGTGGGGAGGCCCGGTGAGGTGTATCGCCGCCCCCGCACCCCATTCGTGGCCGATTTTCTGGGATCGGCGAACCTGCTTACTACCGAGGAGGCAGGGGCGCTGGGGCTGAAGGGCGCAGTAACCTCCGAGGGCGGCCCCACCTCCCCCACCTTCGCCATCCGCCCCGAGGCACTCCATATCGCGGTCCCCGGTGCGGAAAGCCCCGACGAGGTGGATGATTTCCGCATCCCCGGGCGGGTGCTGGCGCGCCGTTCGCTGGGGGGTGTCATGGAGCTGAAGGTGGCAGTGGGCCACCTCCACCTCCTGGCCCACCTCCACGCCTCCGAGGGGCGGGAAGCGCCGCCGGAGGAGGCCGAGGTGACCCTCCTCCTGGACCCCATGGACCTGATTCCCCTGGTCCCCGACGGGGAGGACGATGTCTGACCGGGGGGACGCCGCCCGCTCTCCCGTGGGGGGGCACGCCTTCCTGGGGTGGACGGTGGGGCCCGCCTCCCTGGCGCTCGTCGCCCTCTTCCTGGCCCCCATGGGAGTGATCGCCCTCTTCTCCCTCCTCACCCAGGGGGCGCAGGGGCGACCCACCCTCCCCTTCACCGCCGAACCTCTGATCCGCTCGCTGGACCCCCTCTACCTGAGAATCCTCTGGCGCTCCGTGAAGCTGGCGGGGCTCACCACCCTCCTCTGTCTGGCCATCGGCTTCCCCGTGGCATGGGCGCTCCGCGGGATGCGGGGGCGCGCCCGGGACCTGGCCCTCCTGGCTCTCATCCTCCCGTCGTGGACGAACCTCCTGGTGAAGAACTATGCCTGGATCGTCCTCCTCCGGCAGGAGGGGGTGGTGAACACGGCCCTCATACGGATGGGGCTCATTGCTGAGCCCCTCCCCCTTCTCTTCAACGAGGGCGCCGTCCTGGCGGGGCTGGTCCACACCTTCCTCCCCTTCATGGTCCTTCCCCTCTACGCCTCCCTGGAGCGGCTGGATCCGGCCCTCCTGGAGGCGGCGCGCGACCTGGGGGCGGGGGCGTGGGCGCGCCTCCGCCGCATCGTGATTCCCCAGACCGCGACCGGGATCGCCGCCGGCGCCATCCTCGTCTTCGTTCCGGCGCTGGGGGCCTTCGTCACTCCGGACCTCCTGGGGGGCGCCCGCGCCATGATGGTGGGGAACCTCATCCAGAATCAGATGCTCCTGGCCCGGGACTGGCCCTTCGGCTCGGCGCTGGCCCTCTGGGTCACCCTCTTTTCCCTCGTCCTCATCGTCCTCTCGCTCCGCCTCACCCGCCGGAGCGGGGGGCCGGAGGTACCGTAGGAGGATGGGATCCGGTACCCGCAACCTCCGGGGATCCATCGTCCGGAGCGGAGTCCTCTGGGGAGCGCTGGCCTTCCTCTACCTCCCGGTGCTGGTCCTGGTGGTGTACTCCTTCAACGATTCCCGCTTCGCTCTGGGGTGGGAGGGCTTCACCCTGGACTGGTATCGGAGGGTCTTCACCAATCCGGACATCGGGCGGGCGGTGCGGAACACCCTGGCGGTGTCCGGCGTGTCCACGGCGGTTTCCACGGCGCTGGGGACGGCGCTGGGGATCGGGCTCCACTTCGGGAGATTCCGGGGGCGGGGGGCGCTACGCGGCGTCTTCACCCTCCCCATCCTGGCCCCGGACATCGTCATGGCGGTGGGGCTCCTCGCCCTCTTCTCCCTGGTGGCCTTCCCCCTGGGGATCGGCTCCATCATCCTGGCCCATGTCTCGTTTCAGATCTCCTTCGTGGCCCTCCTTGTGCTGGCCCGGCTGGACGGCTTCCCCGACGGGGTGGTGGAGGCGGCGCGGGACCTGGGAGCCGGGCCATGGGAGGCGCTCCGGCGGGTGGTGATCCCCATGGCCATGCCGGGGATCACGGCGGGGGCGCTCGTCGCCTTCACCCTCTCGGTAGACGACTTCCTCATCGCCTACTTCACCGCCGGGGCCGGGTCGTCCACTCTCCCCATCCGGATCTACTCCATGATCAAGCGGGGGGTGACGCCGGAGGTGAATGCGCTTGCCACCCTCCTCCTCCTCTTCTCCATCGTCACCATCTCGGCAGCCATCCTCCTCCTGAGACGAGGCGCGGGGAGGGCTAACGTTTCGTAGCTTCGCCGGGTCCTCTGTCGGGAAAGAACTCTTCACCAGGAGCCAAGGCGGCCATCATGTCCAGCGGGACCCTGATCTCACGAGGATCCGCGATGTTCCTCGGGCTGGTCCTTTCCGTCACGGGCGGGAACCCCCGTGCGGTGGAGGGGGCGACCTCGCCTCCCGGAGACCCCTGCGAAGTGGAGGCGACCGGAGATTCCCTCTCCCTCACGGAATTCTGGAGTCAGGCCCTCTCCCGGGACCCGCTGATGCGAGCTGCGTCGGAGCGAACCGTGGGAGCCGCCGCCGCGTCCGACGGAGTGCGGAGGGAGCGGGTGCCGGAGTTCGCCTTCGAGGGGGTGGGGAATCATGGTCAGCGACTGAGCCCGGGCGAAGAACGAGTACTGGGGGTAGGGGCTCGGGGGGAAGCGCGACTGGTGGCCACCTGGACCCTCCTCAGCAGCGACAGGAGCCGGAGGAGCACAACCGCCGGTCATGCCCTGACCGGGGCCCGCTTCCAGGGGGAGGCCGTGGAAGCCGACCTCCGAGTCCTCCTGGCCGGACTCTACATCGACGCCGTGGAGGGGGAGGGGGTCCTGCGCGCCCGGGAGAGACACCTGGATGAGCTGAGGGCGCTGGCCGCACTCGTCCGCCGGCGGGTGGACGCGGGGGTGGATATGGCGTGGGAGGGATTTCTCATGGAGGAGGCGCTGGCCCGCGGGGAGCGCCTCCTGGCCGAGGCCGAACGGACGACGTCCGCGCTTCGGGTGGAACTCTCAAGGCGCGCCGGTCGGTGCATCCAACCGATGGCTCTTTCCCCGGACGGCGACTTTCCCGATGGCGCGGTGGACGACAACCCCCGTCTGCGTGAACTCCTCCAGGACGCCGTCATCCGGGAGGGGCGGGCTCGGGAGATAGGTGACGGGGGCCGCCTCCGTCTGGACGTCCTTGGGATCACCGGCCCCACCTATTCCCGGGCCTTCGACGAAGATGATCGGATTCGCACCGAGTATCTGGTGGGGCTGGCTGCCCGCTGGAGTCCCGACTTTGGCGGAATCCGCGGACGGCGGGCCGACGCCGAGGCCGCCGAAGCTCGCGCTCTCTCGGCTGAAGCGGACGCCTATCGCGAAACCCTGGGACGGGAGTGGGACCGGCTCCAGGGAGATCTCGCCTTCCGGAGGGCGGAGCGGCAGGCGTTGGAACGAGAGCGCGAGTTGGCCCAACGCCGGGAGGCCGCCGCAGTGGCGCGGTGGCGCGAGGGAGTGGACCGTTGGAGCGAAGTCATCCAGGCGCGGGAGCGGCGGCTCCAGGTGGACGAGTCCGTGGTCCGTTCCGAGGGCACGCTCGCCCGAACCTTGCTCCTCCTGCACGACCATTCCGGCCAACTGGATCACCTCCCCTCCGGACTCGGACACGAGGAGTAGCCCATGTGGACGCACCCCCTGAATCGGCTGCTGCTCCTGAGCCTGTCTCTTGCATGGCTCGCCGGGTGTGGCGGGGAGTCGCCCGGAGGTGGGGCGTCGGCGCCTCCCCCCTCGGTGGGAGTCTGGGCGGTGGCGCTGGATGAGGTGTCGGTGACCCGGAGCTGGGCCGGATCCGTCGAGCCCATTCAGCGGATTCCCCTGGTGGCGCCCGGAGCGGGGCGGATCGAAGAGGTTCGTGGGCAAAGTGGGGCTCGGGTGACGCCCGGTGAACTCATCTTCACCCTGGTGGCTCCCGAACTGGAAGCCCGCCGGGAAGTGGCGGAGGAACGTCTCCGCCAGCTTGAATCCGAGCTGGAACGGTGGGAGCGGTTGGAGGCCACCGGTGCCGCCGGGGCCGGGGAGGTGGCCGAAGCCCGCCTTCGCCTCTTTCAGGCGAGGGAATCGCTGGGAGAGGTCCGAGCGCTCTCGGAAGCCTATCGGATCCGCGCTCCCTCGGCCGGGACCCTCAGCGGACTCGTACATGCTCCCGGATCGTGGGTGGCCGCCGGTGCCGTACTCGGGCATGTGGAGGGCCCCGGCCCCGGGGGGATGGGAGTCCGGCTCACCATCCCGTCATGGGAGAGCGCCTCCTTCGAGGATCCGGCCCACCTCCGGGTCCGCACCGAGAGCGGAATCGTGTACGAGGTGGAGCGAGTGGCGGTGGGGTCCGGATCGGTTTCCGGGGTGGCGACGGTGGAACTCTATCTCCGCGACGGCCCCACCTCCCGGGAAGGGGTCGAGGTCCTCCACGAGATCACCGTCCATGCCCTGGTGGTACCCTGGACGGCGGTGGCCAGCGATGGGGACCGCCACTGGGTGGCGAAGGTGGTCCCGGGGGATCCGGCGCAGGTGGAGCGCACCCGGGTCGAGCTGGGGCGCCCGTTCACCGCCGGAGTCGAGGTGCGCGCGGGACTCGAGGAGGGGGATCTGGTGGTTCGATATGAACCCCGCTCCCACCCTGACGGACGCCGCGTGACCCCGGTGGGAGGGGTTCGGTGAGTCGCCCCGGCCAGCTCCTGCACCTCCTTCTCCGCGCACTCGGGGAGCGGCGACCGGCCATGACCGCCCTGGTGGCATCCCTCGGAATTCTTGGAGGGATCTCCCTCCTCCAGATGCCGGTGCAACTGCTCCCGGAGATCCGGTACCCCCAGATCCGGATCATCTCCGACATCCCCGGGCAGACCTCGACCGTCATCGAGGAGAGTGTGAACGAGCCAATCGAGTCGGTGCTCGGGGGGATCCAGGGGCTGGTCCAGGTGGCCTCCCGCTCCGGCGACGGACGCAGCTACATCGATCTCTTCTTCGAGCCCGGGTACGATCTTGACCGGGCACTTCGCGATGTGACCCAGGCGGTGCAGCGGGTACAGGGACAGATCCCCGCAGGGTTCCCCGAACCCCGCATCTTCGCGGTGACCACCCTGGAGGAGCCCTCCATCCAGATTGCCGTGGGTTCGGACGGGTTGTCGGTTCCCGAGGTCCGTCGACGCCTTCGAGGGAGCCTGGTTCCCCGCCTCCGGGGAATTCCGGGGGTGGAAGCGGTATACATCGGTCGGGAGGAGATCCCGGAGCTCGTGGTGGATGTGGATCCGGTGCGACAGAGTGCGGCGCGCATCCCCCTGGCCTCCCTGGAAGCCGCCCTCCTTCGGGCCACCGATCCCCCGACCAGCAGCACCCTCCGGACGTCGGGGTTCGAGGGGGTCGCGGTGTTGGGCGAGGAGCGGTGGTCTGCGGAGCGACTCGGGAGCCTCCCCCTGATGGCACCCGGGAATGGGGTGGCGGTGCCCCTCGGATCCATTGCCCGGATCCATCGGGCCCCCTCCCAGGAAATGCTCCGCACTCGCCTCGACGGGGTGCCGGCGGTCCTGGTCTCCGTTCATCGATCTCCCCGTGCACACGCTCTTCAGGTTGCCGAGGAGGTTCGCGCCGTACTGGAGGAGGTGGAGGGGACCGGCGGCTTCGAGGGGCTGCGGGCCTCCATCCTCTTCGACGATGCCATCGTCACCCGGAGCGCGGTGCGAAGTGCGCTCACCGCCGTGGTGGGCGGGGCCTTCCTGGCCATGCTCCTCCTCTTCTTCGGACTTCGGCAGCGCCGCTACACCTTTTTGGTGGCCGTCGTGGTGGGAGTCAGCCTGGCGGCCACGGTGGCGGTCCTCGGTGCCATGGGGCAGACGTTGAACCTCCTCACCCTCGCGGGGCTCCTCCTCTCGGTGGGATTGGGGCTGGACTACGCCATCATCTACTTTGATCGGCTGGACCGCCTCCCGACGGGTACGGCGGACCCGCATGTGCGCGCCATGGTGGAAGTTGCGGGGCCGCTCCTGGGAGCCCTCCTCACCACCCTGGCCGCCATCCTCCCCTTCCTCTTCGTGACGGGGCTGGTGGCCCTCCTCTTCCGCCCGCTCATCTGGACGGTGGTGGTGGCGGGGGTCTTCTCTTTCCTCTTTGCGCTCCTCCTCCTCCCGGTATTTGCCCGGAGGGAACCCGAAACAGGTGGCGCTGAGGTCCCTGACGCGAACCGGGAGGGGAAGTTCCCCGGGGGGAACCTCTTCGGGAGGACATGGGCGGGATGGGGCGTTCTCGGCGTCTTCGCCCTCATCCTGGTGGTGGGTGGTCGTGCCCTCCCCTTCGAGGTGCTTCCGGTGGTGGATGACGGGTTCGTCGAAGCCCGTATCGTGCACCCGTCTGGGATCCCGCTTACGGACATGGACGGGATCGCGCGCCGCGTGGAGGAGACCCTCCTGGGGCTGGACGGGACCGACGCCCTCTTCACC
>JBJHBD010000010.1:38863-41045 GCA_050485305.1 Gemmatimonadota bacterium
AGCGGCCCTTTCCGAACCAGGGCGCAACGCCCGGATCACCCACCCCGCCGGAATCCCCATCGAGGAGATGGACGCTCTGGCACGCGACGCGGAACGCCGGTTGGCGGAGCTTCCCGGATCGGCGGCGGTCTTCACCACGGTGGGAGGGTACTTCCGGGATGGGCTCCCCGCCTTCCGTCCGGGAACGGCAGACTTCACCGTTCGGGTGGATCTGGAAGGGGCCGGGACCACCTCGGAGGCGTGGGCCGCGAATGCGCGGCAGGCGCTGGCGACGTTGGGAGTCCCCGGGCTCCGGGTGTCGGTAACTCCTCCCCGCATCCGTGGCGTGCAGACGCGTCTCACCGACGCGGACCTCATCGTGGTGTTCACCCGGGCCGATGGAAACCTTCTCGAGCTGGGCGAGCTGGAGACTCCCATGGTGGAGCTTCTCCGGGGAGTTCCCGGGCTCGTGGGGGTGCAGCGTCTCCGGGCGGGGGTGAGCCCCCGCTGGCAGGGGGAGCCCCGGATGGACCGCGTCCTGGTCATGGGAGTGCCCCCGGAAGAGCTGGAGCGCGGTCTCGAGTATGCCCTCGAGGGGAGAATGCTCCGGCAGCGCATGGAGGGTGGTGAGCCCCTCGCGTTGCGGATCCGGTATGATCGCCGCTGGTCCGGGGGTCCCATGGAGCTTGCGGGCGCCCCCGTCCTTGGCGGGAATGGGGAGACCACCACCCTGGGATCGCTCGTTTTGTTCCGCCTGGTGGAGGAACCCACCCACATCGAACGCCGGGAGGGGCAGCGGGTGGTGCGTGTGGGGGCGCAACTCGATCCGGCAGGCCCCGGCCCCGGGGCCACCGCGGCTGCGGTCAGGGAGGCTCTCCGGGCGGTCACCTTTCCACCGGGGGTGAGCTGGTGGATGGAGGGGGAGATCGAGGCTCTTGAAGAGACCCGTGCCACCTTCGGCGTCTCCATGGCCCTCGCCCTCATTCTGGTCCTCACCCTTCTGGTCATCCAGTACGGCACCTTCTCCTATGCGCTGGCGGGGCTCCTCACCATTCCCATGGCGGGAGGTGGGGCAGTGCTCCTCCTGGCCCTTCTCGGGCGCCCTCTGGATGGGATGGTGCTGGCGGGGCTCCTCATCGCAGTGGGAATCGTGGCCAACAACGTCATTCTCGTCCTGTCCCAGGCCCAGGATCTGGAGGGAAGGGGGATGGGTCCGGGAGAGGCGCTGGCCTCCGCAGGGGTGGAGCGGCTGCGCCCCATCACCCTCACCGTGCTCAGTACTGTGCTGGGAATGAGTCCGCTTCTTCTCGGGGGTGCGCGGGCTTTCGGGCTCCTCCAGCCGCTGGCCATTGCCCTCATCGGGAGCCTTCTCCTCTCCATTCCGCTGGCGTGCTTCATCCTCCCCACGGTGGCGCGTTCCCTGCGAACGCTCGGAAGCCGGGGGTTTGCCCGAGAGGGGAGGAGCGGGCGATAATTCAGGTCTATGTCCACTCCACCCCGGTGCCGGTGATGTCCGTTACGACCCGCCCTTCCAGGGCTTCCCTCCTCGCGGCGTTGGCCGTGGGGATGACCCTCGCCGCGTGCGGGACCTCGTCTCCCGATCTCCCGGATGCGATCGAGGGATACGGGCTCGTGGTGGAGCGGGACCGGCTCGCCTCCACCCTTCGGGTGTTCAACTTCCCCGACTACCTGGATCCGGGGCTCCTCCGGCAGTTCCGCGAGGAGTATGGGGTGCGGGTGGTGCAGGACTTCTTCGACACCAACGAGGCCATGCTGGCCCGCCTCCAGGCGGGGGGCGGCGGCCAGTTCGACCTGGTGGTGGCCTCGGACTACGCGGTGCAGATCCTCCGGGAGGGAGGGATGCTGGACCCGCTGGACCCGGCCCTCCTCCCCAATCGAGCCAACCTTCACCCCGACTTCCTGGGGCTCTCGTACGATCCGGAGAACCGGTACTCCGTCCCGTATCAGTGGGGGACCACGGGGATCGGTCTCCGTACCGATCGAGTGACGGGTGATGAAGGGGAATGGGCCACCTGGGGGGTCTTCTTCGACGCTGAGCGCTCTTCGGGCCGCTTCGCCCTCCTCGACGACCCCCGGGAGTCCATCGGAGCAGCCCTCCTCTACCTGGGGTATTCGGTGAACAGCGTCGACGACGCGGAGCTCGCCGAAGCCGAGGCGCTCCTCGGGCCCGACCGTGCCCGAC
>JBJHBD010000011.1:0-40624 GCA_050485305.1 Gemmatimonadota bacterium
TCGATGACGAGACCCTCGTCGTGGGTGGCTCCTGGGGGGCGTACTGGTACAACGGGTACATCTACTCGTCGGAGCTGGCCCGTGGGTTGGACGTTCTGGAGCTGGTTCCCAGCGAGCACCTCTCCGCCAACGAGATCGCGGCGGCGAAGCTGGTGACCATGGAGGAGTACAACCCCCAGGCCCAGCCCAAGCTGGTCTGGCCCGCGGCCTTCCCGGTGGTACGCTCCTACCTGGACCAGCTCGTGCGGAATGGGGGACTTGCCCCTGCCCGCACCGGCGAGATCGCTCAGGCGCTGGACGCCGCCGAGGCCGCCTCCGGAGCCGCCCGCCGGGAGGCGCTGAACCGGCTGGCCGGTGTGCTGGATGGGGATGCTGCCCGGGCATCGGACCCGGACCGGGTGCGCGCCATGGCGCAGGCAGTGCGGGATCTGGCGGGTGCCACCGAGGAGTAGGCGCTCCCTTCACGGCGGCAACCGGGTCGGCGCCTCAGGTGTCCAACCCGTTGCCGAGTAGCACCTTTCCTCCCCTTGCACCTCACCCGCCCATGCGCACTCTCCGGTCCCGAACCACCCTCCTCGCCCTGATTCTTCTCGGATCGACGGGGTGCGGGGGCGACGGCCCGGCTCCCGGGAGCCTCATCACCTTCGACACCCTCCCCAACGGTGCGATGCTGGTGTCCAACCCCGTCCAGGGCATGTGGAGTGAGGGCGAGGAGTGGCGCCTCGAGGAGGAGGTGCGCATCGGGGGAATCGACGCCTCCGGTCCGGCACAGTTCGGCTCCATCCCCGCCATCGCCGCTCACCCCGACGGTCGGATTCTCGTCCTGGACAACCAGGCCCGGGAGCTCCGGATCTTCTCCGCAGAGGGCACTCACCTCCAGACGCTGGGGCGGGACGGGAGCGGACCCGGAGAGTTCCGGACCCCCATCGGGCTGGCGGTGGACGGTGCCGGGAACATCTGGGTCCAGGACCCGGGGAATGCCCGCTACACCGTGTTCCGGGAGGATGGGTCACTCCTGGCCACCCACCCCCGGCAAGCCGGCTATTTTGCGTGGCCCTGGCCCGGCGGGCTGGACCGGGAAGACCGGATCTGGGACGTTCTCTCCGGGGGGACCCTTACCCGGCTTTCTCCGGACTTCACTCCCGCCGACTCCATCCCGATTCCCGAGGACTCCGGCCCCCGCATTCGGGTGGTCCGCTCGGATGGGGCCGGAATGATGTCGATGGTGCCCCCGTACGCTTCCTGGCTCCGCTGGCAGTTTGATCCCCGGGGGTACCTCTGGTGGGGGGTGAGCGACAGGTACCGGTTCATTCAACAGAGCGCGGCGGGAGACACCGTCCGCATCATTCAGCGGGACCACACCCCCGTGGCGGTGACTCCGGTCGAGGCAGATTCGGTGCGGGAGGATCTCCGCACCCGGATCGCAAGCTTCGGATCCGACGTCCGGGTGGAGGGAGACCAGAGCATTCCCCCCTTCAAGCCAGCCTTCCAGAGCTTTCATCTGGACGCCGATGGGTACCTCTGGGTGGATCCCTTCCGGGAGCTGGACGCCCCCCGATTCCTGGACCTCTTCGACCCGGAAGGACGATATCTGGGGCAGGTGGCTGCCCCTACCGGGTTGCAGCTTCAGACGGTTCGACCGGAGGTGCGAGGTGCACACCTCCTGGCGGTGGTCAACGACGAGTTCGACGTGGCCACCGTGGTGCGCTACCGAATCGCGGGGAAGTAGGGCGTAGGCGAAGGTTCGTCCCGGAAGGATCGACTCGCCGCCCATCCGGATCAGAGCTTGCCCGGGTCAGCTTCCCAGGTATCGGTGCGATGTCACCCGGGCGTCCTGTGGAGCCAACCTCATCTTCTTGCGGACGTATAGCGAGAAGGTCTCGGTAAGGCGATCGAAGGTGCTTCTCTCCACGTACATCCCCTTGGTCTGTCGAAGAGGGGTGAGCACGTAGTGGGAGCGCCCGATGAAGGCCTGAGAGTCCCGAACGAGGGGGTCCAGGTGCTCCCGCTTGTTTCGTTCGGCGTCGTTCATCCACCCGTCGGTGAGAATGTCGTCGGCGAGGACGTTCAGGATCGTGCTGGTGGTGCTGTTCACGATGAAGTAGCACCCCAACAAGGGAGAGACGTCAAAGATCTCTCGCCCCAATCCTTCCGCCGAATTGGTGGAGAGGATGTGGTTTACCCGCTTCACCTCGCGGTACCGGGCCGCCACGACGGTGATCTTGATCCCCAGCTTGGCGAGAGAGGCCCCCGCTGCCACGGCTGGTCCGGTGCCCGCACCCAGGTCGGCGAAGAGCCCCGCCGTGGAGACGGCGAACTGGGTGGCGTTCACCGTGCCCCGGGCGGCGTGCTCGGCGGAACTCTGCTTGAGGAGGGTCCGAAGGGCTCCGCAGGCGGCGCGGGCATCGCCGGGGACAACGAACTTCTCATGCTCGTGGGTTCGATGAGCCTTCCACTGGTCCTGGATGGCCGACCCGAACTCGTTCACCGCGGCAGCACCGCTCTTGAGCTGCTGCACCACCGGGAGGGCCGAGCTCACGAAGTCCAGGAAGACGTCGAGGCCGATGAGCTGGACGATGTCCGGGAGGTCACCGATGTCGAAGAGTTCCAGAAGGAGCTTGAGGACCCGATCGAACCCGGGGATTCGCAGGAGCCGCGGGAGGTTGATTCCCGGGATCTCCAGCGAGGGGAGGTCGATGTTGATGTTCAGGCTGACGTCCGGAACCGCGATGCGGGGGAGGTTGACGTCAGGGATGGCCAGATTGGGGAGGCTCACCTGGGGGAGGGAGGGGAGCCAGACGCGAAGCGCGGGGATGTGCACCGAGAAGTCGATCTGGAAGATCCGCCCCAGCTCCCAGATGATGTACGGGATCTCCAGCCCCGGAAACCGAAGATGGATTCTGAGGATCAGTGCCCGGAGGCGGATGTCCGGGAAAAGGTCTTTGTATTTGAGGAGCCCCTTCAACTGAATGCGAATTCTCGGGAGATCGAAGCCGGGGAGGTCCCCCAGACGGATGTCGGGGATGAGGTTCCAGTCAAAACCGATGTTGGGGAAGGAGAGTGAGGGGAGCCTTGCCAGTCCTCGGAGGTCGAGTCCCTTCAGGAGGTCGAGATTCAGATCGAGATCGGGGGCCCGGAGATTGGGCACTCCCACGCCGGGGATTTCCTTGACCTTCCCGTAGGCCTTCTTCGCCTCTCCCGCCACCTCCCGGGCCGGACGGGTCTTGTCCTTGAGAACAAGCTGCGTCCCCTCGAACATCTCCCGGAGGGCCCGGCGACGCTCGAGCTTGATCTCCATGAGGGCGGCCTGAAGTGCGAGTTCCTCCCGGAATGTGAGCGCCATGGCGGGGTCCGCGCGGTGGGGTATGGGAGGGTTCGTTCCGGGGCGAAGTCAGATGGGCGACGTCACCGCTCGCCCGGTCGATAGGTTCGCTGAGCCACCGGCGCCAGCTCATCGGCGTAGAAGTATACCGGGCGCAGGTCGCCGGCGGCGTACCGCTCCGCCTGGTCGCTGAAGTGGGGTGATGCCGGGTCATTGTTGAGCCCGCCCGCCGTCACTGCCAGTGCCCGCACCCGCTCCCCGAACTCCACGACTGCCACGAAGGAGTTGCCGCTGGTGCCGTACCAGCGTTTCGTTCCATCTCGTGGTCCGGCGCCAAAAGAGGCGAGTGAACCCCAGCGCGCCGAGGTGAACCCGACGGGGAGGGAGGGAGCGTCGTCATCAAAGGCGGAGCGGACCTCTCCAGTGAGGCGCTGGAAGCGGTTGATCTCACCCCACGGAGTACGCCAGTCGTCGAAGTCCTCCTCCAGGCGATCCAGGGCGTCGGCGAGCGCCTGAAGCTGGACCTCCGCGGGGGCGTTGGCGCCCCCCTGGAGCCCGGTGGCCCAGAAGATGGCTACGGAGGTGGCGACCGACTCCACCCCCCATCGCCGGTCCCACCCGCGGAGGAGCTCCACCGCTTCGGCGGTTCGTTCGCGAAGCTCCGAGTCGGCGGGGAGCCCATCCCAGGCGGAGACGAGCCGAGGGATCATGGGGTCGAAGGCGGGAACCCGGGTCGAGTAGGCCAGGTCGCGAAGTCCCTCCAGCGTCAGGTTCCGGATCTCCGGAAGGAGTTCCAGTGCGTTCACTCCCCGGGCATTCTCACTCCCGCGATCCATGTACGAGGGGAAGTCCGCCTGACGGGGGGAATCGGGCCCCGCGGCCGAATAGGGCCAGTTGTTGGTGCACATGGCCCACCCCACTCCCGGGTTGATGGAGTTGGGTGACTCCTCGATGGTGTGGAGCCCCTGCCAGTCGGTGGCGGGGTTGCTTCCATCCACCGGACGGGAGTAGTCGAATCGGGTGTCCCGCACCGGAACGAAGTTGGAGTGGAGGTAGGCGATGTTCCCCTCACGGTCGGCGAAGAGCGTGTTGTTGGACGAGTTGGTGTGGGAGCGCATGACCTCCAGGTACTCGTCCAGATTTCGCGTCTTTGTCCTGAGGTAGGACTGCATGAGGGCCCGCATGGGCTCCTCCATGAGGGCGACGCTCACCCACCGGCCATCCACCGCGCGGACGATGGGTCCCCGATGGGTGCGGTACACGGTGAAGGTGCGTTCGCCCGTCGCTCCATCCTCCGTGCGGTAGCGGATGGTGGTTTCCCGAGTGGTGAGGGGTCGCTCCTCGTCGCCGTACAGGTAGTAGAGTTCGCCGTCCCGCTCCACCACCGTCTCCAGGAATTCGTCGATGTTGTCCACCGAGCTGGAGGTGTGCATCCATCCGGCGTGTTCGTTGAACCCCTGGTATACGAAGAACTGCCCCCAGGTGAGGGCGCCGTAGACGTTCAGCCCCTCGTCGCTGGAGACCTTCGCTTCATGGCGGAAGTAGAAGGAGGTGTGGGGGTTGATGAGGAGAAGGGCGTTCCCGCCGGCGGTGTGGCGGGGAGCGATGGCGATTCCGTTGGAGCCGCGGGGCTCATCCCAGGGGTCAGGGGTGACGAGCGAGCCGGCGGGCGCCGACAGGGCGAGATGGGTCGAGGTGCGTGGGTTTCCGGGTGACCCATCCTCCCATGGCGATGCCCCCGAAGTGGTGGCGACGGCGGGAGCCCCGAGGGGTTCCACCTCTTCATAGAAGGTTCTGAGCGTCCCCATGTTCACCCGCTCGATGTCCCCTCCGATGGAGCCCTCGCTGAAGGTGAGGGCCATCCACGGCTCGAAGCGGTGGAGGACGCGGGGACGAACCTCGGGGTGGGTGTGGAGGAAGTAGTTGAGCCCGTCGGCCCAGGCGTCCATGAGGTCGCGGAGCCACTCGGGGCTCTCGGCGTAGAGCGCCTGCATTTCCTCGGGGTCGATGAAGAGGCGCATGCGAAGGTCGCGCCAGATGGCCTCTTCCCCTTCCGCCTCGGCCAGAAGCCCCTGGGAGTTCAGGAAATTCGTCTCGATGCGGGGGAAGTCGTCCTCGGCCTGGGCGTACATGAGGCCGAAGATGGCGTCGGCGTCGGTGGGGCCGTGGATGTGGGGGATCCCCCAGTCGTCCCGAGTGATGGTGACGTTGGCGGCGCGGGCCTCCCAGCGGGCCGCCTCTTCGGGGGAGCCGGCCGAGTCGGCGGTTCCGCCACACGCGGGGAGCATGACAAGGAGGAGGCTTCCAAGGGGGAGGCGGGAGGGGCGGGGCACGAGGATGTGTGGAGGCATGGTCTTCCGGAACGGGGGGACGTCGAGCCGACGGGTGCCGACCGTCTTCCCTTGGCCCATGGTCGTTATGTGTGGATCGGCACAAGGTATGGGGCGCTTCCTCCGGCCACAAACTGCCCTGGCGCCACGCCACCGCCCGCGACTGGGCCCGGTTCGGGCTCATGCCGGCCAGGGAGGGGTGTGGGAAGGGGAGCCTATCCTCCCGGATGGATTCGTGGAAATGATGGCCACTCCCTCCGAGGTATCCCGGGGGATCTATGGGTTGGGACAGGTCTGGATGCGCGGCCCGGGGCACTCCCTCCCCGACTCCCCCATCCCCAACGATGCCTTCTGGCTCCTTGGGAACGACGGCCAGTCCATGGTGGTGATCCCGAGCCTGGAGCTGGTGGTGGTCCGGCTGGGGCTGACTCCGGGCCCGTTGGGATACGGGCCTCAGCCGCTGGTGGCGGCGGTTCTCGAGGCGCTCCCGGCAGGGGTGTCCGAAACGGGTGCTGCTCCGGAGTAGGGGGAGACGGGAATCGGTGCGCCGGCGGCGTTGATGGGGCCGACTTTTACCCTCCGGTCAGGAGCGCTCGTAGGTGCCTCACCTCAAGCACCTGCCAGCCATCAGGCCCCTCTCCCACCGTGGCCACCGATTCCCGCTGGTACACCTCGCGTCGGTTGGCATCCCGGTGCCACCAGACGATGACGGGTATACTAAGGTTTTCTCCATCGGGGGTGGGTCGGCCAAGGGCAATGACCCCGGAAATTCTTGCGGCTTCGGCGTCGGTGGGGCGCCCCAGGAACTGGGCGTCGGTGTAGGCACGCGAAATGGTCATGGTGGCGAGTTCCAGCGGCTCCGCGATGCCTCGGGTGACCGTCTGGTCGCGGGTCCCTAACCACCCGGTGGGGCAACTTCCCGGGAGACATGGGATCCTGGGCTCAATCGCCACGGTGCCCGTGATCCAGGTTGGGTGCGACTGCAAGTTGTCGCGCATGTGCTCCGCCAGGGCGAGGAGGGCGGGGAGGTGGTCGTTGCCCGCTGGGGGTTGGGCCTGAAGGGGGGCCGGGAATCCCGCTGCAACGAGGATGAGCGCGGGGATGACACGAAGAGGTGGGGTGGGCATGGCGGTGGGGTTTGGAGGGTGGAGGTACAGGCCCGGGCCGGTCGGCCCGGGCCTGTACGCATGCCCGGCCGCTCACTCGATGATGATGATCCGGCAGCAGACCTGGTTAGGGATCTCGCAGGTGTCCGAGCATTCGTGGCACCTGGGTTCCTGCGGAGGCGTGTACCAACAACCCTTGACATCCGGCTCGGTAGCCGACGACGGCGCTCCGATCAGGAGAGGCACGAAGACGGCCATGGCGCCGATGCGGAGCAACAGCTTGCGAATCATAGAACACCTCCACCTTCATGGGTCAGTGAAGGGGCATGACGAGGTTCATGCCCCTTCCACGCTCCACTCTTACCTGAGGAGTCCCAGTTCTTCGGCGAGGGATAGATGAAACTCGCCGAAGAGGGAGCGTGGTTGGGACACCACGTGTGATACAGTCCTATTTCCGTCGATGATGGCTACCGTGGGGGTAGGGAGATCGCCGGTGTGGCGATGAAGGGTGGTTTCGAATGAAGGTCCAAACAGGCCCTCTGAACGCGCCCAGGACCGAATTCGATCCTCGTGATCGCCTACGGTTACCAGATGAAGGGGGATTGCTGTGACGAATGCTTCACGAAGGAGGCTCCGCACCTGTCGACCGAGGCCCATGCAGGTTGATCGATCATCGGCGGAGAGAAAAACAACCACACCTGGGGTTCCATGCAGTTCATCCATTCCATTGAGGATCAACTGGACCACGTCGTGGGCGATGGCGTCCTCACCGGGGGCAGAGTCGGTTGACTGTGCATTGCCCCCACAACCGAAGTTGGCAGCTGCAACGAATGCCAGAACAAGCCAATGTCTCATGAGGCCATCTCCGGTGGGCACATCGGTTAGTCGGCGTGGTTCTCTACGGGTGACCGAGGTATCGGAACTTCTCCAGGCGATATGTTCCTGCCAGATAATCCTCATATCCCACTACAACGAGGTCGGCATCCGCCGTCCAACCCAATGGAAGACCCGAAAAGCCAACCTCATAGGCGCGTGCAGGTCGGCCAGGTGGAGGAATGACTAGCCCATGTACACCTTCAATGAGGTCAGTACCCTGACGAGTATCGTACTCGGCCATGACGATAAGGGCGGCTCCGCTCGGGAGAGCAGTCAGGTGCATCACTGCGTATAGCCCGTGATGAAACCAGTCCCCCGAAGAGGTCTGGGGAGCTTCTCCTGCCGCGATCCAGGCGTCCACGAGGGATCCGATCCCTGGTATTCGACGTGTGGCTAACAGCCGGCCCTCGTAGTCAAAGGTGTGAAGGAGATCCCAGCCGAACAGCATGGCATGCACGTATCCGTCACGGGCATCCGCATAGAGGCCGGAGTGCAGGCCAATTCCTGGCCGTTCATGGAGCCATTCGGGGCTTAAGAACTCATGTACGACTGTTCCGTCTGTGGTGCCTATGGCAAGAAGCGGTCGTCCCTGTCCGGGGCGGGAAGTAAGGAGCATCTGTGAGGCACCAATGAGCGTTGCCCTGTAGTGCGTGATTGGAAACAAAATCTGCCGGAGGAACGCGCCGTCGGAGCGGAACACCGAGATCCCAGGTCGAGTGGCATCGTAGGCAAACAGTGAGTCCCCAAGCACCGAAACCGATCCGATGGATCGGAACTCCCCCGGGCCCAAGCCTGCTCTGCCCCACGTCTCTACATGCCGACCATCGCTTCCGAAAATCTTGATGTTGAGGTCGGAGGCATCACCGATGGCGAAGGAGCCATCAGGAAGGCTTGCCAACGCCGTCGGTCGAGCCAGGACGGAGCCATGGTCGTTCACCAGAGCAACGGCACCCAACGATTCGAAGAGGGAGTCGGCGGCGCCGATGACCGTTACGGCTTCATACCGAATCCCCGGTTCTTCCGGGCGGCATGAGCCGATCCCGATGAGAGTCAGGATCAGCCAGAGTCGTGCGCGGGCTCGATGCATGAGGTCCAGTAATTTGGCGAAAAGAGTGAGGTCGTTAACGTGCAATAAATATCGGCCAAGGTCATGCCGCAAGAGAAAATTTTTCGCAGCGTTCCGGGTATGCCCGTGCCTCGCCCTGGGCCACTTCCTGGTATGATCGGTGCTGCGGTGGAGGTCATCGGCGTGGTGCGGTGAGCCAAGACGAGGTCTTGCCGACTCATCAGATCCATGACCCCGTTGACCAATACCCCCCAGGGGTATATGTTCGGGTGCCTGACACATACCCCCCAGGGGTACCCTGCACCACCACCGGATCAACTCCATGAACACTCCCGATATCGTCGTGATCGTAGCGGCTCTCACCGCCATCGCCTGGATCAACTGGTACTTCTTCCTGAGCTCCCCGAAGGGTGAGGAGAAAGGGGGAGGCGGAGAAGCCCAGCCTCCAATGGCCTCGGGAGCCGACGCCGACAAGGGAGCGGGCCGATGAGCACTGCAACTCTTCCCAAGGACACCGACCGCGTCACCCTCCCGGTGGAGGGGATGACCTGCGCCGCCTGCTCGGCCCGGGTGCAGGGGGCACTGGAACGGACCCCGGGGGTGCGTTCCGCCAATGTGAACCTCCTCCTGGACAACGCCACGGTGGACTTCGACCGGGGCGCGATTACCCCTGAGGCGCTGGTGGAGGCCATTCGAGCCACCGGGTACGAGTCCCGGGTTCCCACCGAGGTTCGGAGCGCCATCCGGGAGCAGGCCGAACAGGACGAGGCCCGGGATCGGGAATTCCGCGAACTCCGCACCAAGGCAGGGGTGAGCTTCGGGGCGGCGCTCCTCTCCATGCTCCTTGCTATGCCCCTCATGGAGGGGGCCCATGTAGCAGAGGGGGTGGTGGGGGACCATGGCGCCCACGGGGTGAGCGCCGACCCCTTCATGGAGTGGGTCATGGGGTGGCTCTCCCCTCCCCTCCGGGCGGTGGCCCCCTGGCTCTACGAGATCTCCGTCCCGGTCCTCTCCTGGACCCTCTTCACCCTCACCGCCTGGATCATGCTCTGGGCAGGGCGCCACTTCTTCACCCGGGCGTGGGCCGCCTTCCGGCACCGCTCCGCCGACATGAACACTCTGGTGGCGGTGGGGACGGGCGCCGCCTTCCTCTACTCGGCGGTGGCCACCATCCACCCGGGCTTCTTCCTCCGGTACGGGATGCTTCCTGAGGTCTACTACGAGGTGGTGATCTTCATCATTGCCCTCATCCTCATGGGGAACGCCCTCGAGGCGCGAGCGAAGAAGCGCACCGCCGAGGCGCTCCGGGCGCTGGCCGACCTCCAGCCCCGCCTGGCCCGCGTGGTCCGGGACGACATGGAGATGGAGCTTCCGGTGGAGGAGCTCCGGCGCGGGGAAGTCATCATCGTCCGCCCGGGAGAGCGGGTGCCGGTAGACGGGGAGATCCTCTCCGGATCCAGCGCGGTGGATGAATCCATGCTCACCGGCGAGTCCATCCCGGTGGCGAAGGCCCCGGGGGATCGGGTCATCGGCGGAACCATGAACGGGACCGGCTCCTTCCGCTTTCGGGCCACCACCCTCGGCGAGGAGAGCGTACTCGCCCGCATCGTCCAGCTCATGCGGGATGCCCAGGGATCCCGGGCTCCCATCCAGCGGCTGGCGGACCGGGTGAGCGCCATCTTCGTCCCGGTGGTTCTCCAGATCGCGGTGGTGACCTTCGCCCTTTGGTTCCTCTTCGCCACCGAGGCCCCGATGGTGCGCGGCTTCGCCACCGCCGTGGCGGTCCTCATCATCGCCTGCCCGTGCGCCATGGGGCTTGCCGTCCCTACCGCCGTCATGGTGGCTTCCGGGAAAGGGGCGGAGCTGGGGGTCCTGGTGAAGGGAGGAGAGGCGCTCCAGCGCACCGGAGACCTCACTACCGTGGTCCTGGACAAGACGGGGACCGTCACCGAGGGGCGCCCCACCGTCACCGAGGTGGTGGTCCACGAAGGCGATGAGGAGGAGATGCTCCGCCTGGTGGCATCTCTGGAAGGGGTCTCCGAACACCCCCTCGCCGGCGCCATCGTCCGCCACGCCGAAGAGCGAGGGCTCACCCTCGAACCCCCCACCGCCTTCCAGGCCATCACCGGTCGAGGGGCGCTGGGAAGCATCGGGGAGCGCGCGGTGCTGGTGGGGAATGCCGCCCTCCTCGCCGACTATTCGGTGGACCCCTCTCCCCTGATCCCCGAAGCGGAGCGGCTGGCCGAGGCAGGGCGCACCCCCATCTTCGCGGCGGTGGACGGACGTCTGGCGGGGCTCCTGGCCGTCGCCGATCCAATTCGGGAGAGCTCCCGGGAGGTTGTGACCCGTCTCCGGAGGATGGGCCTCGAACCCATCCTCCTTACCGGAGACAACCGACGCACCGCCGAAGCGGTGGCCAGGGAAGCGGGGATCGACCGGGTTGTGGCCGAGGTCCTCCCCGAGGGGAAGGTGGAGGAGATCCGCCGCCTTCAGGGCGAGGGGAAGGTGGTGGCCATGGTGGGGGACGGGATCAACGACGCCCCGGCGCTGGCCCAGGCCGACGTGGGGATCGCCCTCGGTTCCGGAACGGACATCGCCATGGAGGCCGGGGACATCACACTCATGCGGGGGGACCTCCGGGGGGTGGCGGACGCGGTGCGGCTCTCCCAGGCCACCATGCGTACCATGAAGGAGAACCTCTTCTGGGCCTTCATCTACAATGTGGTGGGGATCCCCATCGCCGCGGGGGTCCTCTACCCGGCCTTCGGCGTGCTCCTGAGCCCGGTCCTCGCCGCCGGCGCCATGGCTTTCAGCTCGGTGAGCGTGGTGACCAACAGCCTACGCCTTCGCCGCGCCCGCATCGGAGGGTGACTCGCCATGACCACGACCAATCCCCAGAATGGAACGATGGAAACCATGAGAATGGCCCACGGGGTCACCCCCGAAATTCGCGACCGAAACCTGAAGCGGCTCCGCCGCATCGAGGGGCAGGTCCGAGGAATTCACCGGATGGTGGAGGAGGATCGCTACTGCGCGGACATCCTCACCCAGATCTCCTCGGTGCAGCAGGCGCTCCGGAGCGTAGGGAAGGAGCTCATGCGGAACCACCTCCACCACTGCGCCACCGAGGCCATCCGGGCCGGCGAGGGTGAGGCCGAGGCCATGTACGATGAGCTTCTGGAGCTCATGTTCAAGCACCTTCGGTGATGGGATGCCGGTGAACGCCACCCTCGACGAAGAAAAACGCGCGCTCCGGAGCCGGATCCGGGGCGAGTTGAGGGCGCTGGTTCCCCGGGGGCAGCAGGAGGGGGGAGAGGCGTTGGCCCATCGACTGGAAGGGTGGCTGGAGGGCTCCAACGGAGCGGAGTCGGGGGATGGGTTTCCGGGCGCATCCCCTCCCGGCTCCGGGACGGCGCCGTCCATCGCCACCCTCTTCGCCAGCCTTCCGTGGGAGGTGGACACCGGCCCCACTGCCCACCTCCTGGGGAGGCGGGGATACACCATTGCCCTCCCCGACTACGCCTCGGGGGAGCTGGTTTTCCGGACCCTCCCGCCGGGGACCGGTTTCGCGAACCTCCCCCGGGACCGGATGGGGATCCCCACCCCCTTCTCGGAGTTTTCCGAAGTCGACCCCCTCCGTGCGCACCTCCTCCTCGTCCCCGGGGTGGCCTTCGACGGAGAAGGGCGGCGGCTCGGACAGGGGGGCGGCTACTACGACCGGATGCTCCACCGACTCCGCACAGAGGCGGCGGAGGCAGGCACCCTCCCCCCGCCCGCCATCGGGCTCGCCCTGGATCTCCAGGTGGTGGAGCGGATCCCCGCCGGCCCCCACGACGAGCGGGTAGACGGGGTGCTCACTCCGGGGAAGGGGCTCCGGTGGGTTCCCTCGGATTAATTCTCCCCTCCTTCGTACCGGGGGCCGCGACCGAGTTCGGAGATGGCCACCCGGGCCTGGGGAAGTGATCCCGCCCCTCCAGAGGGCTCGCTGTAGGTCCCGACCCAGATGGCGTACTCGCCTGTACGTGGGTTCTCGATGGTGAGCATCGGATCCAGCTCCCCGCCCGAGTCGTCATCGCAGTAGTACGTTCCGTCGGGGGCCCGGACCACCAGGGTCAGATCCACCTCCGCAGAGGTGGCGGACACGGTGAGGGAAAAGCTCCCCGCCGTGTACTGCAGCTTCAGGGTGGGACCGCCGGAGTTCAGGTACCCGGTGCAGTCCGGTCCCTGGATGGGGTTGGCCAGCGTCCCTCCTGCCCTCACGAAGGTGAAGTGGGGGTCGGGGTCGTAGCCGGCCACCAGGGTGATGAGACCCGCCACTGCCGTTCCGGTATGGTTCAGCGTCGGGCGCGGTTGGGGCTGGGGCTGAGGCGGAGGCTGAGGACCTGGGCCGGGGGTGGGCGCCGGTCGAATCCGTTCTTCGGCTTCCCGGAGCCGCCTCGTCGCGTAGGCGTCCCCCGGATGGGCCTGAAGGGCCTCCCGGTAGGCCGCGGCCGCCTCGGCGTACCGCCCGGCGGTGAAGTGTCCATCTCCCCGGTTCACCGCGAAGGTGTACGCCTCGGAACGTCGCTGGGCTGCATCGTCTCCCGACCCGTCAATCGTGTCCAGCACAGGAGTCGGATCCAGCACCGCGTCCGCCGTGGCCACCTCCAGCCCATCGCCGGAGGGGGGCTCGGCCATGGCGGAGAAGCCGGGGTCATCTGGAACGGGCTCGTCGTCCCCACCGAAGAGACTCCACCCGAGGAACGCCACCCCCACGAGACCCACCACCGCGACCAGCGGTACCCACCCCCTGGAGCGCCCTCCGGGAGAGGTTGGAGGGGGAGATCCGGCTCTCGCGGTGGGGGCCCCCTCTCCGAGCCCTCCCGGGGGTGGAGTGGGCGCCACCGGTACCTCCGGCGGAGTCAGCTCCGCGAAGGCGGCAGGATCCATGCGTTCGGTGGTACGCCCCCGAGAAGGTTCCCTCCCGGTAACGTCCGAAGCAGCCTCCACCGAGCGGGTCAGTTCGGGCCAGCTCCCGTCGCGGAGGAAGGCGGTGGCGGCGCCGGCTACCTCGGTAGCCGTGGGTCGGGCCTCGGGGAGCCGGTCCATCATGGCTCGGAGGAGGGCTCGGAAACGACCGCTGAACTCGGGTCCCACCTCGGGGACGGCGGCCCCCGCGCGCAGGCTCATCCCGCCGTTCCCCATCCAGGGGACGTCTCCGGTGGCCAACTCGTAGGCCAGCACTCCGAGGGAGAAGAGGTCGGATGCCGGGAGCTGTCGCGGCTGGGGATCGAAGCGCTCCGGTGGGGCGTACGCCACCGTCATGGACGAGGCGGAGGCGGTATGTTTGCGGAGAGTACTGCGGACACGGGAGCTGATGCCGAAGTCGGTGAGGAGATAGTCGCCCCGATCGCCGATGAGGAGGTTGTCCGGTTTGAGGTCCTGATGCAGGATCTCCCGGTCATGCAGGTAGGCGAGCGCCCCTCCGATCTGGGCGAGCAGCCCCGCGATCTCCTCCTCACCCAGCGTTCCCCGTTCAGCGAGGAGGGTGGCAACCGACCCTCCGCCGATGAAGGGCATGACCAGATATGGCCGCCCCTCGTGGACGTCGAAGTGCCGCGCGGTGAGCAGGTTTGGGTGGTTCAGGTCAAGGACGACCGCGTACTCCCGGCGGAACTGGGCAATGCCCCGATCGTCCATCCCCCGCTCAGGGGAGTAGATCTTGATGGCGACCACCGACTCCTCGGCCATCTGGTCCACCGCCTTCCATACCTCGGAGAAGCCACCCAGCCCGATGCGGGACTCGAGGCGGTAGCGGTTGGCGAAGACGTCATTCGGCTCGTACATCGGATTCTCCTGAGAGGAGCGAGGGGAGTGTCGTACTCCCGTCACGGGTTTTCAATGAGCACCTTCAGTGTGGTGTCGCCGATGGCGATGATGTCGTTGGGACGGAGAACCTCACCCTGGGGACCCACACGGCGACCGTTGACCAGCGTTCCGTTGGTGGAAGGGTACCATCCGGGACGGCCATCCTTCGTTCGGAACTGGCCATCCCGGATCACCCAATGCCCTCCGGCGGAGTCAAACTCCAGGGTTGCGTGGAAGGAAGAGATGTACTTCGTGAAGTGTTCCGCGATCCCCAGGTCGTTGGCAAAGGGGTCCTCCTCATTGAACCACCCCAGGGAGAGGAGCGATCGAGCCAGGTTCCGGCTGAGGTTCGAGATGTGGTACTCTCGCCCGATCTCCTCGCCGTTCTGCACCCGAAGGCGCCAGACCGAATCGGGGCGAACGGGAGGTCCACCGGCCTCCCGAGTGGCGTCCCAACCCAGGTCGGTGAGGACTTCGTCCACCGACCGATAGCGCTCTTCCGGGTCCTGACGAATGCACTGTCCAATGATCCGGACCCACTTCGGATCGGGGGCGTGGGCCTGGAGCGACTCCGAATCCCATCGCTCGGCGGCCTTTTTCGCTTCGTACCCCTCCATGTCGGCGAGGAAGTCCTCGAAGGGTCCGAAGGGGAGATGCCCCCGGGTGATGAGCTCGTACATCATGGCCCCGAATGCGTAGATGTCGTTGCCCGGGCCCATCACCTTCATGGCGCGCTTCGGGTCGATCTGTTCCGGGGGGGAGTAGGTGCCCGTGGCAAACACCTCCTTCGCATGCCCCATGAAGTTCGCCATGGTATGACGCTTCTTCACCGAGGCGGAGATCCCGAAGTCGGCCAGCTTCGGGGTTTCGATCTCGTCGAAAAGGACGTTCTCCGGTTTGATGTCCCGGTGGATGATTCCCTCACCATGGAGGTCCCGGAGCCCCGAGAGAATACCGTGAGCCAGCCGGTCGAGGGTCGGGGAGTCGATCCCGCGCCCCACCCAGTCCCGGAGGTTTCCTCCTTCGCAGAGATCCATCACGAGGAAGGGGTTCCCCTCCAGCGTGTCGAAGTCGTGGCTCCGGACCAGATACCGGCTCCGCAACCGGGAACCGTAGTCGAATTCCTGCCGGAACCGCTTCGCGAATTCCAGCCGCTCGTGGGGCATGAAGGTCCACATCTTGGTCAGCTTCATGGCATAGGAAAGGCTCCCGTCCTCCACCCGGTACACCGATCCGAATCCTCCCTCGCCCAGCTCCTTCCGGATCCGATAGGTGGTTCTGCGTGAGGGGATGGAACTGCCTTCCTCCAGCTTCACGACTCCGGGCGTACTCATGGGCTCAGTGGATCCTCACCTCATAGATCCGATTCCCGATCACCATCCGGACTCCGTCCCGTACTTCCGCGGCTTCTTGGAGCTGTATGTAGCTTGCTCCGGTGCTGCTCTCATCCCGAACGGTCACCGACCCGCCGGAAGCCTCGAAGACCAGGTGCGCACCTGAAGAGATGGTGGCGTCTTCAGGATCGAGGCTCTCCCGGCCCACCTCGATTCTCACCCCCTCGTACGCCGCCGCCTTCCCCGTTCTCACGTCGGTAAGGGTCACCCGAACCGGGTCAGGAGGGGCTCCCGCCAGGGCGTCCACCCGCATGGTCTTCGGAGTCGCTCGTCCCTCCGCGACCGTCGAGGTGGCTCCGCAGTTGGGGCAGGGGGTGGCGCCGGAGGGGGCGCTGCGAAGGGGGTAGAAGCCGCACGCCTCGCAACGGAGGGCTCCCCCGGTTCCCTGATGCCGGGTGGCGGCCGCGGACCCTCCGCCGTCCCGCTCCCCGGTGAGAGGAGGGGAATCCCAGGCCGGAGTCGATGCCGGGACTCCCCTCATGGTGTGGGTCCCCTCATCGCTCCCGGATACCACGGTCATCTGGGGGGGAGGAGGAGGTGGTGGTGGCGGCGGCGGGGCCAGGGCTTCCGAAAGGGAGGTGCCACACTTCGAGCACGACTCGGTCCCCTCGGGGTTTCTGTACCCGCATTCGAGACATCTCATGGCGCGCTACGGAAGAGGGGGAAGGTCAGGGTGTCCGGGCGGATCACCGTGTCGGGCGGAGTCAGGGTGTCGGGGACCACCACCGGCTCAGGGCGGAGGGTGTCGGCGGGTGACGGGTCCACCTCCCGGGTGGTCTGCGGAGAATCGGGAAGGAGCACCGGAGGAGTATCGAATTCCGGCAAGGGGGAGGGGCTTGGTTCCCCATCCTCCGGAGTTCCCTTGTCGATGGGAACGGCCTTGGGGGGATCGGGATCCGCCTCCCCCGTACTCGCGGGAGCACGATCGAAGAGGCGTGGTCCGAAGGCGCCGGCGAAGGCGGCCACAAATGCCACCAGGGCATAGGTGCCCCAGCGCCGCTTCCGGGAAGAACTCGGTGGCGAGGTCGGAGGTGAGTCCGTTGATGGAGTGTGGGTAGGGGGCCCCACCTCCCCTTCCCCCTCATGGGCCGCACTCACCGCTCGCGCCGGCCCTTCCACAACCTCAGCCATCAGGCAGGTGATGTTGTCGTGCCCGCCGGCTTCCTTCGCGATCTGGACCATCTGTCGGGCAATGTCGGAAATCTCCAGATCCTGGGCCATGAGTTGCCGGATCTGCGGATCCGGGATCATCCCGTTGAGCCCATCGCTACACACCATCACCCGACTTCCCTGGAAGAGGAGCGCCGAACGGGAAGACGGCCTCGGGGGGTTCGCCGGATCGCCGAGGCTCTGGGTGATGAAGTTGCTCTGATCGTGAACCCTGGCCTCTTCGGGGGTCAGCTCCCCCTCTACCACCAGATTCCACACCACCGAATGATCGTCGGTAAAGGGAAATGGAAGGTCGAAGTCGCCGGGGTGGAGAAGGTAGCAACGGGAGTCTCCCGACCATGCCACATGGAGGGAGGATTCCACGATCCATGCCACCACAAGGGTGGTTCCCATCCCCGCGGTGTCGAGGTTTGCATGCTGGTGCTCCACAATGGCTTCGTGGGCATGGAGAATGGCCCCTCGAAGAAACTCCTCCCGCCCCTCTCGCGTGGAGGGAAGGTTGGCCTCGTTCGCGAAGTAGCCCTGCACGGAGCGCTGGGCCAGATCGGACGCCACCTCTCCCGCGTTGGTGCCTCCCATTCCGTCCGCCACGACCAACAGGGACCCGGAAGCGCCCAGAGGCACCCGTTCGCCACGGCGGAAGCTCCAATCTCCGGCGGCCACATCCCGCGCGATCCCGAAATCGTCCTCGTTGTGGTCGCGGACCTCCCCCACATCGGTCATCCCGAACAGGGTGATGGTGGTGATCATGGGTGGTCCTCGCCGTCGTCCGAGCAGGCCCCTGGCATCAGAATGCGCCGATGGGGGTTACATGCCCCAACGTGCGCCGCTGTCCGTCGCTGGGGCGAACGGCCGCACCGGTGACGATTCCCACTACCTTGGCCTGGCCATCCACGAGAGCGAATACCGGCCCTCCCGAGTTTCCTCCGTCCCACCCCTGGTTGGTCACCTGGATGAGCCCCCTCTCGAGCCCCGATAGGGTGGTGGCGGTGGAGGAGAAGTAGGGTTCCAGATTTCCGCTCTGCCGGTAGGTCTCTCCCCATGAGTATCCGAGAACGAAAAGAGGGCGCCCGGAAGCCAGGGAGAGGGAGAGGGATTTGTCCGCGGGGATCCCCTCGTTGAGGTTCGTGGCCATCCATGCCCAGTCCGTGCCATTGAAGTAGTTGGCCTCCCGAATTACTACCTGCTCTCCCTCGACCACGGCGCGCACCAACCGATCCTGGCTGTAGTCCGTGTTGATCTGGAGGTGGCTGAATCGGAACTGGATGGAGTTGTCAAAGTTTCGTGCCAGGAACTCGAGGTTGACCCGTCCTCCGTTGTTGGAGATCACATTGAAGGGGGTGATCTCCATGATGATGGCGTCAAAGCAGTGCCGCGCCGTCACGAAGATTCCTCCTTCGATGAGAAATCCGGTGCAGCTGACCTCCTGATCTTCGGGGGGGAGGTTGAGGTTGTCCCGCCGACCGCCCACCTCGATGTATCCGCCGACCCAGGAGAGAGCGAGGGTATGGCGCTTGAGGGGTTCGATGATTTCCGCGTAGTCGATGGCACCCGTCCCCGCCCGAAGGAGGCTGTCGCTCCGGGCCTGAAGCGCCGCGAGCTGCGCCGTGAGAGCCGTCCGCTCCCTCTCGGCCCGTGTTCGCTCGGCCTGGATCTCGTTCTGAGCCTCCGTCACCCGCTGAGCCATGTCCAGGTTTTGCTCGGCCTGCTGGGCGATCACCGCCGCCTGTTCATGTGTGAGTTCGGTGAGCAGCGTGACATCAGAATTGAGGGCGTGGATGGCGTACCCGGCTCCTGCCACCACGAGGAGGAACATGGCCGCGAACCCGGCCGCCACGGCCTTGTAGGGGCGGATCGCTTGCTGGACGACCAGGTTCATCTTGTTCGTGAACCCGATCTTCGCCGTCCCGGCCTTGGTGGTGTTGTAGCGGAGGCGGGGTCCCTCCATGGAAAGCTGGATCTCATCCCCGTTGTTCAGGAAGTAGCGGTCCTGGACGGGGCGACCGTTGACCAGCGTGGGGTTCGAGGTGGAGAGGTTGATGATTGAGGTTTCATCCCCCTTCCGCTCGATGGCGCAATGGCGACGACTCACCGTGGGAGTGTCTTCGCCGAAGTTGACGGCGCACCTGCGGTCTCGACCCAGCTCCACATAGGGGACTACAATCGTCTCGAAGCTTCCCTGCCGATGGGTCCCGGTGGTGGTGAGGTGCTCAAGGGTGTAGGTCGGAAGGTTGATCCCCCCGAGCACCTTCAATCCGGTGGCGAGAGACTGGGTGGCGCGATTGGCCATGGGGCACTCCGGCAGGGGGTGGAAGGCTCGGAGGATCGCTCCCCATCTCCCGGAGCGCCTCGTGGAGTACAAGCCGAGAATGCGCCGGGAGCAGGGAGGTTCGATCTCGTCCGCTCAGGAATGCGCGCAAGCTATCCCGCGGCTGAGGCAAGCGGCAAGCGGGGGTAAAAGAGAACCTCAGGGACGGGGATCGAACTCCGAAATCGACAGAACGGCCCATGCCTCCTCAAACCCGGATTCTTCCGGTCGGGATTCGGTATACGTTCCCACCCAGATGTGGTATCGACCCGATCCGGCTGCTTCCACCACCACCAGGGGGTTCAGCGAACCGAGGCTGTCGTCGTCGCAGAGCCATCGGCCGTCCGGGCGCCGCACCAGGAGGTTCAGGTCATCCCTGCCCGAGTTGGACTCGGCGTACAGATAAAGAGCGGCGGGCTGGCTCCCGGCGGTGAAATCGAGGGCGAACTCGGGCCCGATGGGCACAAACCCCGCACATCCCGAAACGGGGTTCCGGATCTCCCCAAACCCTTCCACGTCGACGGTGAAGGGGTCCGGGAGGAAGCCTGCTCTGAGCGCGGTGGTTCCCCGGAGCGGAAGCTCCCAGGTGTCGAGGAGCCGGTCCAACTCGGGATCGCCCCCACCTCCCACCCCCTCGGTTCCACCCCCGGCAACCGGCTCCGTCACGGGTGGAGTACCCCCGCCCATGGGGATGGCCCCGTCGCCGGAGGCGAAGGTGGCGATTCCGAAGCCACAGGATCCCTCCGAACATCCCTGCATGTTCACCTGCAAGGTGTACGTACCTGCCGAGGGGGTGGTGAAGGTGAGGAGAGGGAAGTCGTCCACCGCCGGGTCCTCCGCCAGGAGCTGTCCTCCGGTGGACCAGATGGCCAGGTCCATGTGGAAGCAGTTCGCATCACAGACTCCCGCGATTACGTAGCTCACACTTCCACGGAGTTCGAACGAGAGCGTCTCCGTGCCCCCCTGACGCAAGGTGCCCAGCCGACGATCTCCCTCCGGGGACAGCCCCTCGTTGGACATGAGGACCGCCAGGGTGTCCAACTGGGACATGACGATCTGGGCCTGTCCGTCCACCCTTTGGGGGGAGAGAAGCATGACGCCCAGGAAGAGGGCGGCAATGAGATTCCGGCTTGACGACGACATGGCGGCTCCAGGGAGGATGGAGGTGTTTGATCAACTCAGAATACACGGCCCCGGTCCGGTCGGCGAGCTACCTCCGCTGCCCCTCCTCCCAGGAACGGCGCGCCGGGTTGCACCGGGGCCACTGGGACTGCGGTCCGGTCTGGGCCGGAAGGACCCGCACATCCCGGGGGACCCGCTCCGGGTCTTCCGAGGCCATGTAGGCCAGCATGGCGGTGAGGGTGGCGTTGTTCCGGAGATCGTCGAAGACCACCTTGTCGTAGGTGTCCCGGTTGGTATGCCAGGTGTACTGGCGGTACTCCGGGTAGCTGGACTGGAGGCGGAAACCGGGGGCCTGCCGGCAGATGAAGGCCATGTGGTCCGAGCCGCCGAACTCGGGGACTCCGGGAATGTCCAGCTCGATGTACCGGGTGATCTCCTGAGGGATGGCGCTGAACCAGCGGGCGAAGTGGGCGCCGGCGCCGGTGAACCCCATCATCCGGATGTAGTCCACCCGCCAGGTGCCGTTGTCCTGGTTCATGGCCACCTGCAGCCCGTCGATGACCTCGGGGTGGTCCTCGGCGTAGGCGTTGGAGCCGATTAGCCCCTGCTCCTCACCCCCCCAGAGCCCCACAACGATGGTGCGGCGAGGGTTGGGGTAGTGGAGCCTGAGCATGCGCATGGCCTCCATCATGAGGACGGTGCCGGTGCCGTTGTCGGTGGCGCCGGAGGCGGCGTGCCAGGAGTCCAGATGGGCCGAGAGGACGATGTACTCGTCGGGGAGCTCGGTCCCGGGGATGGTCCCGATGACGTTGAACATGGGGGCCTCATCGCCCAGGAAGCGGGCCTCCACGTTGAGGCGCATGCGAGGGGGCTCTCCGGTGCCTTCGGCGAGGCGGAAGAGGAGCCCGTAGTCCTCGCAGGAGAGGTCGATGGAGGGGATCCCGTCGGTGGCCGCCGAGAAGATCTTGTTCACTCCCCACCCCTCCGACCACCGGGAAGTGAGAATTCCGGCGGCGCCGGCGGCGTCCAGCGCCCGGCTCACCGCCGCCTGCCCGCCCAGGGCGATGAGCCGCTGGTTCCACTCGGCCATGGCGAGGGAGCGGTCGGCCCGGAGTCGGTCGTAGCTCTCCGGGCGCCCCCAGGTGAGCCACTCATGCTCGGCACGGCAGGAGGGCTCGGGGAAGGAGAGAAGGACAAACTTCCCCTCGACCCCCTCCAGCCATCGGGAGAAGTCCGCCAGGGGGATCTCGGGGAGGATCACCACATCTCCCTCTACCGGCCCGTCGGTCCCCGGGCTCCACGCCAGGATGTGGGCTTCCAGCGTCCGCCGGCGGGGGGAGAGGAGGTCGGCGTGGACAAAGTCGCCTTCCCAGCTCACCCAGCTTCCGTACTCGTGCTTCCGGGCCTCGATTCCCCATCCCTCCAGCGTCTCCACCGCCCAGTCCACCGAGCGCCGGAACCCCGGAGAGCCGGAGAGGCGCGGGCCGATGGAGTCCATGAGGGCCCGGGCCAGCGGGACGAGCTGGGACCGGTTCTCATCCATTCCCTCGTTCCAGAGGGCCCGGATCACCGGGTCATCGGTGGGGAAGGTCTGGGCCTCGACCGCCGGGGCGAGGGTGCCCAGAAGAAGGGTGCCAAGGAGCCCCGCACCGGCGAGGGCGGGGCGGAAGGGGAGACCACGAAGCATGGAAACGACTCCCGGCTGGAAGAGCCTCTTGAATGGGTGACTCGCGGAAGGTACGCTCGAAGGGTCGGTGCGTCGAGGCGGGCGGAACTCCTTCAACATTCACACGTTGCGCCGTGTCATGAGGGGGATGGGTTGCCGGTGGCCTCGGAGCCGCGGCACATCGCATTCACCTCGCTACAGCGCGCTTCGAGAACTCGAACTCAGGAAGGACATCCATGATGAATCGCCGTGAATGGCTGCGGCTCACCGCCGCCGCTGCCGCCGGAGCCGCCCTCACCGTGAACCCCCGGCTCCTGGAGGCGCTCAGGTCGCAGAGCATCATGACCCGGGCCATCCCGTCCACCGGGGAGCAGGTGCCGGTCATCGGACTGGGGAGCTCCGCCACCTTCTCCCAGGTGGCCCGCTCCGAAGACTACTCGGCACTCCGCGAGGTGTTGAGCGCCATGCTGGACAACGGCGGAACCGTCTTTGACACCGCCCCCTCCTACGGCGCCTCCGAAGAGGTGGCCGGTCGCATCGTGAACGACCTGGGAGCGCGGGACCGGATCTTCTGGGCCACCAAGGTGAATGTGGCCCAGCAGGGGACTGCCGACCCGGAGCGGGCGCGGGCTCAGATTGCCGCCTCCTTCGATCGGATCCGGAAGGACCCCATCGACTGCATTCAGGTCCACAACCTCGGCGACATCCCTACCCAGCTCGGGATCCTGAAGGAGATGAAGGAAGACGGGCGCATCCGCTACATCGGGACCACCGTCACCAACGCGAACCGGTACCCCGAGCTTGCCGCCGTCATGCGGAACGAGCCCATCGACTTCATCGGGGTTGACTACGCGGTGGACAACCTCGCCACCGAGGAGATGATCCTCCCCCTGGCGCAGGAGCGGGGAATTGCCGTGATGGTCTACCTCCCCTTCGGTCGGACCCGGCTCTGGAACCGGGTGGCCGGGCGTGAGGTCCCTGAGTGGGCCTCCGAGTTCGGAGCTCGGACGTGGGCGCAGTTCTTCCTCAAGTTCTGCCTCTCCCACCCGGCGGTGACCTGTGTGACCCCCGCCACCTCCAACCCCCGGAACATGGTGGACAACCTGGGCGGCGGTGTGGGTCCGGTCCCCGACGAGGCCATGCGCCGCCGGATGATCGAGCTGGTGGACGGGCTCCCCATGCCTTCCTGAGGGAGTGCCTCGCCTCCATCACGCTTCGCCCGTGACCCCTGCTACCACCGAGGCCCTCCTTCAGGCATGGGAGGCCACCCGCAGGCGCCTCCCCGGGGTGGAGCGGGTCACGGTGCGTCCCAACCGGAGCCGCCTCGCCTCCCTCTCGCGGCACCGGGGAAAGGGGACGGTCCTGAATGTGGCTCGCAGCGTGGTGGAGGCGGGGCCGGAGGCGTGGGCACTCCTGGCTCCGGCGTTGGAGGGTGATCGCCAGGCCCGGCGCCTCCTCCGGGAGGTGGTGGGACGGGTGGCTCCCGAAGAAGAGAGCGGGAGCGGTGCGCGTCGTGCTACCCCCTGCCAGGGAACCCCGCCACAGCGCGAGCTCATGGAGGGGCTGCTGGCCCATCTCCGGGTCACGGCACCGCACGGCGACCTCATCCCCCACGAAGTGGAGCTCCGCATCTCCACCCGGATGACCTCGACTCTCGGGGTCTGTCGCAGGATGGGGCGCCGCTACCGGATCACCCTCGCCGAACGCCTTTTCCGGCGCGGGCTGGAAGAGATCCTCGACGACACTCTCCGCCATGAGGTGGCCCATCTGGTTCACATGGCCACCTCGCCCGACGGTCGCTCGAACCATGGCGCCGGATGGCGAGAGTGGGCGCGCCGCTTCGGTGCCCGACCCGAACGACTCTGCTCGGCGGAGGATGGGTTGAAGGTCCGGATCACCGCCGCGCGGAGGGGCCCGGAAGAGCTTCCCGAGACGGTTCTCTCTCCGGCCTCGCACCGGGTGCCCACCCCGATCGCCGACCCGGTGGACTCGCGCCGCTCCGGGATCCAGGGTACCCTGTTCCCATGATCGGACTTCCGAAGGGGGCGAAAGCCCGGACACATTCGTGGAGAAGCATCCTCCCTCTCCTTCTCATCCTCGCCGTGGCCGCCTGCGGCTCGGAGGATGGGGTGCCCGACGACTCGTCGCCCCCGGCGCCGGCTCTCTCCACGGACGCCGCCGGTCCCGAGGGCGTAGGGGCGCCCGAGGGACCCATCCCCCCGGAACAGGATGCTTTCTGGGCCCGGTGGCTCCCCCACTGCGGGAAGGCATATTCGGGGGCGATCTCCGACGTGACCCCCTACTACCGGGACGGAGTGGTGGGGCGGGAGATGGTCATGCACGTACTGGAGTGCGGCGAGGGTCGGATCCACGCGGCCTTCCACATCGATGACAACCGCTCGCGGAACTGGATCCTGACCCGGGTTGGCGGGACGATCCGCCTCAAGCACGACCACCGACACGAAGATGGGACGGAGGAGGAGATCACCCAGTACGGGGGAGACGCCCCGGTTCCCGGGCTCCCCCACCGGCAGATCTTCCCGGCGGATGCCCACACCGCGGGGATTCTCCCGGATCGTGCGGACAACTTCTGGTTCTTCGACTTCCTGGACGACGAGACCCTCCAGTACGGCGTGCACTGGCCCCGCTTCGGTCACTCCATCCGCATCGAGTTCGATCTTTCCACCGAGGTGCCGGTTCCCCCCCTTCCCTGGGGGTATGAGCATCTGGGTGGGGCGGAAGGGGGGTGAGCCGGCGAGGAGTGGGACGCCGTTCCGGTGCTACGCTTCACTCTTCCGGCCCCATCGGCCCCTTCGGGAGGTCCTCCGGGTCGTTCCAGCTTCGGAGCATCTCCGCTTCGGCAGGGGAGGGGTGAAAGGGGCGCATGAGTCCCGCGTCGAAGAGGGTCTGGACGAGGGCGGAGGGGGAGCGCCGGGGGCCCATGAATTCGGCGCGCGCCGCGGGGAGCGCGCCTGGAGGGTAGAGGGCCAGGAGGGGCTCCCACCGCTCCTTTGATCGAGGCGCCGCACCTGTTTGGAGTTCCCCCACCTCCACGATCCGCCGCACCAGCTCCGAGTCGACTGCGGCCATGTCCACCGCCAGGATCAGGACGGGGCGTCCCCCGGCGCCTTCCAGCGCCGCCACGATCCCCGAGAGTGGGCCCAGGTGGGGTTCCTCATCGGGGATCACCGGGAGATCCACCGGGAGGGGAGGGTGCCCGGGAGCCCGTGAGACCGCCACCTCGGAGACCCCGGCCCCTCCGAGCACCCGGAGTTGGCGCTCCACCAGGGATTCGCCCCCCAGCGAAAGGGTGGCCTTGTCCCGCCCCATCCGGGACGATCGCCCCCCCGCCAGGATCACCCCCAGCACCGAGTCAGCGTTCACCGTGTGATCTCCTCATGAGTGTATTCCCGGGTGATGAAGGGCCGGGGTGTGAGATCCGTACAGAGTAGGAAGGCCAGGCCGGACGGAAGGGTTCGGACGCAGGGCCCGACTTCATCACCCCATCAGGGAAGTTCTCCATGTTCCGTACAGGATACACCTCAGCGCCCCGTTCCGGCGTGGTTGCTCTTGCCCTCCTCCCCGTCCTCGCAGCCTGCGGGGACACCCGCTCCGCCGAGGCCGGCGGCTGGACCGGATCGGTTGTGGACAGCGCCGGGGTCACCATCGTCACCACCTTCGACCAGGGCATCTGGACCGATGCGGAACAGTGGACCGTCCAGGAAGAGCTCCGCATCGGAGTGGAGTCCGGCGACCCGGAGCTCCAGTTCGGGTTGGTGGGCGGGATCGACGTGGACGACGACGGGAACATCTACGTTCTCGATGCTCAGGCCGCCCGTGTCCGCGCCTTCTCCCCCGACGGAGACCTCATTCATGCTTACGGGCGTTCCGGAGGGGGGCCCATGGAGTTTGGGGATCTGACCCAGCAGGGTCCGGCTCCCGGGCTCCTCCGGGCCGCCGACGGCAACTTCCTCGTCCCCGACCTGATGAACGGCCGCATCGCCCGCTTCACCCCGGAGGGGGAGTGGCTGGGAGGGATCCCCATGGATCTGACTGAAGGTTTCCCCATCCTCTGGATTGCCGGAGAAGGGGGAGAGATCTACCGGCAGACCCGGCGGATGACCATGCCGGGGATGCCCGCGGTAGAGGGAGGGCCCACCGACCTCATCGCCCGGATCGCTCCTGATGGGACCGTGGCTGAGGAGCTGGCCTCCTTCCCCTCCGGTGAGACCTTCTCCATGGGAGCGGACGGACTCCCCCACTTCCGGTTCTTCTCACCGGAGCCGGTATGGACGGTGACCACCGACGGTCGATTCGTGAAGGGGCTGAACTCCGAATACTCCCTCCATGTCCGAGGGGAGGGGGGTGAGGGAGGGACCATCATCCGCCGGAACTTCACCCGACGCACCGTCACCGAGGGTGAGCAGCGCTCCTTCCGGAATGCCATCGTCCAGGCATGGGAAGAAGCCGGACTCCCGCAGCCGGTAGTCCAGCAGATGGCGGGGAACATCACCTTCGAGGAGCACTGGCCCGCCCTCTTCACCATCGCCGCCGGCCCGGACGGCACCGTCTGGGTCCAGCGCATCGACCCCTCCCGGCTCTTCGAGGGAGAGTCCATGATGGACTTCCAGAACCTCCAGATGGGGAGCGCCGAGTGGGACGTCTTCGGTCAGGACGGGCGATTCCTCGGTGTGGTGGAACTCCCCGAGGGGTTCACCCCCCGCCGGGTGAGGGGCGATCTCATCTACGGGCTCCATCTGGACGCCATGGATGTCCCCCGGGTCATGCGACTGCGCATCATTCGCGGGGAAGGTTGATGGAAGGGGGGCGGGGAGAAACCCCGCCCCCCTTTCCACCTCCGCCGGGATTGGAGAAGGACGGTCCATCCCCCGGGTGGCGGAATGGCGGTGGGGAACCCATCATGGCGCGGGGGTAGCGGGGCACATGACGGAGACTGGGCAAGGAGATCGGTGACGCCTGAGCCGCCCTCCTTCCGCCGCCCCCCCCTCCCACCCAACCGCTCCGCACATTCGTGATCCCTCCCCCCATCCACGACGCTCGACCCGACCGGCACCCCATCCTCCTTCTGGAGCGCATTCACCCGGTGGCGGGGGAGCGACTGAGAGAGGCCGGATACCCCGTTCGTGAACTCCCCTCGAGCCTCTCGGGGGACGAACTCGCCGAGGCGCTACGAGGGGTGGCGGTGGTGGGGGTCCGCTCCAAGACCCACCTCACCAGGGAGATCATCGAAGCAACCCCCGGGCTCGTGGCGGTTGGGGCGTTCTGCATCGGGACAAACCAGATCGACCTGGACGCCTGCCTCGAGCGGGGAATCCCCGTCTTCAACGCCCCCTTCGCCAACACCCGAAGCGTGGTGGAGATGGCGCTGGGAGAGATGATCGTTCTCTTTCGGGACATCCTCCGGAAGAGCGCCCTCCTTCACGAAGGGGTCTGGCAGAAGAGCGCCCCGGGGGCCAGGGAGATTCGCGGGAAACGGCTGGGGATCGTCGGCTACGGAAACATCGGCGCTCAGCTCTCCGTTCTCGCTGAGGGGCTGGGGATGGAGGTGCGCTACTACGATGTGGCAGAGAAGCTGGCCCTGGGGAATGCCCGCCCCATCCGCTCCCTCCACGAACTCCTGGCGTGGGCCGATGTGGTCACCGTCCATGTGGACGGGAGTCCGGAGAACCAGGGGCTCTTCGGCGATGCCGAATTCAACCGGATGCGGGAGGGTTCGGTCTTCATCAATCTGGCCCGGGGGCATGTGGTGGAGCTGGAGGCGCTTCGCCGGGCACTGGATTCGGGGCGCCTCAAGGGTGCCGCCCTCGATGTCTTCCCCACCGAGCCCCGGGAGGATGGGGTCTCCTTCCACTCCCCCCTCCAGGGGTACCCCAACGTCATCCTGACTCCGCATATCGGCGGGAGCACCGAGGAGGCGCAGGAGGGGATCGGGCGGTTCGTACCGGACAAGCTCATGTCCTTCCTGGAGCGGGGGAGCACCAACCTTTCGGTGAACTTCCCCAATCTCCAGCTCCCCGAGCTGCGAGGGGCGCACCGCCTCGTCCATGTTCACCGGAACGTCCCGGGGATCCTGGCGAAGATCAGCCGGACCCTCGCCGACCGGGGGATCAACATCGTCGGGCAGTACCTGAAGACCAACGAGCGCATCGGGTACGTCATCACCGACATCGGGCGCGACTATGACGCGGAGGTGGTGGCGGAGCTTCGCGCCATCCCTGACACCATTCGGATGCGGGTCCTCTATTGAGCTCCCTCCCCCCTCCCGGCCTCGACCCCCGCCGGTACTTCACCGTGGGCCCCACCCAGCTCCATCCCGTGGTCCCGAGCGCGCTACGGGAGGCGCTGGAGGTGGGACTCCCGTCCTGGAGTCACCGGAGCGCCGATTTTCGGAAGGTGGTGTCACGCACGGAAGATGGGCTCCGAGCCCTTCTCGGCGTTCCGGAGGGGCATCGGATCCTCTTCCTCTCGTCGGCCACCGAGGCCATGGAGCGGCTTCTCCAGGGTGGGGTGAGCCGCCGGAGCCATCATCTGGTGAATGGGGCGTTTGCCCGGCGTTTTCACCGGATCGCCGCCGCTCTGGGGGTGCAGGCGAGCCATGACGACGTGCCTGACGGGCGGGGCTTCGATCTGGATGGGGTGCGGGTCCCCGACGGGGTGGAGCTCCTCGCGCTCACCCAGAACGAGACGAGCACCGGAGTGGCCCTCGACCCCGCCGGAATGGCCCGGCTGGCCGAGCGTCACCCCGACCTCCTCCTCGCCGTGGACACGGTGACGGCAGCCCCGATCCTTCCCCTCGATCTGGAGCGGGTGGACGCCGCCTTCTTCTCGGTGCAGAAGCTCTTCGGGCTCCCTCCGGGGCTGGGGGTGCTCATCGCCTCTCCACGGTTGGTGGAACGGGCGCGAGAACGGATGTCCCGGGGTGAGCCGGTGGGGGCCTTCTTCCACCTCCCGGCGCTGGCGGACGCCGCCGATAGGGGAGAGACGGCGGCAACACCCAATTCCCTCACCATCCACCTTCTGGGGCGGGTAGCGGAAGCGCTCCTGAGGCGAGGGGTGGTCGAGGTGCGACGGGAGCATGCCGCCTCGGCGACCCGCCTTCAGGAAGCCGCCCGTCGGAGAGGGTGGACCCCCTTCCCCCCGATTCCCGCCGAACGGTCCACCACCATCCTCGTCTTCGATGTCCCCGAAGGGTCCGAGGCGGCGCGGGCTCGACTGGCTCAAAAAGGGTTCCTGGTGGGGTCCGGCTACGGTGCCGGGAAGGAGACCCGGGTGCGGATCGGGAACTTCCCCTCCCACTCCCCCGAGGCGGTGGAGGCGCTGGCCCGAGCACTGGAGGATGGGTAGTCCGGGCACCTTTCCAGCGGGCCTTCTGCCCGCTCGCCCGCCATCTGCTTCTTGCTACGGCTGGCTTTCCGCCCCCGGACCATTTACACTTGGGGTTCGAGCTGCAAGGCTCGGGGTGATTTGCGGCGTATTGCGACCCGGGAAACCGAACCGCTAAAAGGCCACCGCTCCCCCGGCGTGCTTGTCGCTTCGGGGGTGCTTTTTTTCCCCGGCGACCTTCCGCCGCCCACCCGCCCCTCCAGGGGCCCGCGCCGGGGAACAGCCTCCAGGAGGAGGCAAACCGTGACTCAGCTTTCGAACCGAAGCCATACGCTGCATGAGGTTGCTGCCCGGCGGATCCTCGTCCTCGACGGAGCCATGGGCACCATGCTCCAGGGGTACTCCCTGGAGGAGGACGATTACCGGGGAGGCCGCTTTGACGGGCATCCCATCCCCCTGAAGGGGAACCACGACCTCCTGGCGCTCACCCGCCCCGACGTGCTGGAAGAGGTTCACTACCTCTACTACAAGGCGGGCGCCGATATCGCCGAGACGAACACCTTCTCGGCGAACGCTATCTCCCAGTCCGACTACGGGTTGGAGGGATTCGTACGGGAGATGAACCGGGAGGCGGCCAGAGTCGCTCGCCGGGCGGCAAACCGGGCCGAGGCGGAAGACCCGACGCGCCCCCGCTTCGTCTGCGGGATTCTCGGACCCACGAACCGGACCGCGTCGTTGTCACCGAAGGTGGAGGATCCCGGGTTCCGGAACGTGGGTTTCGGGGAGCTGGAGGCCGCCTATGCCGAACAGGTGGAGGGGCTTCTGGACGGAGGGGTCGACCTCTTCATGGTGGAGACCATCTTCGACACCCTGAATGCGAAGGCGGCCCTTCGCGCGGTGGATCGGGTCATGGAGGCGCGTGGGGAGGTCCTCCCCGTCATGATCTCGGGGACCCTCACCGACGCCTCCGGGCGAACCCTTTCCGGGCAGACGCTGGAAGCCTTCCTGAACTCGGTCCGGCACGCGCGCCCCTTCTCCGTCGGCCTCAACTGCGCCCTTGGTCCGAAGCAGCTTCGCCCCTATGTGGAGGAACTCTCCACGATCTCCGAGTTCCGAACCTCGTGTCACCCCAACGCGGGACTCCCCAACGAGTTTGGTGGATACGACCTGACTCCCCAGGAGATGGCGGGGATGATGGGGGAGTTTGCCCGGGAGGGGTGGGTGAACGTCGCGGGCGGGTGCTGCGGGACGAACCCCGATCACATCCGTGCCATCGCGGCGGCGGTGGAGGGAGTTACGCCCAGGCCCCTTCCGGAACGCCCGATCCGCTGCCGGCTCTCCGGGTTGGAGCCGCTGAATATCGGACCCGAACTCCTCTTCGTGAATGTGGGAGAGCGGACGAATGTCACCGGTTCTCGCCGTTTCCGCCGTCTCATCGAGGAGGACCGCTACCCGGAGGCGCTGGAGGTGGCTCGCCAGCAGGTGCAGGGGGGGGCGCAGATCCTGGATGTGAACATGGACGAGGGGCTCCTCGACTCGGAGGGGGCCATGGTCCGGGTCCTGAACCTCCTGGCCGCGGAGCCCGAGATCGCGCGGATCCCGGTAATGGTGGACTCGTCCCGGTGGGAGGTGCTGGAAGCGGGGCTTCGATGCCTCCAGGGGAAGGGGGTGGTGAACTCCATCTCCCTGAAGGATGGGGAGGCGCTCTTCCGCGAGCGGGCTGCGGTGGTCCGGAGCTACGGAGCCGCTGTGGTGGTCATGGCCTTCGACGAGGAGGGGCAGGCCGACACCATGGAGCGAAAGGTGGAGATCTGTCGCCGGGCGTACCGGATTCTCACCGAAGAGGTGGGGTTCCCCCCCGAGGACATCATCTTCGACCCCAACGTCTTCGCCATCGGGACGGGGATCGCCGAGCACGAGGGGTACGGCGTGGCCTTCCTGGAGGCGGTGAAGGCCATCAAGGCCGGGTGCCCCCACGCGCTGACCTCCGGGGGGATCTCGAACCTCTCCTTCTCCTTCCGGGGGAGCCCGGAGGTACGGGAGGCGCTCCACACCGTATTCCTCTACCACGGAGTGCATGCAGGGCTGGACATGGGGATCGTGAACGCCGGGGCGCTCCCGGTCTACGACGAGATCCCCGCGGAGCTCCGGGAGGCGTGCGAAGACCTCCTCTTCTCCCGCCGACCCGACGCCACCGAGCGCTTCACCGAGTTGGCGGAGGCGCACAAGGGAGCGGAAGGTGTCCGAGTGGAGGACCTCACCTGGCGGGAGGCGGAGGCGGAGGCGCGCCTCACCCACGCCCTGGTCCATGGGATCGACGAGTTCGTGGAGGAGGATGTGGAGGAGGCTCGCCTGCGGGCGAATCGGGCCATCGAGGTCATCGAGGGGCCCCTCATGGCGGGGATGAACCGGGTCGGCGACCTCTTCGGCGACGGGAAGATGTTCCTCCCACAGGTGGTGAAGAGCGCCCGGGTCATGAAGCGGGCGGTGGCGTATCTGATTCCCCACATCGAGGCCGAGACGGTGCCGGGGACGGTGGAGGGGAAGGGGAAGATCCTCCTGGCCACCGTGAAGGGCGACGTCCATGACATCGGGAAGAACATCGTGGGGGTGGTTCTTCAGTGTAACGGCTACGACGTGGTGGATCTCGGCGTCATGGTGCCGGCGGATCGCATCGTGTCCGAGGCGCGGGAGAACGGGGTGGAGGTGATCGGGCTTTCCGGGCTCATCACCCCCTCGCTGGACGAGATGGTTCATGTGGCCGGGGAGCTGGATCGGGAGGGGTTCGAAATCCCCCTCCTCATCGGGGGGGCGACCACCTCCCGGACCCACACCGCCGTGAAGATCGAGGAGCGATACCGGGGCCCCACTGTCCATGTGGACGACGCTTCGAGGGCGGTGGGGGTGGTGCGAGCCCTCCTCACTCCCCGGGAGCGGGGGGCGTACGTCACCCGGATCCGCGAAGAGTACGCCACGGTGCGCGCCCGGTTTGCCGATCGGGGAGATCGCCTCCCCCTCCTCCCCTGGGACGAGGCGAGGGGGAACGCCTTCCCGGTGGAGTGGGCCGGGTACCATCCCCCGGAGCCCCGAAAGCCGGGGGTCCATGTGGTGGACGGCGAGCCGCTGGAGAGACTCGTTCCCTACATCGACTGGACCCCCTTCTTCCAGGCGTGGGAGCTGAAGGGGAAACATCCGGAGATCCTGTCGGACCCCGAGGTGGGGGAGGCGGCGTCACGCCTCCTCCTGGATGCGGAGAAGATCCTGGATGAGCTGGTGCGAGGTGGGGAGCTTCGCGCTCGTGGGGTCCTGGGGCTCTTCCCGGCGAACCGGGTCGGAGAGGACATCGACGTCTATGCCGACGAGGGGCGGAGGGTGGTCCGAGCCCGGCTTCACGCTCTGAGGCAGCAGTTCCGGAAGGGAGGAGGGGAATCGGGGCGCCCGAACCTCTCCCTGGTGGACTTCGTGGCTCCCCGGGGTGAAGCTCGGGATTGGATCGGGGCCTTCGCGGTGACGACGGGGGTGGGGCTCGACGAGCTGGTGGGGGCGGCCCGCCGAGCGCATGACGACTACCGGGCCATCCTCCTCCAGTCGCTTGCCGATCGGCTGGCCGAGGCCTTCGCGGAGCAACTCCACGCCCGGGTGCGGCGGGAGTTCTGGGGATATGCCGCCGACGAGGAGCTTTCCAACGAAGATCTCATCGCCGAGCGGTATCAGGGAATTCGCCCGGCTCCGGGATATCCGGCCTGTCCCGATCATTCTGAAAAGCGAATCCTGTTTTCATTGCTCGGAGTGGAGGAACGGGTGGGGATCAGTCTTACCGAGAGTTGCGCCATGATCCCCACCGCCGCCGTGAGCGGGTGGTACCTCTCCCACCCCGACGCCTTCTACTTCGGGGTGGGGCGCATCGGGCGGGATCAGGTGGAGGACTACGCCGAGCGAAAGGGTGTCTCCCCCGAGGAGGCCGAGAGGTGGCTCCGCCCGAACCTCGCCTACGACCCGGCAGGGGTGACGGCATGAGCTCCGGCTCCCTCCCTCCCCTTCGGGAGATCCTCTCCGATGGGCGGGTCCACCTGATGGACGGGGCGATGGGGACGATGCTCTATGACCGGGGGGTCTTCGTGAACGTCTGCTACGACGATCTCAGCCGGAGCGAACCCCGCCTGGTGGAACGGATCCACCGGGAGTACGTGCAGGCCGGCGCCCAACTCGTGGAAACCAACACCTTCGGCGCAAACCCGGTGAAGCTCTCCGCCTTCGGGCTCGAGGAGGAAACCGAAACCATCAACGCCGCGGGAGCCCGCCTGGCCAGGCGGGGCGCCGGAAAGCGGGCGCACGTTCTCGGAGCCATGGGCCCCCTCGGGATCCGGATGGAGCCCTGGGGTCCCACCTCGGAGGCGGAAGCCCGGGACTTCTTTGCCCGACAGGTGGCCGGACTCCTCGAGGGCGGGGTGGACGGGTTCATTCTGGAGACCTTCCAGGACCCCAACGAACTCCTCCAGGGGGTGCGGGCCGCTCGCGCCCTCTCGGACCTTCCGGTGTTCGCCCTCGTCACTGTCGGGGAGGGTGGGCGGACGCCCATGGGAGCCGACGTCTCCGGGGTGGTGCGCCTTCTTGAAGAGGAAGGGGTGGATGCCCTGGGGTTCAACTGCTCGGTGGGACCCGCCGAGGTCCTGGACGCGGTGGAACGAGCCGCGGCCCTCACGGACCTCCCCATCGTGGCCGCCCCCAACGCGGGGCTTCCGCGTACGGTGGGCGACCGGAAGATGTATCTGGCCGGTCCGGACTACATGGCCCGGTACGCTCGACGCATGGTGGAGGCGGGAGCCCGCTTCGTCGGAGGGTGCTGCGGGACCACCCCGGACCACATCCGGCAGATGGCGCGAGCCGTGGTGGAAGCGGGGGAGAGGGTGGTCGCGGTGGGGGGTACCGGAGAGGTGGAGAGGGGAGCACGGGTGGTGCGGGACCCGAACGGGGGCAACATTTCGGAGGGAGAAAGGGCGGAGGGGCCGCTGCCGACTCTCGCCGAGCGGTCTCTCCTGGGGGCCGCCCTCCAGGAAGGGACCTTCCCCACCCTGATGGAGCTTCTCCCTCCCAGGGGATGGGACACCGCACCCCTCCTGGAGGCCGTGGATCGGGCCACCTCCGCCGGCGTTACCGCCATCGCCCTCCCCGATTCCCCCAGGGGCTTACCCCGGATGGGCTCCCTCGCCGCTGCGGCGCTCCTCATCCGGGAGCAGGGGGTGGAGGTTCTGGCCCACTATGCCAGCCGGGACCGGAACATGTCCGGGATCCTCTCCGAGCTCATGGGGGCCGCCGCCTCGGGGGTCCGGAACCTCCTCCTGGTCACCGGAGACCTTCCGCCCGGGGGACCCTATCCGGACCACACCACCTTCCTGGACATCGACTCCATCGGGCTCGTGAACCTGGTCCACGCCCTGAACCGGGGAGTGGACCCGGGAGGGGCCCCCCTTTCGCCCGCCACCCGATTTGTAGCCGGGGTCTCCCTCAATCAGGGTTCGGTGGACTCGGAACGGGAGGGTCGGCGGTTTCGCTACAAGGTCGAGGCCGGGGCCGAGTTTGCGGTGACCCAACCCGTCTTCGACCCCGACGCCCTGCACCGGTACCTGGACCGACACCCGGATCACCGGATCCCCATCATCGCAGGAATCTGGCCACTTACCTCGCTGGCCAACGCCGAGTTTCTCGCCAACGAGGTCCCGGGAGTGTCGGTGCCGAGGAGGGTGCTCCGTCGTATGGAAGAGGCTCAGGCGAAGGGGTCCGAGGAGGCGCGCGCCGAGGGGATCCGGATTGCCGTGGAGAGCCTCAAGGCGGTTCGCCCCATCGTCTCGGGCGTCCATGTGTCTGCACCCCTCGGTCGGGTGGAGAACGCGCTGGAGGTTCTCGAAGCCGGCGGGCTCACCGGAGCTTCACCGGGCTCGGGGAGGTGAGGGAGGTGAACTCATCCCCCTGGATGGAGGCGCTGGCCGGCCCGGAGCCCATGATCTCGGTGGAGCTCCGCCCCCCTCCCGCGACGCTGGGGCGGAACGAGTCCATGGAGGCGTGGATCGACACCGACCACGGGGTGCGGCGTCTTCTCGACGACCGGCGCTTCGTCCTCTTCACCGACGACGCGGTGGGGTCCCGGGAGGAGGAGAGTCTGGCGCACCTCACCACCAATCTTGGGGTTCGGGCCGATCTCTCGCGAATCATCCCCTTCGTCACCTGCAAACACTCTCTCGAGTACTGCCTCCTCTTTGCCCGGCGGGCCGCATCCTACGGATTTGGTGCGATCACCGTCACCGGCGGGGATGGGTCCGTGGGCCCTCCTCGCTGCCTCCCCCGATCCCGCGATCTCCGGAGAGAGATCTCCGCAAATGGGACGAAGGTCCCGCTGGGGAGCTGGGCGAACCCCTACCGGGACGCGGAGGAGCAGGTGGGCTTTCTGGAGGAGGACGTGGGTCTCGCGTCGTACTTCCTGACCCAGGTGGTGTCCCACCACGACCTGGAGCCGGTGGATCGGTTTCTGGAGGTTGCGGCGCGGCGTGGGCTCCGGCTCCCGGGCGCGTGGGGGGTCTTCCACTACCGAAGCGCGAACCCGCGGACGCTGGAGCGCCTATCGGCCTTCCTCCCGGTTCCGGCAGAGGGGTTGGCTCGGGAGTTTGAGGCGGGGGCCCCGCCCGAAGAGGTGACGGCGCGCACCATCCGGGCGTTGCGGGAGTTGGGGGTCACCAAGGTGTATGTGAGTAACCTCCCCATCCGGCGTGCCGCCGCCACCCTGCGGGAGATCGAAGCGCTGGTGGGGTGAGACCCCCACAACCGGAAGAACCACGGCGGCGGTCATCCTTCTCTCCTTCTCTCCTTCCGTAGCGACAGAACGTTCGGCGCCCCACATCGATCCTTTCGGGTCCGGGTCCTACGCGGAAGCTCGGTTGCAGCGACATGACGACCTTCATAGTGTGGAACTCATGAGCACCTTCAAGGTCCCTGCCCTCCTGGGCATCGTCCTCGCGGCCGGTCTCGGCCTGACGGTGGGGCTCGGTGGGTACACCTTCCATCACGCCAAGGGGCTCTCCTACTTCAGCGAAGATCCGGCGGCGTGCGTAAACTGCCATGTCATGCGGGATCAATGGGAAGAGTGGAACCACTCCTCCCACCGGAACTGGGCCACCTGCAACGATTGCCACACCCCGAAGGGGACGGTGAACAAGTACTTCACCAAGGCCCTGAACGGGTGGAACCACTCGGTGAAGTTCACCACCATGAACTTCCCCGAGCCAATTCTGATCAACGAGCGGAACCGGGAAATCGCCCTTTCCCGATGCCTGGATTGCCACAGTACCATCGTCTCCCACATGGGGGTCGATATGGACGACCTGGAGGGTGTCCGGTGCGTGGCCTGTCACGGGAATCCCGGTCACCAGACGCGGAGATGATGGGACCATGAACGCCAAGCCCACCACCATCGGCATCGCCTTTTTCGCCTTCCTCCTGGTTGGAGTTGGGCTGGCCTTCCTCCTCCAGAGCATCACCGAGCGGCGGATGCAGGGTGAGGCCTTCCCCTTCCAGGTGGGGACCATCCCCGAAGATGAGGTGGACCCGGCGGCGTGGAGGGTAAACTTCCCCCGCCACTACGACTCCTTCATGCGCACTGCCGAGTCCTACGGGCGCACCGCGTACGGAGGGAACGACGGGATCTACGACAAGCTGGCCTCCAACCCCTTCCGGCGGCGGGCCTGGGCCGGGATGGCCTTCGAGCTGGAGTACAACGCGGCCCGGGGGCACTACTACGGGCAGATCGATCAGGCCCAGTCCCGCCGGACGCTGGAGCGTTCCCAGCCGGGGACCTGCCTGAACTGCCATGCTGCCGAGGCGCCGCGGCTGGTGAGGGAGATGGGGTGGGCAGAGATGAGCCGCACCCCCTACGACTCGCTCCGCGACAAGGTCCACTTCGGGTCGAGCTGCGCCGACTGTCACTCCCCCGGCACCATGGAGCTCCGGATTTCGCGGCAGGCCTTCATCGACGCCATGGAGCGTCGCGGTACCGATATCGGTCGGGCCACCCGCCAGGAGATGCGAACCTTCGTCTGCGCCCAGTGCCATGTGGAGTATTACTTCCGGGGCGACGACCAGATTCTCACCTTCCCCTGGGACCACGGTTTCCAGGTAGAGGACATTGAGCGCCACTTCGATGAGTACGGGTTCACCGACTGGACCCATGCCGAGACCCGGGCGCCCATGATCAAGATGCAGCACCCGGAGTTTGAACTCTTCACCACCTCCATCCACTACCAGAGCGGGGTGGCCTGCGCCGACTGTCACATGCCCTACACCCGGGAGGGTGGGGTGAAGGTGAGCGACCACTGGATCCGGAGCCCCCTCACCAACATCAACAACGCCTGCCAGACCTGCCACGCCATGTCGGAAGGGGAGCTGGAACGCCGGGTCGTGCAGATTCAATCCCGGACGGCCGAGCTCCAGGGGGTGACGGAGCGGGCCCTCTCCGACCTCATGGACGCCATCGTCACCGCCATGGAGGCAGGTGTATCCGATGCCGACCTGGAGGAGGCACGGCGGTACCACCGTCGCTCCCAGCTTCGATGGGATTTCGTGGACGCCGAGAACTCCACCGGGTTCCACTCCCCGCAGGAGGCTGCCCGGATCCTGGCCCACGCCACCGACATGGCTCGACGGGGCGAGGTGAGTGCCCTGGCTGCGCTGGCCCGGCACCGGGGCGCCGACATCACCGTTCGACAGGCCGGCTCTCTTCCCTGATCCGGGAGGAGCGACGAGACTGAGGGCTTTGGTTGCACCGGTCCTTCCATCTTCGTCCCTCCCTTCATGTCCAAGCTTCCTCTCCCCCTCGTCGTGGTGGGAGCCGGCGCCGCCGGTCTCATGGCCGCCATCGCGGCGGGCTCTCAGGGGGGAGGTCCCATCCTCGTGGTGGAGCGGAGCCGGGATGGGGGCCGGAAGATCCTCATCTCGGGCGGCGGGCGGTGCAACGTCCTCCCCTCCCGGCTGGACCCGCGAGACTACGTTACCGGTTCCTCACCCAATTCGCTGAAGAAGCTCCTCCTGGCATGGCCTCTCCAGGAACAGCGGCAGTTCTTCGAAATGGAGCTGGGAATTCCCCTCAAGCTGGAACCCGAGACCGGGAAGCTCTTCCCCATATCGGATCGAGCCCGCGACGTACGGGACGCCCTCGTCTCCCGTGCCATGGAGGTGGGAGCGCGATTTCAATTTGAAGGTTCGGTGGAGGCGCTTGAGCCGGACCCTGAGAGTCCGGGAGGGTGGGTGGTGGGACTCGCCGGCGGGGAGCGGATTCGGGCGCGTGGCGTCATCGTGGCGTCCGGTGGGCTCTCCGTCCCCGCCACCGGGAGCGACGGCACCGGGCTTCGGCTCCTGGAGAAGCTGGGGCATACCCTGACCCCGGTGTATCCGGCTCTCACCCCTCTTCTGGCGGACCCACCCGTACATGCCGAGCTGGCCGGGGTTTCCCTCGAAGTGACGTTGGTGGCGCCAGGGGAGCGGAAGCGGGGAGAGGCGCGCGGCGGCTTCCTCTTCACCCATCGGGGGTACAGCGGCCCCACCGTCCTGGACCTCTCGCACCACGCGGTACTGGCCAGAATGCGAGGGGAGGGGAAACGGCTCGAAGTCCGCTGGAGCCATCAGGACCAGGCGGAGTGGGATGAGGCGCTTCGCGGGGAAACCGGCGGAACGGTGGGGGGGATCCTCCGTCGCACCCTCCCCTCACGGCTGGCCGAGCGCCTTCTGGAAGAGGGGGGAGTGGACCCGGGCACCTCTCCGGCTCGCCTCCGCCGGGACGCCCGCCTCCGGCTGGCCGCGCTTCTGGGAGCCTACCCCCTCCCCTGGACGGGAGACGAGGGGTACCGGAAGGCCGAGGTTACGGGGGGCGGGGTGACGCTCTCGGAGGTGGACCCCCGCACCCTGGAGAGCCGACTTCACCCGGGGCTCTTTCTCTGCGGGGAGCTTCTCGACGCCTTTGGCCCCATCGGCGGCTACAACTTCGCCTGGGCGTGGGCTACCGGCCGGTCGGCGGGGTGTGGGGCGGCTGCGCACGGTAGAGGGTGACGGGAAGTCCCCCGTGTTTCACCTGGAGGATGGGTTCCGGATGCAATCGCGTTGCTCCCGCCAGCACCGGATCCGAGGTGAGAAAGGCCAGACGAAGGGGTGGGTTCGCACACGCCGCCAGCTCGCCGAGGGCCCTGTAGAGGGGGCGGAGCGCACGGCGACTCCCCAGGCGGGCTCCGTACGGGGGGTTGGTGATGATCCAACCCGGAGTGGTGGGGCGGGGCGCCTGGCTGAGAGATGCACAGGAGAGTATGAGATCACCCTCCACCCCGGCCCGGACGCCGTTCTCCCGCGCCGATTCCACCATGGCGTCGTCTCGATCCGATCCGAAGATGGGGGCTGGGGTTTCCGGGAGAACGTCGGCTCGCGCTCGCTCCAGGGCCGTCGCCAGCCCCTCCGCCCTCCACCCCGGCCACCGTTGGAATGCCCACCCCCGGGGCTCCAGCTCCGGGTGCGCCATCCCCGGGGGGATCCGACGGGCCATGAGGGCGGCCTCGATGAGGAGCGTTCCCGACCCCATCATGGGATCGAGGAGGGATGCAGAGGGGTGCCATCCGGCGGCGAGAAGGGCGGCGGCGGCGAGGGTCTCCCGGATGGGGGCCTCTCCCACCATCCGGCGGTACCCCCTCCGGTGAAGGTGTTCTCCTGAACTATCCAGGCGAAGGGTCACCCGATCCCGATGGACCCGCACCACCACCAGAGACGCGGACTCGACGCTCCCTCCGTCGGTGCCCGGAGCCGGGCGCCCCATGGCATTCCGGATCCGCTCAGCCACCGCCCCCTCGTGGTAGAGGCGGGACCGGGAACAGGAGACCCGGAGTTCCACCGGCCCCGGGGGGAGCCGGCGATCCCACTCCAACTGCGCGGCCTTTCGCTCCAGCTCTCCCAGCGCGCGGGCTCCAAACACTCCCAGCTCCACCAGGATGCGGGAGGCGATACGGGAGTGAAGGTTGGCGGCCACCAGGTCATCCCATCCCCCATCCC
>JBJHBD010000012.1:0-36580 GCA_050485305.1 Gemmatimonadota bacterium
CAGAACTGGAAGCCATTCAGCAGACGGTGGCCTTCGGCGATCGAGGTGAGGCCCGGGCACAGCTCACGACCTTCATCGACCGCTTCCGGGGCACCCCCTTCGTGGTGGAAGCCCGGATCACTCTGGCGCAGATCGAACTGGAGTCCGGAAACACCGCGGAGGCGATCCGGGTGCTGGAAGAGGTGGCTCCTGCGTACCGGACTCCGCTCCAGGTGCAGGCCTCCTTCCTCCTGGCAGTGGCGTACGAGCAGGCCGGAGACTGGAGTTCCGCCGTCAGGGTCTACGACGCGCTCCTCGGGGCCGCACGGGTCTCCTTCCAGCGGATGGAGGCCGGTGAGGGGTTGGCCCGCGCCCGCCTCGCCGAAGGAGACACCGCGGGCGCCGCCGAGAGCTACCGGCGCCTGGTAGAGGACCTGGAGGAGGGTGATCCACAGCGAGGATACTACGAGATGCGCCTCGCCGAGCTCACCCGCGGGGAGATGTAGCGGTCGCACACTCGCCGCACAGCGGAGGAACCGCACCGCCTCCCGACCGTAGTTGCGCATAAGATACATTATGTAAAGTTGGAGAGATGGGTGCGATCCCCTTCGAGGGTCCGTTCATGTTCCCTCATCCCCCCGCCTCAACCCGCGGTTTCCTCGCCCGCACCGCCACTCGACGTCGGAGAACCGGGATCCACCGCTGGAAGAGGCGCTCCACGATCCGCAGTCCAGGAAGGTGTGAGGGGCGGTATCCCGCCCACTCCACCCGAAACCCCGCAGTCTCTACCTCCCGCACCGTTCGTGGAAGCGTCTTGTAGTCCACATGGGTGGGATCTTCCCGAAGGACTCCCCACCGGCGGAACGCTTCCAGGATATGCCCGGGGTTCGGGGTCCAGATGATGAACTCCCCTCCGGGAGCCAGGAGCCGGTACGCCTCCCGATACACCCCGACGGTATCGTGCGGGTACAGGTGTTCCACCAGATCCGCGGCAACCACGAGGTCCCACTCCCCCCCGGGGAGCCCGGTGTCCCGGGCGTCCGCCTGGAGGAAGCGAAGTCCCTCCACCGGTTCCCGCTCGAGGCGCTCCTCACAGAGCTTCATGCTGGGGGCGGCGAAGTCCACCCCGACCACCGCTCGCGCTCCTTCCCGGGCCAGAGCGAAGGAGAGCGTCCCCCACCCGCACCCCAGATCCACCACCCGGCGGCCGGCGAGGGGCGCTGAGAGAAGGGAGAGGACCATCCGGATCCGGTAGCGGTGAAAAGAGCTGTTCGGGTCCAGGAGGTGTTCCCCGCCCTCCTGAAAATACCCACTATGATCATAATATTCCTTTCCGACCCCATTCATGAGTTCCCGTTCCAGTTCCGGGCAGGATTCGCCGGCACCTCCTCGCCGACCTCGCCTTCATGAGAGCGGACCAGGATCGTCCCCTCGGAGCGGAGTCGCGCCTCTCCCGAAAGCTCCAGAAGCCGCTCCCTCAACTCCCGTTCGAACTCGGGGAGGCGGCGTTCCCGCTCTTTCCGGGACCGGATGGGCTCCGGGGTAATGGGGGCCCCGAAGCGGAGGTGCACCGCTCTCCCGGGGCGAGGGCGGCGGCTCCAGCGGGGCCAGACATCCCATCCTCCCTCGATCCCTACCGGGATGACGGGGGCCCCGGCCCGGAGGAGGACCCGGAGTGTCCCTCTCCGGAAGGGTTGGAGGGCGCCATCCCAGGAGCGCTCCCCCTCGGGGTAGACGCACACCCCCCGCCCCTCATCCAGGAGGCGGAGGAGGACCCGGACGGACTGGGGGTCGATGCGGTAGCGGCGCACGGGGAACCCCAGGATCCGGAGGAGGATCACCCGCATGGGGAACGAGGCGAACTGGGTGCTTTTCGTCATGCTGTGGATCCCGCGGGGGCACACCCCCTGGACGAGGAAGGGATCCAGCAGGCTCTGATGGTTGGGGAGGAGGATGAAGGGCCCCTCGGAGGGGATGTTCTCCACCCCGGAGACGGTGAGGTGGGAGTACCAGGAGAGGACGAGCCTGGCGAGAGGGCGAATGATGCGGTAGAGAAGGGTCATGGCACCGCCCGGATTCTCGGTTGGAATTCCACCACTTCTCCCCTTCCGGCGGCGCGCCATTCCCGTTGGATGGCGGCGCGGAGGAGATCTTCCCACCGTCGGGGGGAGTCGCCCCGGAAGCGGAAGTGAGCGAGCTCCCCCTCTCGTCCGGTGAGTTGAAGCGCAGAGGAGACCGCCTGCAGGGAGCGGAGGTCCAGAAGGGGCCACTCCCGTGTGTCTCCCCGCATGCTCCCCTCTCCTTCTCCAGGGAGGAAGTGGATCCGGTCCCCGTCCAGGCGGAGTTCGCCGGGCACTCCTCCCCTCAGCCGCTCGAAGAACCCCATGACCCGGGATTGCCATCGCACCGGCGTCTCCCGAGTGCTGAAGGACGCCTCCACCGGCGCTCCGTACACCCACCGCCCATCGGGACGTTCAGCACGGGGGATGGGTCCTCCCAGCTCGGAGAGCTTCCGGGAGAGATCAAACCCCAGGATCTCCGCCACCTCCCCTTCCCCGGCGGTAACCCGGATCCGCCCCGGGTGCTCTCCCTGCTCATACCGCCGCCCACACCCCGAACAGAGCGCCACTGCGCCGCCCTCCCCCTCAAGGGGGTCATGTCCGCAGAAGGGGCAGCGGTAGAGGAAGTGGACGAGGGCCATGGGGTCAGGGGGCGCCGAAGGGAGAAGGGGAGACGGACGAAGGGCGGGGCCCGTGGGCGGAGGTCAGAGGCGTCCGGTGAGTTGAAGGAAGCGGAGCTTCCAGACCTTCCACACCGCCTCCACCACGATTCGCTTGGACATCTTGGACTCCCCCTGGTCCCGCTCGGTGAAGACGATGGGGAGTTCGGTGAAGCGGAATCCCTTCCGCCACGCCCGGAACTTGAGTTCGATCTGGAAGGTGTACCCGTTGGATTCGATCCGGTCCAGGTCGAGGGACTCGAGCACCCGCCGGTTGAAGAGATTGAACCCTCCGGTGGCATCGGACACCGGGAGCCCGGTCACGGTACGGGCGTAGAAGGAGCCGAAGTAGGAGATGAGAAGCCGGGTCATGGGCCAGTTGACCACGGTCACTCGCCCCCCGACGTACCGGGACCCGATGACAAAATCGTGGGTGTGGGCGGCCTCCATCATGGCTGGAAGCCGTTCCGGAGGGTGGGATAGATCGGCATCCATCTCGCAGATGCGGGCGTACCCATCCTCCAGCGCTCGGCGGAATCCGGCCACGTACGCCTTCCCGAGTCCCTCCTTCCCCTCCCGATGCAGGACCTGGACCCGCCCCGGGTGGGTTCGAGCCAGCGCATCCGCCACCTCTCCGGTCCCGTCGGGAGAGTTGTCGTCCACCACCAGGATGTGGAATTGGGGGCCCTGCTCCAGGACCTGCGTGACGATTCGTGGGAGATTCTCCCGTTCGTTGTAGGTGGGGATGACCACGACGGTGGCCCCCTCCGGTGGGACTCCATCCTCCCCATACCGTGGTGCTTCTTCAGTCACGCCCCTTCCCCTCCCCGTTCCCGTGAGTTCCTTCCACTCCGAACTCCCACGCCTGGTTCATCCTCTCCACCCGTGGAGGGGACCCTGTACACCTCCCAGAGGGCGAGGGCACCTGCGGGAACCAACTCCACCACCGTCATCCAGATCCGCGCCAGGAGGGCCACCGAGACCGCGGCAGCGCCCAGCTCTGGGCGGAGGAAGGCGATGAGGAACCCCTCCCGGACCCCGATTCCCGCAGGGGCGAAGAGGGCCAGATACCCGAGAAGATAGGCACCGGCGAAGGCCGGGACTACCGCTGCCGACGTCACCGGGAGCCCCAGCCCCGCCACGAAGAGGGCGAAGGCAAGCCCGTGACCCATCCAGATGAGAAGGTGGAGAGATAGCCATCGAAGGCCGAACCCCTTCCGAAGGGTGGGGGCCGACTCCCGGGGGACTCGGGTGATCCGAAACCCGAAGGAGAGGAGGTGGGAGAGAACCGGGCGTGCGGTGAGGAGGAGAGCCAGAACGAGAAGGGCACCGACGGGGCCGAGGAGGGTGCCTGCCGGCGTCGTCTCACCAAAGCCGCCCAGGAGGGTGGCCAGTGCCGGTGCCCCCGCCACGGCGGCGGCCAGGAGGAGGAATCCCTGGATGAGGAGGGCGGCCGCGGTCCCGATGGCCATGGGGATGGCCGCCCGGCGGGCCAGGAGGGCGAATCCCGCCACCTGCCAGACCTTCCCCGGGAGGTAGCGGCCGAGATTTGCCGAAAAAACGATGCGCGCAGCCGGGAAAAACCCTGGGTCCTCCCCGCCCAGCTCCCGCACCATCCGCCCCCAGAGGCGGGCCGAGAAGAGGAGGCCCGCCAGAAGGAGGAGGGAGGAGAGGGTGAGAAGTCCCCAGCGGGGTGTCCCCAGGAAGGCGGCGCCCGCCTCCACCTCCGCCACGGAGACCCCCACCCGGCTCAGGACGAACCAGGTCACCCCTCCGGTGAGGAGGAGGCGGAGGGTCCACCGGAGCGCCGTGTGGAGAGGAGTGTTACCCCGTGGAGTCGGCTCGCTCACGCCCCGTCCTGTCGCGGAGAACCCCTCCCACCGCCGTCCCCAGGAGGAGGAGGCTGGAGAGGAGGGTGAGGGTCAGCCCCGCCCGGAGCCGAGGCCCCCGGAAGGTGAGCTCCACCTCATGGGTCCCACCGGGGAGGGCCACCCCTCGTAAGGTGTGGTCGGCGCGAAGGACCGGGGTCTCCACTCCGTCCACCCTGGCGCTCCAACCAGGGGACCAGTTTTCGGAGAGGACGAGGATCGCGGGGCCGGTGCTTTCTACCGAGAGCCGGAGGCGGTTTGGCGTCCGCTCGAGCCAGCGGGCCTGCCCTCGCACCTCCCGTCCGCCGGGAGGGATGGGCGGCGCCTCCACCAGGACCGTCTCGGTGGCGGGGTCGAAGCGTTCCGGATCCAGGACGAGTTCCAGGGACTCCACCTCGCTCACCACCTGCGCGCTCCCCACCACCCGCGCTCTGGGGAGGTCGGGGTAGCGGTAGATGGCGGAGTACACTCGACCATCGGCGAAGGTGAGTTCCTGCAATGGAATAGCACCTTCGATCTCACTCAGTGTGGAGACGGGCCAGAGGATGTAGCGGACGTTCAGGATCCGGAGAACGTTGGGGTTGAAGGTGGCCAGATTCATGGGGACCCCACTCCCCTCCATCCCGATGACCTCCCGGTACCGCAGTAGGTCGTTGGGGTGGTGCCCCCCGGCGAGTTCCAGTCCGTGCATCCCCGGGGTCACGTCCTGCCCCTGGTTGTCCATCATGGAGAAGACCCGGAAGGGGAGCTCCTCCCGTTGCCGCTCCAGGAGGAAGCGGACGTTCCCGTCCGGTTGTGACCACTGGAAGTAGTCCATGGTGCCGAGGAAGGGATCGTTCACCCGGATCTGGTCCACCGCCACGAGGAGCCCCAGGAGCGCCACGAGCGCCCCGGCGGGGAGCGCCGAGCGGGCGTACCCCCACCACGTCGCAGCGAGAGCGCCCGCCAGGAGGAGGGCCAGGAAGAATCCACGTGTGATGAAGGGGCCGGCCCTTCGGAAGGCGTCCGCCTTGGCCTCGGTGAGCCCCGGGTCGAAGACCCCGAACCAGAGGGACCAGAGGACTCCGCTCATGGCGAGGAGCCACCCCAGCGCCAGAACCCCCATCCCCCCGAGGAGGAGGCGATGGAGGCGGGTTCGTTCCTCCTCGGAACGGGCCATCCGGACCCCTCGGTCCACTCCGAAGGCGGCGAGGGTGGCCAGCGCGAACCCAGGGAGGAAGATGGCCATGGACGGCGCCCGGAAGAGCGAGATCCCGGGGACCACCTCGTAGAAGATTCTCCAGACGGGGGTGTGGGCCCCCAGGGTGAAGAGGAGGACCACCGCGCCCATCCCGGTGAGGAACCACCGTGTGCCGCGTCCGGGCGCACCGAGAAACGAGATGGCCCCCAGGAGGAGGAGGACGATTCCCAGGTACTCATGGTTGAGCTTGAACGGGTTTCGCCCCCAGTACGTTTCGGAGGTCCACTCTGCCCCGCCTACCGAACTCCCCACAAATTCGGGGACCGCCAGGGAGGCAATCTCTTCCGGGTGGAGGGACCAGGAGGAGGAGTAGGCCCGCGCCTCGGCGGCGTCGGCCTCCACCGTAGTGGCGGCGCGCCGGGAATCGGAGGTGACGTAGTCGAAGGCGGGGAGAAGCTGCACCCCCGCGGCGCCGGCGCCGATCACCGAAAAGAGGAGGAAGAGCCCAAAGCGACGGAGAGGGGGCGGCCACCCTCCTCCCTCCCGGGCCCGTTCCACCGTCCGGAACAGGGCGTAGGCTCCCACCCCTCCGAAGAGGAAGTACGCCATCTGGAAGTGGGTGGTGAGGATGACGAGGGCCACCGCCCCCCCCAGTCCCGCCAGGGGGAGGAGGGGGGAGGGACGGCGGAGGCTCAGCTCCGTCATCCAGAAGACGAGGGGGGTGAGGGCGGTCACGAAGAGCTTCCCGTCGTGCCCCGGGAAGACGAGGGTCACCATGTAGGGCGCGAGGAGGAAGCCCAGCCCCCCCACCATGGAGCCCCCTCGGGAGATTCCCAGCGCCCGGAGCCACCCGTACATGAAGAGCCCGGCCAGGAAGACGTGGAGGACCAGCTTCCACCCCAGGGAGCGGTACGTCTCCATGACCAGGAGAAGGAGGAGCGAGGGAGGGTACAGGGAGTCCCCCCCCGCCAGCGATTCCAGGAAGGGGGTCCCCCCCAGGATCACCGGGTTCCAGAGGGGGAAGCTCCCCGCCGAGAGGGCGTCGGCGAAGAAGGCCCGAGCCATGTATCCCAGCGCCAACGTGTCCGTCCCGACGAGCATCTCGTCCGAGAAGACGAATTCCCGGAAGAGGAGGAGCGTCGCGACCGCGAAGACCACCGGGGGGACCCAGCGGGGGATCCGGTCCAGGGGGTGTTCATCGGGGGACCCCGTCGGGGAGGTCCCCGGAGGGGCGGCGGTGGGGCGGGATCGGCTGCGGGAGCGTCGGGACATGACCTCAGGGGTGGGAGGGGTGAGGAAGAGCAGGGAGTTCCCCTCTGAGGAGCGCCTCGTAGATCTCCAGATGCCTCGTCACGAGCCGATCGTTGCTCCACCGGGCCACGACCCTCTCGCGGGCACGGGCTCCCCGTTTCGGAAGGTCGCTCGCGGTGAGGAGGCGGACCACCCCCTCTGCCATGGAGTCCGGGTCGGCGGGGTTCACCAGCGTCCCCACCTCCTCGTCCACGATCTGGGGGAGCCCCCCCACCCGGGTGGCCGCCACCGGCAGTCCGCACGCCATGGCCTCCAGCGCCGCCACCGAGGTCGCCTCCATGAGTGAGGGGAAGACGGCCACCTCCGCCGAGGCGAGGAGCGCAGGCATCCGTTCATGGGGGGCGGCACCGAGGAAGCGGGTGTGCGCCGTCACCCCCAACTCTCTCGCCAGCGCCTCCAGGCGCCCCCGTTCCGGACCGTCGCCCACGAAGAGCGCCTCCACTCCGGGGACCTCCTCAACGATGCGGGGGAGCGCCCGGACGAGGTACTCCACCCCATTCTTCGGGAAGAGGCGTCGGGGGACGATGATGCGCCGGACCCCATCCTCCGGGGAAAGCTCCGGGGGGACCGGACGGAAGCGCTCGGTATCCACCCCGTTGGTGAGGGCTTCCACGCGGGTGCCCGGGGCCAGCCCCTCCGCCACCTGGGCGATCTCCTCCGAGGCGGCGAGGGCGTAGTTCGGACGGCGAACGAGCCGCCGGAGGATGGGGCGCCAGTGGGGCTTTTCCGCGCGGACGAGGAAGTGGGAGGTGTGGAAGGTGGCCACCAGAGGGCGCCCGTGGCGGCGGGCCGCGAGGGCGCCAGGGACCACCGAGGGAAAGGCCTGTGCGTGGATCACCTCGGCCCACCCTCCCCACGCCACCGTCACCGGGGTGGAGCCGAGGGCGTGGGCCATCCACCCGGCGGGGTGTTTCCCCGGGAACCAGCTTCTCCGGACCAGGACCCCATCCTCCACCCCTTCCCGCGGGGTATCGGGGAGGGAGCGGGAGGTGACCACCCGGACCTCGTGCCCCTTCCCCACCAGCCCTCGGGCCAGCTCCCGGACATGGCTCTCCAGCCCCCCCACCTCCGGAGGGTAGTAGACGCAGTGGAGGAGGATCTTCACCTGGCCCCCCCTCCCCTCTCTGCCAGAAAGGCGGCCACCTGGTCGGCGATCCGCTCCCCGGCGCGCCCATCTCCATACGGGTTCCGCCCCTTCCGACCCTCGCGGGCTCCCTCTCCCTCCGCCAGAAGGGCGTCGGCGCGCTCCCCGATTTCCTTCGGATCGGTTCCCACCAGCCACGCCACCCCCGCCTCCACCCCCTCCGGACGCTCCGTCACCTCCCGAAGGACGAGAACCGGGGTCCCGAAGGTGGGGGCTTCTTCCTGAATCCCCCCCGAGTCGGTGAGGATGAGATCGGCGCGAGCCAACGCCTGCGCCAGCACCCCGTACGGAAGGGGCGCCGTCAGCTCGATTCGCGGGTGATCGCCCAGGATGCGGTGAGCCGGTTCCCTGACATTGGGGTTCGGGTGCACCGGGTAGAGGACCCGGGCGTGAGGGTGGCGCTCCAGAAGGTCGCGAACCGCCCCGAAAACCCGCTCCAGGGGGGCACCGAACGACTCCCTGCGGTGGGCGGTGAGGAGGATGCGCGCTCCCACCCCGTCCCACCACTCCCCTTCCCCTCGATCCGGGGCGTCGGCCAGGATCCGGTGCAGGGCGTCCACCACCGTGTTCCCGGTGAGGTGGATCCTGTGGGCGGGGACCCCCTCGCCGAGGAGGTTTGCGCGCGCCAGGGCGGTGGGGGCGAAGTGGAGCTCCGCAAGGACGCCGGCAAGGCGCCGGAACCCCTCTTCCGGGAAGGGGTGGTGGAGATCGCCGCTCCGGAGCCCCGCCTCCACATGTCCGACGGGAACCTTGTGGAGGAAGGCGGCGAGGGCGCCAAAGAAGGCGGAGGCCGTATCGCCTTGGACGAGGAGGATCCCCGGAGGTCCATCCTCCAGGAGGGGAGCGAGGGCCGCGAGACATCGCTCCCCCACCTGGGACACCGTCTGCCCCTCCCGCATGATTCCGAGCGCCACCTCCGGAACCACCCCGAAGGCGTGGAGCGCCTCATCGACCAGTTCGGAGTGCTGGCCGGTGAGGACCACGCGGGTGGCAAGGTGAGGGTGCCGGGTGCGGAGCGCCTCCGCCACCGGGGCCATCTTGATGGCTTCCGGGCGGGTCCCCACCAGCACGTCCACTCGGGAGGATGGGGTTTCGCCCTCCCTCCCCCACTCCCCTTCCGTGACCGAGGTCACCCCTTCCGCCCCCGCCGGAGCGCCTCCACCTCTTCCCGGAGCTGCGCCACCATCTCGGCCAGGAGCCCGAAGCCGAAGAGGGTAACCCCCACCGTCTCCAGGAGGAGGACGAGGGTGAGGAGGGGGCGGAAGCCGAAGTCGTGGAAGATCCGGAGGTAGATCGCCACCCCGCCCACCGCCAGTCCCGCGAGGATGAGGAAGACGCCCACCGTCCCGAAGAGGAGGAGGGGTTTCCGGGAGAAGAGGAGGAGGAACCAGACGGTGAGAAGATCCATGACCCCCACCACCACGCGCCAGCTCCCCGAATACTTGGAGACCCCGCCTCGGCGGGGGTGGAGTTCCACATCGATCTCGGAGATGCGGTACCCCCGCGCGTGGGCCAGCACCACGAAGAAGCGGTGCCAGTCGTGGCGGAGGGTGATCCCGTCCAGGATCTCGCGACGGAAGGCCTTGATGGAGTTCAGATCCGAGACCGGGACCCGGAAGACGAGGCGGGAGAGCCGGTTGTAGATGGAGGAGACCACCCGCTTGTCGTACGCCCCGATCTTCCGTCCGCACACCACATCGGAGCCGGAGGCGAGCTTTTCCAGGAAGCGCGGGATTTCGTCAGGGGAGTGCTGAAGGTCCGCGTCGAAGACGAGGAGGACGCTCCGTTCGGTGGCCCGGGCCCCGGTGAGGATAGCCTCCGTCTTCCCCCGGTTCACCCGGTGCTCCAGGACCTGGAGTCGATCCCACCCCTCCCCCTCCCTCCTGGCCAGTTCGGCGGTCCCGTCGGTGGAACCGTCATCCACGAGGATCACCTCACCGGAGAGGCCGTGTCGCTCGAAGGCGTCACGGAGCTCCCGCATGAGATCGGGGATCACCGGCGCTTCGTTGAAGGCGGGGATCACCACGGCGAAGTCGGCGCGATCAGACACGCTTTCGCATCCGTGCCGGGAGGACGCCGAGCTGATCGCGGTATTTGGCCACGGTACGCCGGGCGATCCGGATCCCATCCGACTCCAGGAGCTGAACGAGCTTCTGGTCGGTGAGGGGCTTCTTCGGATCTTCCTGGCTCACCAGGTTTCGGATCTTGTCTCGAACTCCCCGGGCGGAGATGTCCTCTCCGGAGGCGGTGGAGAGCCCCGAGGAGAAGAAGAACTTGAGGGGGTACACCCCCCGCGGAGTCTGGACGAACTTCTCGTTGGTCACCCGGGAGACGGTGGACTCGTGCATCTCGATGTGGTCCGCCACCTCCCGGAGGGTGAGGGGGCGGAGGTACTGGATCCCACGCTCGAAGAACTCCCGCTGCCGGTCCACGATGAAGTTCATGACCTTCATCATGGTCTGACGGCGCTGCTCGATGGCCTGGATCATCCAGTTGGCCGAGTTGAGCTTGCTCGAGATGAAGTCGCGGTTCTCCCCCTTGAACTGGTTCCGGTCCCGCGCCACCTCCCGGTACGCGCGGGAGATACGGAGGCGGGGGAGGCTCGTGTCGTTCAGGAAGACCTGATACTCGTCGCCGATCTTCTCCACGATGAGGTCGGGGATGATGAAGCGATCATCTCCAGGAGTATGACGGAGCCCCGGCTTGGGGTCCAGGCGACCGAGTTGGTCCGCGGCTTCCTGCGCGGTGCGGGGCGTCACCCCGAGGGCTCTCCCGATATCGGCCCATCGGTGGTTCAGGACCGCGTCGAAGTGCTCGTCCACCATCCGGTACGCAAGGGAGTCCTCTTCCCCGAGGCGCCGGAGCTGAAGGAGGAGGCACTCTCGAATGTCCCGGGCCCCCACCCCCGGCGGATCCATCTCCTGGATGACCGACAGCATGATCTCGGCCTCTTCCACGGTGTAGGGCCGGAAGAGCGCCTCCACCTCCGCGACGGCCTCGGCCCGCTCCTCCTCGTCCTCCACCGCGCGGGCATTCTCTTCCGCTACCTTCCGCACCTCCACCAACCAGGCGTTGACCCCGGTCACCACATCGTCGAGAGGGCAGGTCAGGAGCCCACCCTCGTTCAGGTTCCCGATGATCTCCTCCCCCAGACGGATGGCTCGCTCGGGGATGGAGAGGTGGTGGAGCTGTTCCATGAGGTGATCCGAAAGATCGTCCACCTCCACGGCGGCGCGCTCCCTGTACTCATAGACCTCCTGCTGGGGGCGGCGCCCGCCCGAGTCGAACCCGTCCAGGAGAATCTCCTCCCAGTCGATTTCGTCCTCTCCCTTGGCCGAGGGTTCCTCGGAGAGGGGGACCTCCTGTTCCACATCGGGCTCGGTGAGCTCCAGGAAGGGGTTCTCGGCGAGCTCGGCCTTCAGGTGCTGCTGAAGGTCCAGGAGGGGCATGTAGAGCAACTCCATCGCCTGATAGAGGCGAGGGTTGATCTTCATCTCCTGTCGGAGCTCGGTCCCCTGGAAGAGGCGGTTCCCGAATCCGCTCATGAGTGGACGGTCACCCCGACAGTCCTCCCTCTCCGGCGGCGGGCCCCTCCAGGGGAGCCCGGACCACTGCCTCCGTCCTGGGGCGTTCGTAGCGCTGACGCATCCGGGCGGTGAGGGTGGGGCCGAGGTAGATCTCGGCCACTTCGTCGTTCCACACCAGCTCCGAGACGGAGCCGGTCACCCGGATCTTCCCCTCGTACATGATGTAGGCGCGATCCACGATGTCGAGGGTCTGCTCCACATTGTGATCGGAGATGATGACCCCGATGTTCCGCTTCTTCAGCTCACCGACGATGTGCTGGATGTCGTTGACCGCGATGGGGTCGATTCCGGCGAAGGGTTCGTCCAGAAGCATAAATTTGGGAGACTGGACGAGGGCCCGTGTGATCTCGAGACGGCGCCGCTCACCCCCCGAAAGGGCGTACGCCTTGCTCTTCCGGAGGTGGGCGATGGAGAGTTCGTTCAGAAGCGCCTCCAGCCGGGCCTTCGTCTCCTTCTTCGGGAGCTTCAACGTCTCGAGGATGGCGAGGACGTTCTCCTCCACGGTGAGCTTCCGGAAGATGGAGGGTTCCTGCGCCAGGTACCCCACCCCCATGCGGGCACGCTTGTACATGGGGACCCGGGTGATCTCCTTTCCGTCCAGGAAGACCTTCCCCCCGTCCGGGGCGATGAGCCCCACCATCATGTAGAAGGAGGTCGTCTTCCCCGCCCCGTTGGGGCCCAGAAGTCCTACGATCTCTCCCTGGTTCACCTCCACCGAGGCGCCGTCCACCACCCGTCGCCGTGAGTAGATCTTCGTGAGATCTTCCCCACGGAAGCGGCTCGACCCTTCCACGCGGGTGAAGGCGGCGGAACCGGGATCCTCGGTGACGGCGACCGCCCCGTCCTCCCCTCCGCTCTCTCCCCTCATGGCGTCATCCATCTCCGGTCCTTCGCTGAAAGGTTCGTTCATGGGGTGCCCCCCGGGGGAGGTGTACCCCCGGTCGACTCCGGCGGAGCCGTTTCGACTCCCTCTCTCCGCTCCGGACGCTCCCGCGACTCGGGTTCGAGCTGAACTCCGCGCACATTCCCCTCGGCGAGGATTTCGGTCACCTCCCCCCGTTCCATCTGGATGGAGATTCGATCGGCCATCGTGTAACTGATGGTCCAGAGGTCCACCGGCGCCGGGCCATCCTCCGCTTCCGACCAGTCGTCGGGGGGAGTCCGATAGAGGGTGGATGCGCTCCCGGTGGCGTCCAGCCCCAGGATGCGATACCTCCTCCCCCGCTCTTCCTCCTCATCGGGTTCCCGGGGAGGGAGTTCGTCTTCGGGGATCACCTCGAAGTAAGCCACCACCTCGCTCCCACGGATCTCATCCCGGGTGGGAATTCCCTCGGCACGGGCCGAGTCCAGGGGTGGGGCACCGGTGCGATCGAGGGTCTCTCCCACGGCATTCCCCATGGCCACGAGCTGCTCGAGGATCCCGTCGGGGAGGGAGATCTCGATTCGATCCGAGGTGATGATGATCTCGTCCGTCTCGGCACGAGCCCGCTCCCTCTCCTCTCCCTCGCCCCCCTCCGCGCCGTCGGAGGCGGCGGTGATGGAGATGGGCTCCTCCTCTTCGTTCAGGACGATGAGGATGTCGGATCCGGAGAGGAGGAGTTGATCTTCCATGACCCGGGCGTTCCGGCGTACACGCACCTCCCGGGTGCGCCCGTCTTCGAGCTGGATGTTCACGACCCCCCCCTCGGCCCGGGTCGAGCCCTGTTCCAGCCAGGCGGAGCCCATGAGGGAGAGCTCCTCCCGATCCCGGTTGAAGGCGAAGGTATCGGCTTCTGCCCGGAGGTCGTCCCGGTCCAGCTCCACATCTCCGAAGGCCCAGAAGAACCGCTCTCCCAGAAACTGGAGGCGATCGCCGGTGATCCGGTAGGGCTCCGACGGAACTCCGGGCTCCCGCTCAGGTCCCGGGAGGAGAGTGGATGGGCGTCCCCCGTATACGTTTACCTCGTCTTCCGCCCGCTGAGGTCCCGCCTCGAGGAGGATGAGGGTGTCCCCCTCCACCTCCATCTCACGAATCCGGTCCACGTACCGCACGTTCCCGCGGGCGAAGAGGCGCCCGTCACGCTCGTAGTAGTCTGCCAGATCCGAGGTCATGGTCCGATCCACCTCGATGAAGCGCACCCTCCCGATGAGTTCGTTCCGCCCCGACTCCTGATAGATCACCGCGCTGTCGGCGCGAATCGTCACTCCGTCAGGGCAGATGAGGGTCGGATTCCCGATCCAGGTGGTGCGTGCGCCGGGGACGAACTCGGTGGAGTGCACCTGACGGAACCCGTCGGCCAGGTCGCAGCGGGTGCCGAGCTGCTGAGCCCATGCCGGGGCTGCGAAACCCATCCCTCCGACGAGAAGGAGGGTGGAGAGGGGCCACCGGAGGGTCACCCGGAATTCGGAGAAGAGATTCACCGGCGTCAGCTCCCCGTCCCCACGATGGTGAAGGTGACGAAGTCGGTGTCGGTTCGGAAGGCGCGCCCCCGGGTGGTCCGCCCTCCGTGTTCCATGACGAAGGCCGAGTCGCTCCAGATGCGCCCGGCCTGGGGGTCGTAGTGGAGCTCCTGGGTGGTGATGCGCCGGTTGTCGGCGGGGACGATGAGGACCACGTCTCCCCGGGCGGTGAGGCGCTCCCCCCGGGAATCCATCGTCCCGCTCCGGGAGGTAACCCGCGCTCGCTCGGTCCCGAGCCCTTCCTCGTACACGGTGAGGTTCACACCCCTCAGGGAGATGTTGGTGGAGTCCCGCCACTGGTACGCCGTGTCGAAGACGAGGAAGGCGGTGCGAACCCCCTCCTTGGTGAAGTGGTGGTCTCCCCCCATGACGATCCCGTCCGCATCCAGGAAGAGGCCGGCGTCGGAAAGGGTGGGGGGCGGAGTTTGTTCGCCACACGCCGCCAGGAGGAGTCCTCCGAGAACCGTACCCAACACCGCGAGCCGCATAGCCATCACACTCCTGCCCTGAGAATGTCGTGGAGGTGAACCACCCCTTCGAGACGCCCATCCCCATTCACCACCGGGAGGGCCATGATCCCGAATGCTTCCATCTCGTTTACAGCGGCGGCGGCAAGCTGATCCCTCCGGGCCGTTTTTGGGGACCGGGTCATGACCTCCGCCACCGACACCTCCAGGAAATCGGGGCGGTGCTCCATGAGCCGGGTGAGATCTCCTGCGGTGACCACCCCGGCAAGGCGATGGTCGCCGTCCACGATGGGAACCGTTCCCCGCTTGTGCGCCAGGAGAACGACGCACTCCCGCATCCCGGCGCCTTCCGGGAGGTGGGGGTAGTCGTCGGCCACCATGACGTCCTTCACCCGGAGGGTGAGGCGCCGCCCCAGCGCACCGCCGGGGTGGAAGCGAGCAAAGTCCTCGGCCCGGAACCCCTTTCGCTCCAGGAGCACCATGGCGAGGGCGTCTCCCATGGCGAGCGCCGCCGTGGTGGAGGCGGTGGGGGCCAGATCGAGGGGGCACGCCTCGGCGGGGACGGAACAGTCCAGCACCACCGTGGCCGCCCGCGCCAGCGGGGAGTCGGTTTCTCCCGTGACGGCGATGACGGGGAGCCCCATCCTCACCATGTATTCGAGGAGTCCGGACAGCTCGCTGGTGGTTCCGCTCTTGGAGAGGAAGATCCCCACATCCTCCTTCGAGACGATCCCAATGTCGCCATGAAGCCCGTCCACCGGGTGGAGGAAGGTGGCCGGGGTTCCGGTGGAGGTGAGGGTGGCGGCGATCTTCCGGGCAATGACCCCGCTCTTCCCCACCCCGGTGACGATGATCCGCCCCGGGGCGGCGGCGAGGAGCTCCACGGCATGGGCGAACGAGTCGTCCATCCGGGTGGCCAGCTCACCCAGCGCCGAGGCCTCGGCGGCGATCACCTTCCGCCCCGCCTCCACCAGGGTTCGGGAGTCCACGGCGCCCTCACCCATCGACAAACCCTCCTCGCCGGTCGCAGTACTCCCTGACCCGGGCCTCCCACTCCCCCCGGGCCTCCAGGAGCACCCGGGCAAATTCCCGGACGGCGCCATGCCCGCCGTCCCGGCGGGTGGTCCAGTGGGCCACCTTCCGAACGTCCGAGGTGGCGTTCCCCACCGCCACCGGGAGTCCTGCCCGGTGAAGGAGGGGGAGGTCGGGGAGGTCGTCCCCCACCATGGCCACCGCCTCCCACCCGATCCCCATCCGCTCCATGATCTTCTTTACGATGGGGAGCTTCCGGGCACCGGCATCCTGGTGACACTCCCGGATCCCCAGCTCCCTCGCCCGGAGCGCGGTGGCTTCCGAGACCCGCCCCGACACGAGGGCCACCTCGATCCCCGCCTCCCGCAGGAGGACGATCCCGAGTCCGTCCTGGATGTCGAAGCGCTTCAGCTCCATCGACTCTCCCGAGGCCGTGGTTCCGAGATAGACCCCCGCATCGGTGAGGACCCCGTCCACATCCAGGATCACGAGACGAATCCGCTTCGCCCGCTCGGGATCGATGCGCCCTCCGACCGGCGGGGGGTCTGCGGGGGCCTCCCGGCTCCTCCTCCGGGAAATCATCCTCCCTCCTCGATGGCTTCCCGAATCCGGAGGACCCGGGCGACGAGGGCGTCGAGGACCTCCAGAGGGAGCATGTTGGAGCCGTCGGAGGGGGCGCTCCGGGGGTCCGGGTGCGTCTCCAGGAAGAGGTGATCGCATCCGGCGGCCACCGCCCCCTGCACCAGCGCGGGGATGTGCTCCGGATCCCCTCCCGAGGCTCCGTCCGCCTTCCCGGGGCGCTGTACCGAGTGGGTCCCGTCGAAGACCACCGGGACCCCCGCGCTCTCCCTGATCCGGTGGAAGCTCCGGAAGTCCACCACCAGCGACCCGTAGCCGAAGAAGGTCCCCCGCTCGGTAACGGTGATGGTGGATGCCCCCGCCTCCCGGAGCTTCTCCACCACCGCCGCCATCTCTTCGGGGGCCATCCACTGCCCCTTCTTCACATTCACCCCCCGCCCGGCGGCGCCGGCCGCCATGACCAGATCGGTCTGGCGGCAGAGGAAGGCGGGGATCTGGAGTACATCCACCACCTGCGCGGCGACCGCCACCTGACCCGGTTCATGGATGTCGGTGAGGATGGGGAGCCCGGTGACCTCCCGCACCCGATCCAGCCGTCGGAGTCCCTCCTCCAGCCCCGGTCCTCGGGGGGCGTCCACCCGGGAGCGGTTCGCCTTGTCGAAGGAGGCCTTGAAGAGAATCGGGAGGGAATGCCGATGGGCGAGGCGGGCCAGATGTTCCCCCACCCGGAGGTTCAGATCATCTCCCTCCAGAAGGCAGGGACCGGCAATGAGGGTGAAGCGGTCGAAGTGGCCCATGACCTCAACGTCCCACCGCAGCGGGGGAGGCAGCCGCCCCTTCCACTCCCGCCTCCCGCGCCGCCGCCTCGATAAAGGAGGCGAAGAGGGGGTGCGGGCGGGTGGGGCGGCTCTTCAGCTCCGGGTGGAACTGGCAGCTCACGAACCAGGGGTGGTCGGGACGCTCCGCCATCTCTACCAGGAGCCCGTCGGGGGAGAGGCCGCTGAAGACGAGCCCGGCCTCCTCGAGGCGCTCCCGATAGTGGTTGTTCACCTCGTACCGGTGCCGGTGCCGCTCCGAGATCTCTTCGGTCCCGTAGATGGCGCGCGCCCGGGATCCTTCCACCAGGTGGGCCGGGTACGCCCCGAGGCGCATGGTCCCCCCCTTCTCGATGACCTGGTGCTGGGAGTCCATGAGGCAGATCACCGGATCGGGCCCATCCTCCGAAAACTCGACGGAGTCGGCTGCGGTGAGCCCCGCCAGATTCCGGGCGGTCTCGATGACGGCGCACTGGAGTCCCAGGCAGATCCCGAAGAAGGGACGCCGTGCCTCCCGCGCCCATCGGATGGCGCGGAGCATCCCCTCCACCCCCCGGGGGCCGAAGCCGCCGGGGATGAGGACTCCATGGTAGGCATCGAGGGTGGCGGCGGGGTCTTCCCGTTCGAAGGTCTCGGAGAGGATCCAGTCGATCTCCACCCCCACCCGGTTGGCGATCCCGCCATGGATGAGGGCCTCCTGCACCGACTTGTAGGAGTCCACCAGGTCGGTGTACTTCCCCACCACCGCGATTCTCACCTCCCCCCGCGGCGGGTTCTTCACCACGGAGACCATCTCGGTCCACCCCGCAAGATCCGGCTCCGGGGCGTCGATCTCGAAGTACTCCAGGACAAAGTCGTCCAACCGCTGCCGGCGGAGTTCCAGGGGCACCTTGTAGATGGAGTCCACGTCCAGCGCCTCGATGACCCCTCTCGGGTCGGTGTTGGTGAAGAGCGCGATCTTCCGGCGAATCTCATCGTCCAGGGGGTGTTCGGAGCGACAGATCAACACCTGGGGCTGGATCCCGATCTGCATGAGCTCCCGCACCGAATGCTGGGTGGGTTTCGTCTTGAGCTCCCCGGCGGCGGCGATGTACGGCACCAGGGTAAGGTGCATGAAGAGGGCGTTGCGGGTCCCCACCTCCTGACGGAACTGGCGGATGGCCTCCAGGAAGGGGAGGCTCTCGATGTCACCCACCGTTCCCCCGATCTCGGTGATGACCACGTCGTGGCCCTCGGCGAGCTTCCGGATGTTGGCCTTGATTTCGTCGGTGATGTGGGGGACCACCTGCACCGTGGAGCCCAGGTAATCGCCCCGGCGCTCCTTGTTGATCACCGTCTGGTAGATTCGCCCCGTGGTGATGTTGTTGGCCTGGGAGAGCGATTCGTCGATGAAGCGCTCGTAGTGCCCCAGATCCAGATCCGTCTCGGCCCCGTCGTCGGTGACGAACACCTCCCCATGCTGAAAGGGAGAGAGGGTCCCCGGATCCACATTGATGTACGGGTCGAACTTCTGGATGGTCACCCGGAGCCCCCGCTCCTTCAGGAGGCGTCCGAGAGAGGCGGCGGCGATCCCCTTCCCGAGGGACGAGACCACCCCTCCGGTGACGAAGATGTACTTGGTGGCGGAGCGGGTGTCGGTCATGAGACGTCGGCGGGGGATGAAGTGGGGGCCGGGGCACCCGACCGGGAACGAAGCAGCTCTTCCATTGTGACGACATCGGCGGCGGTGTCCACCCCGGGGCGGGCGCCGTCCACCACCGCGACCCCGATCCCCATCCCGGCCTCCAGCGCCCGGAGCTGCTCCAGCCGCTCCAGCTCTTCCAGGGGGGATGGGTCCAGCGTCACCCACCGGAGGAGGGCGTCCCGCCGGTAGACGTAAACGCCCACATGCCGGAGGAAGGGGGGAGCCGCCAGCTCGGCGGACTCCGGCTTTCCATCTCTCTTGTAGGGGATCCCGGCGCGGGAGAAGTAGAGTGCGCCACCGTCGGAGCGCCGCACCACCTTCACCACCGAGGGGTCTTTGCGGGTCTCGTCGGAGAGGAGGGGGGTGGCGCAGGTTCCCACCTCCCACCCGGCGCGGACCAGCTCCACCGCGGCGGCGAGGTGCGCCTCCTCCACCAGCGGCTCGTCCCCCTGGACATTCACCACGATGGGGTAGTCGCGATACCTGGGGAGTCGGGCCACTTCGGCCACCCGATCCGTTCCGGACGGGTGGTCGGGGTCGGTGCGGACCACCGGTGCGCCCATCCTCCGGCAGAGGGCCTCCACCTCGTCGGAGTCGGTGGCCACCACCAGGGCGTCGAAGAGGGACATCTCCGAGACGCGATCCCACACCCATGCGAGGAGGGGACGACCGAGGAGGGGGTGAAGGGGTTTTCTGGGGAGGCGGCTCGACCCGAGGCGGGCAGGAACGACCCCGAGAATCGGGTCCTTCATCGCCGCCCCTCCTGTCCGGAGCCGGTGCGCTTCAGTGCAAGTTTCACGCCACGAAAGGTAGGGGAATCGCCACGGGGGAGCAACGGGACCGGAGCGCCCTCCTCCCCTCCCTCACGCCGCAGAGCCGGCGCCGCAAATCAGCGTCCCGTCGCTCGTGTCGCCACCAGCTCCAGGAAGTTCTCCATGAGCCGTTCCCCACCCTCGGTGAAGAGCGATTCGGGGTGGAACTGGACTCCCCAGATGGGGAAGCTCCGGTGGCGCATCCCCTGGATCTCCGCTCTCCCTTCCCCTCCCTCCTCTCCCGACCAGGCCAGCGGTTCCAGCGCACCCGGGAGGGCGGCAGGGTCGGTGACCAGGGAGTGATAGCGGGTCACCTCGAGGGGGGTGGGGAGCCCACGGAAGGGCCCCTCCCCTCCGTGACGGATCCGATCGGTTTTCCCGTGCATGACCCGGGATGCCCGGATCGTCCGCCCTCCGAAGGCCTCTCCGATGGCCTGATGCCCCAGGCAGATCCCGAGGAGGGGGGTCTCCGGCCCCAGCTCCCGTATGACGGCCACGCTCACCCCCGCCTCTCCGGGGGTGCAGGGTCCCGGTGAGACGACGATCCCCGCGGGCGCCAACGCCCGGATCTCGTTCACGGTGAGTTCGTCGTTCCGCACCACCCGTGGATCCGCTCCCAACACCCCCAGGAGCTGCACCACATTGAAGGTGAAGGAATCGTAGTTGTCGAGAACGAGGATCATGGCGCCTCAGAGATCCACCGGTCGGAGGTAGAATTCGCCAATGGCCGACGAGCTGAGAACCGCCACGGTGGGGAGCTTCCGCTTCCAGTGTGTCCCCTCCAGCCGGCTTCGCACCCGCTCCACCGCCTCCGTATCGAATCCGCCGCGGACCAGCTCCGACGCGGAGTACCCCGACACCAGCCAGTGAAGAATCCGGTCGGCCAGCGCGTAGGGGACCCCGATCTCGTCCTCGTCATGCACCCCCCGCACCAGATCCGCCGAGGGCGCCTTCCGGAGGATGGGCTCCGGGACCCCCAGGTGTCTGGCCAGCGCCAGCACCTGCGTCTTGTACAGGTCCCCGATGGGGTTCACCGGAGGGGAGTCGTCTGCGTGCCAGGTGAAGTATCCCAGGAGCCGCTCACTCTTGTTCCCCGTCCCCAGCGGGATCCCGCGAACCCGCGCGGCCTGGTCCCAGAGGACGAGAGCCCGGAAGCGGGCGGCCAGATTCCCCCTCCGGAGATCGCTCACCTCCGGCTCCTCTGCGTCCACATACGCATCCACCCCCGGGGAGATGGGGATGGTGCGCCCCCTGACCCCGGTCACTTCGAGGATGAGTTTCCCGTGCTCCAGGCTCTCCGGGCTGGAGGTGGCGTACGGGAGGAGGAAGGCGTGGACCCGTTCGGGGCCGAAGGCGCGGGCCGCCAGTGCCAGGGTGACCGCCGAGTCCACCCCGCCGGAAACCCCCACCACCACATCGGTGAACCCACGTCGCTCCCGCACCTCGTGGCGGAGGAAGGCGAGGAGGGCGCGCTCCACCAGCTCCGGGTCGATGGCGAGGAACCCATCCTCCCGGGGAGAGGGTGGTTCAGCCACCTCCCTCTCCCGGGGATCGCCCTCGGAGGCCTTCAGCAGCGGAACGGCGCCTTCACCCGCCGGGGTGTTCTCCCCGGATCCCGCCCGGTTGAGCGCCCGGGTGAGGTGCGGGAGCCGTATCCGGAGATCTTCCAGAAGGGGGGAACGGAGCTGTTCCCGTCGCACCCGCTCAGGATCCACCAGGTGGGCCACCCGGGCCTCCTCGTAGACGGGCCCCCGGGCCAGGACGGTCCCCCCCGGGCCGTACACCGCACTCCCTCCGGGGAAGAGCTTCCCCCCCTCACTCCCCAGAAGGTGGGCCACCGCAAGGTACACCCCATGCTCCTGGGTGATGGAACGCCCCGCCACATCCCACATCTCCAGGTTCCCGGGGAAGCCCGGTCCCGGGTGCAGGTCCCGACCGGGTGAGGCGGCGAGCGTCACCAGGAGGTGGGCTCCCTCCAGCGCCAGGATGGTGGGGGCGAGGGAGTGGAACATCTCCTCGCAGATGAGGAGCCCCACCCGTCCGAACCGGGTGTCGAAGGCACGGAGCTCCAGACCGGGAGAGACGAAGCGCGCCTCGTCGAAGATCCGGTAGGTGGGGAGGAAGGTCTTCCGATGGAGGTGGACCGGGCGGTAGCGATCCCCCTCCGGGGTGAGCCAGAGCGCCGAATTCCGGATGGGACCATCTCCGGCCTCATAGAAGCCGAGGACGAGATCGGGTGCGTCGGCGGGGGGAGAGCCCAGCCCCTCCACCACCGCCTGTACGGTGCGCGCCGCCCCCTCCACTCCCCCCTCGAGGAAGTACCCGGAGAGCGCCGTCTCCGGGAAGACCAGGAGGTCCACCTCTCCGGCGCGTTCCACCGCAAGGGCGGCCATGCGAGCGAGGTTCTCCTCCACCGCTCCCTTTTTCGGGGAGAACTGGACCAGCTCCAGGCGAATGGGAGATCGGGGCGAGGTGGGGGGCATGATGGGAGGCGGAGGACGAGCCGGCTGTGGGAGGTGTACCCGAAAGGAGGGTCCGTTGCGTTTCCGGGAGTAAGCTAATCCATTCCCCCGGACTCCCGGTAGGAATGGGCGGGGACGGTGCTCCTCCCGGAACGACCAGGGGGGATGTGGGTTAGAATCCCGGAACCTTTTCCTCATGGCCGGAATCAAAATCTCCATGCTGCGACGCGCACTCCCCCCCTTCCTCCTCGTCCTCCTCCTCGCTACTCCCACGCTCCTGGACGCTCAGCAGCGTTCCGGTGGGAGCTCCGGAGCCCGCGCGGCCTCCCCCGAAGAGGAAGTCTTCTTCGGGATGCTGAACGCGATCCGCGCGTATGGGCTGGAGGCCCTCCCCGACTCCCTCCTCTGGGAGAAGGCCATCGAGGGGATGATCCGGGAGCTGAACGACCCGTACGCCACCGTCCTCTCTCCCGATGAGGTTGCCGCCTTCGAGGAGGAGAGCACCGGGAACTACGCCGGAATCGGGGTGCAGATCACCGAACTGAACGAGGAGGTGACCATCACCGCCGTCTTCCGGAACACCCCGGCTGATCGGGCGGGGCTCCTGGTGGGGGACCGGATCGTGGGGGTGGACCAGGATGTGGCTGACGGGTGGACGGTGGGAGACGCCTCCTCCCGGATCCGGGGGGAGCCGGGGACGGTGGTTCGGGTGATCATCCGGCGGGACGGGATCCCCGAACCCATCCCCCATACCATCCGGCGGGAGCAGGTCCACGTTCCCGCCGTTACCTCCACCCGCCTCTCCGGGAACATCGGGTACATCCATATGGACCGGGTGGCCCGGAATTCGGCGGCGGAGGTGGACTCGGTCCTGCGGGCCATGGGTGACCTCCAGGGGCTGATCCTGGATCTCCGGGGGAATCCGGGCGGCTACCTGGACGAGTCCCTCACCATGGCCGATCTCTTCCTCGACCGGGGGCAGGTCCTCGTGACAACACGGAACCGGGTACCTGGCGACAATGGGGCACCCCGGGAAGAGTCGGCGTACGCCCGCATGCCCGCTCGCATCGGTGCCATCCCCCTGGTGGTCCTGGTGGACCGATTCTCCGCCTCCGCTTCCGAGATCGTCGCGGGAGCGCTTCAGGACCATGATCGAGCGGTGGTGCTGGGTGAACGGACCTTTGGGAAGGGGTCGGTGCAGAGCGTCGTTCCCCTCCCCGCCGGGCGCCTCCTCCGTGTCACCTCCGGCGAGTGGTACACCCCGCTGGGGCGGTCGCTGAACCGACCTCGGGATCGGGAGGGGCGCCTCATCGAACAGGAGTCCATCCCCACCTTTACCACCCGCGCCGGGCGCACCCTCCTGGGAGGGGGTGGCGTCGCGCCGGACCTGGAACTCCTCCCCGACACCCTTACCACGGGGGAGCAGGAGTTCGTTCGGGCCTTCATTCGCGCCGAGATCAACTTCGCCCAGCGCGTTCAGGAGGCGGCCTTCCAACGGGCTCAGGCCGTCCGATCCGGGGACCGCACCGATGTTCGCTTCTCCGCCGCCGAGGTGGATCGCCTCGTGGAGGTCCTCGTGACGGATGGGCTCTCCCCCGAGGCCGTCACCGACGAGGGGAAGGCGTACTTCCGGTGGCGCCTCGACTGGGCTCTTCACGATCGCCTGGACGATCTGGGAGGCGCCATCGAGGTGCGAGCCCAGCGAGACGGGCAGCTTGCGAGCGCGCTGGAGATGCTCCGAAGAGCCCGCACCCAGGAGGATCTCTTCGCCCGGGTGGGGGAGATGAACTCAGGCGCCGATCGATCGGCCGCCATCTCCGCCGGGGGTGGAAGGCAGAACTGACCGGTATCCCGGTTTTCCGGTGACGCGGCGTCAGGACCGGGGGTGGTACTTCCGGTGGACGTGGCGGAGGTAGTCCCGATCCATGTGGGTGTAGATCTGGGTGGTGGAGATGTCCGCGTGCCCGAGGAGTTCCTGCACCGCGGCCAGATCCGCCCCTCCTTCCAGGAGATGGGTGGCGAAGGTGTGGCGGAGGGTGTGGGGAGACACCGTCTTCCGGATCCCCGCCCGTTCTGCCGCAGCTCGGACCAGATTCCAGATCGTCATCCGCGTGAGCGGGGTGCCGCGCTGGTTCAGGAAGAGCACCCCGTTCCCCTTCCCCCGATCCAGCCAGGGACGGACCTCCCGAAGGTACCGGGTCATGGCCACCTCCGCAGAGCTCCCGTACGGAACGATCCGCTCCCTGGATCCCTTCCCGAGAACGGTGATGACCCGCTCCTCCGGGTCCACATCCTGAACCCGCAACGCCACCAGCTCGGAGACCCGCACCCCGGTGGCGTAGAGGAGCTCCAGGATGGCCCGATCCCGCCAGTGGAGGGGGTGGCCTTCGGAGGGTCCCTCCACCATCCGGATCGCTTCATCCTGGGTGAGGAAGGTGGGGAGGGTGCGCCAGGCTTTCGGAGACTCCACTCGATCCGTGGGGTCGGCCTCGATGACCCCTTCTTCCAGGAGAAACCCGAAGTAGGTCCGGATGGAGGAGAGGGCCCGGCGGATGGATGAGGGTGCAAGCCCATCCTCCCGGAGTGCGTAGACGTAGTCACGGAGCTCCAGGTGGGTCAGCATGGACGGGTCTTCGATCCCCACCTCGGTCAGGTGGTCCACGAGACGGGTCAGGTCTCCCAGGTAGGCGCTGACCGTGCGGTCGGCGAGCCCTCGTTCGAAGGTGAGGAAATCGCTGAAGTGTTCGAGGCGGAAACGTTGCGCCGGAGAGGGGGGTGAGGCCATGGGGCCTGGAGGGTGTTGGAGAGGGTTGTTTGGTGGGTGTGCGCAGGCTCCTTCCGGTGTGCCGCGTGGCGGGGAGGGGGCCTCTACCGTAGGACCCGCGACGAAGAAAAAGTGTTAGAAAGATAGGATAAGCGCTACCGCGTGCACCGCGATCCCCTCTCCCCTCCCCTCCCACCCCATCTTCTCGTTCGTCTTCCCCTTCACCGAGATCCGGTCGAACTCCACTTCCAGCGCCCCTGCCAGTGACGCACGGATGGGGTCTCGCACCGGGCCGATCTTCGGGGCCTCGCAGATGACCGTGACATCCACGTTCCCCACCCGGTACCCGGCCTCATGCACCAACCGGACGGCGTGGCGCAGGAGCCCCATGGAGTCCGCTCCCTTCCATCTGTCGTCCTCCGGCGGGAAGTGGGCGCCGATGTCCCCGAGCGCCGCCGCCCCCAGAAGTGCATCGGTCACCGCATGGGCCACGGCGTCCCCATCGGAGTGCCCGGCGAGCCCCGGCGCTCCCGGTATGGCGACCCCGCCCAGGAGGCAGGGTCGGGACGGGTCGAAGGAGTGGGAGTCGTACCCGAAGCCGATGCGCACCGGGGGGCCTGAGGGCGAGGGTCAGTCCGCTCGCCGGATGGCGAGACAGACGTTGTGCCCCCCGAAGCCGAAGGAGTTGGACAGCGCCACCCCCACCTCCCGCTTCCGGGCGCCGTCCGACGCGTAGTCCAGATCGCACTCGGGATCCGGATTCTTCAGGTTGATGGTCGGCGGGATGATCCCATCCCGGCAGGCCAGGACCGAAACCACCCCCTCCACCGCCCCCGCGGCACCCAGGAGGTGCCCCGTCATGGACTTGGTGGATCCCACCACCAGGCGATCGGCGTGGGAGCCGAAGACCTTCCGGATCGCCGCGGTTTCCGCCTTGTCGTTCTGTGGGGTGGAGGTTCCGTGGGCATTCACGTAGTCCACCTCTTCCGGGGCGATCCCGGCGTCGGACAGGGCCATCCGCATGGCAGCCTGGGCCCCTGCCCCCCCGGGGGCCGGGGCGGTGATGTGATAGGCGTCGGCCGAAAGGCCGTACCCCGCCACCACGGCGTGGATGGGGGCGCCTCTCCGCTCCGCCACTTCCCGGGCTTCGAGGATCAGGCAACCGGCTCCCTCTCCCATGACGAACCCGTCCCTGTCCGCGTCGAAGGGACGGCTGGCCCCCTCGGGATCATCGTTCCGGGTGGACATGGCCTTCATGGAGCTGAACCCGGCCACCGTGAGGCGGGTGATGGTGGCCTCGGTCCCTCCGGCGATCACGACGTCGGCGTCCCCTCGTTCGATGATGCGGGCCGCTTCGCCGATGGCGTGGGCCGAGGAGGCGCACGCCGAGACCGTGGTGTAGTTCGCCCCCTGCGCTCCGTACCGCATGGAGATGAGCCCCGGCGCGATGTCGGGGATGAACATGGGGACGAAGAAGGGGCTGACTCGCCCGGGACCCCGCTCCAGGAGGGTCTGACACTGCTCCTCGAAGGTGGAGATCCCACCGATTCCGCTCCCGAAGATCACTCCAAAACGGAGGGGATCCACCCCTTCAGGCGCGCCGTCGAGTCCGGCATCTCGCATGGCTTCATCCGCCGCCACCAGCGCGAACTGGGCAAAGCGGTCATATCGGCGGGACTCCTTCGGATCCAGGACACCGGAAGGATCGAATCCCTTCACCTCACAGGCGATCTTCGTGGCGTACCCTTCCGACGCGTCGAAGTGGGTGATGGTCCCTCCGCCGGATTTTCCGGCACGAAGAGCTTCCCACGCCGTATCCACGCCGATTCCCACGGGGGTGATGAGTCCAAGCCCCGTAACCACGATTTCACGCTTCCGCCCTGCCGCCATGCCTCTCCTCCGAGGAGTACAGTGGGTGAACAAAGGCCGTGGGAGGCGAGAGGGCCCCCCACGGCCTCACCGGTTCACTCAGGAATCGGAGTGCTTCCGGAGGTACGCGATGGCGTCCCCCACGGTGCGCATCTGTTCGGCTTCCTCGTCGGGGATGTCCACCCCGAACTCCTCTTCGAGAGCCATCACCAGCTCCACCGTGTCGAGGGAGTCAGCGCCCAGATCCTCCATGAAGGACGCGTCGTCGGTGACCTTGTCGGCCTCGACGCCCAGCTCGTTCACGATGATCTCCCTGACCCGCGCTTCCATGCTCTCCGACATTCCTGACCTCGTGGTTGTAGGTGCAACTCGTGAAGGGAGGGTTCAGTCGGGCGGGTCAGATGACCATCCCGCCGTCCACCGCCAGAACCTGCCCGGTAATGTAGCGGGCCGAAGGGCCCGCAAGGAAGCGGGCCACGCCCGCAATATCCTCGGGAGAGCCGAGTCTCCCGAGGGGGATTCGTTCCCGCAGCGCCGTCGTCTGCGCTTCGTCCAGCGCATCCGTCATATCCGTCTCGATGTATCCAGGGGCGATGGCGTTGCACCGCACCCCCCGGGAGGCCAGCTCCCGGGCCACACTCTTGGTGAACCCGACGAGCCCTGCCTTGGAGGCGGCGTAGTTGGACTGGCCGGCATTCCCGGTGAGCCCCACCACCGAGGTGATGTTCAGGATCACCCCATCGCGCCGCTTCATCATTCCCCGGGTTACGGCGCGAGTCATGTTGAAGGCTCCCTTGAGGTTGACCTCCATGACCTCATCCCAATCCTCATCTTTGAGACGGAGGAGGATGTTGTCCCGGGTGATCCCGGCGTTGTTCACCAGGATGGTGACGCCCCCCAACGCCTCCTCCACCTCGGCGACGGTGGCCGTGGCGGCCTCCGGATCCTGAACCGGGCAGGCATATCCTGCGTGCCCCTCCCCGGGGAGCCCTGCGGCCGCTTCCCGGGCACGGTCTCCGTCACGCCCCACCACCGCCACCCGAGCCCCTCCTGCCGCCAGCGCCTGGGCGATCCCCAGGCCGATCCCGCGGGACCCTCCGGTGACGAGGGCTACGCCGCCTTCCAGCTCCTTCTGCATCGGTACAGTCTCCTGAATATGGTAGGGGGAAGCCCGTCAGGAGGCTTCCAGCGACTCGATGTCGGCCGGAGTGCCCAACGCTGCGGAGGGGAGCCCCCGGGCATTCCTCCGGTTGAGTCCGGTGAGGACGTTCCCCGGACCAAACTCGAAGAACCGTTCCGCACCGTCAGCCACCATCCGGAGGACGGAGTCGGACCAGAGAACCGGTGAGGTGAGCTGCCGCACCAGAAGGTCTCGCACATCCGAGGGATCGGTGACCGGCGCCGCGGTGACGTTGGAATAGACCTGGAGGGTGGGAGATCGGACGTCTACCTCCTCCAGAAAGGCGCGAAGTCCGGTGCCTGCCGGGGCCATGAGGGGAGAGTGGAAGGCCCCCGATACCGAAAGGGGAACCACCCGTTTTGCCCCGGCCACCGTGGCCCCCGCCATGGCCCTCTCCACCGCGTCCAGGTCTCCGGAAATGACGATCTGCCCCTCGGAGTTCACATTGGCCGGGACCACCACTGAGTCATCCCCCCGGGAGGCGGCGCGACAGACTCCATCCAGTTCGTCCAAGGCGAGGCCCAGGACCGCGGCCATGGTCCCGGGACGCTTCGTGCCCGCCTCGTACATGAGTTCCCCCCTTAGGCGGACGGCCCGCAGGGCATCGCCGAAGGAGAGAGTTCCGGCGGCCACATGGGCGGAGAACTCCCCCAGAGAGTGACCGGCGGCCATGGCGGCCTCTCCGGCGGTCTCCCCGGCTACCCTCCACGCCGCCACCGAATGGGCGAGGATGGCGGGCTGGGCATTCTTCGTGAGGGTGAGTTCCTCTTCGGGCCCGTCGAACATGAGCGCCGAGAGGGCGAAGCCGAGGAGGTCGTCGGCTTCCTCGAAGGTGTGGGATGCCTCCGGAAAGGCGCGGGCCAGCTCCTGGCCCATTCCCACGAACTGGGACCCCTGACCGGGGAAGAGAAAGGCGATGGACACGTCGTCAGTGGGAAGCGAGTTCGCCGGCCATGTGCAGGACCATCCCGGATTCTACCGCACGGGCCGCCACCTTGAGGGCGTTCCGGATGGCCTTCGGGGGCGAAGCTCCGTGGCAGATGATGGAGACGCCGTTCACCCCGAGAAGGGGGGCGCCTCCGTACTCGGCGTAGTCGAGGACCCGGAATACCTCCGCCAGGTCCATGGTGGTGCCGGACTTCTCCATCTCCCGGGTGAGGAGCCCGATGGTGAACCCGGCCACCGATTCGTAGAACTTGAGAAGAACGTTTCCCACGAAGCCGTCGCAGACGAGGACGTCGCAGGCGCCGCGGATGATCTCCCGCCCTTCCACATTCCCGATGAAGTTCAGCCCTGTGGAGGCGAGAAGCTGGTGGGCCTCCACGGCGAGCTCGTCCCCCTTCTCCGGCTCGGTTCCGATGTTCAGGAGCCCGATTCTGGGGTTCTGGATTCGCATGAGGTCCTGGGCGTAAATCGCACCCAGACGGGCGAACTGGAGGAGGTGCTGGGGCTTCGAGTCCACATTCGCCCCGGCGTCCAGCATGAGGGAGCGACCCGTGGCGGTAGGGAGGAGCGTCCCGATGGCCGGGCGGTCCACTCCCATGAGGGGACGAAGGAGGATGAGGGAGGCAGCCATCACCGCTCCGGTGGAACCGGCGCTGACGAAGGCATCCGCCTTCCCTTCCTTCTGGAGGCGGATTCCGGTGACGATGGAGGAGTCGGGGCGCTTTCGCACCGCGGAGGCCGGGGGCTCACCCGGGAGGATCCGGTCCGGGGCGTGAAGCACCTCGACCCTCTCTTCCGGATAGGGGCCCGCGGCATCGAGAGCCGCGCGGATCTGCGGCTCGTCCCCCACCAGAATGAGCCTCAGGTGGGGGAGATCGTTCAACGCCTCTACCGCCCCCAGGATTTCGGGGGTCGGCGCATCATCGGTGCCGAGTGCGTCGAGGACGATCCTCATGGGAAGGCCGCGTTAGATGTCCGCGCCCTCGATGACCGCCTCGTTCCGGTAGTACCCACATTCTCCGCAGACCCGGTGGGACTGCTTGGGTGCGCCGCAACGGGAACAGGGCTGGAAGGCAACCGGAGCCGCCTTGTAGTGGGTCCGCCGCTTCCGTTGCCGCTGCTTGGACGTGCGCTTCTTGGGGACCGCCATGGTACCTCTCCTATTCGTTCTTGAGTGCCCGGAGCGCCTCCCAACGGGGATCCGGCTCCTCCAGGGTACAGTCGCAGGTCACTTCATTTCTGTTCGCGCCACATCGGGGGCAGAGCCCCTGACACTCCGGTCGGCAGAGCGGATAGTGGGGGGCGGCCAGGATCAACTCCTCCCGAAACACCTCCCCCACATCCAGCTCGGTGGCGAGAGGATCGAGGGTGCGAAGCTCCCCGTCCTCCTCCCCCAGTTCATCCGGCACCGTCCAGACCAGGTCCAAAGGGAGATGAAGCTCCACCTCCGCCGTCTCCAGGCACCTCCGGCACGGGGGAGCCAGCCCCGCCTCCAGCGCCCCCCTGAAGAGCACCTGCCCCGTTCCGGTGAGGAGCATCTCGCCCTTCACCTTGACGGTGCCCCGGAGCGGGAGTTCCGACCCCTCCCAGAGGGGGTCCGACGCGGGAATCCCCCCCTCGACGGGGAGGCGTCCGGACCGTTCCAGCGCTACCAGGTCAACCCTGAACATAGACGCGTAAGATAAGGCCCCAAGTCCAGAACTGTCAACGAACTTCCCTTGCTGGAGCACACCTCCCGATTCAGGTGGATCGATCCCTTGGCCGCGGTGCTTGGAAACGCCGCGAGGGAGGATGGCGCGCTACGCCCATCCCCCCTCAGGTGAGCCGAAGGGAGATCAGAGCGCGAGGCGGTCGCTCTCCGAGAAGAAGAAGGCAATCTCCCGGGCAGCATTCTCGTCGGAGTCGGAGGCGTGGATGGCATTCCGCTCCTTCGACTCGGCGTAGAGCTTCCGGATCGTCCCCTCCGCGGCCTCTGCGGGATCGGTGGCTCCGATGACCTCCCGGAGCTTGAGCACCGCGCCCTCGGCCTCCAGCGCCATGGGGATCACCGGACCGGAGGTCATGAAGGAAACCAGCGACTCGTAGAAGGGGCGCTCCCGATGGACTTCATAGAAGGCTTCGGCCTGAGCCCGGTTGAGGCGGGTCATCCTGAGGGCTCGAACGGTGAATCCTGCTCCTTCCAGGTGGGCGAGAACCTTCCCTGCTTTCCCCGATGCCACCGCGTCGGGTTTGATGATGGCCAGCGTCCGATTCATTTCATTCTCCGGTAAGGGCGCGGAGTACCGCGCCGCGGTCGAGCATTCCCACAATCCCTCCATCCCGGAGGACCGGGAGGTGCCCGACATCTTTGTTGATCATGAGTTGAGCCGCGTCCAGGAGTTCGGCGTCTTCCGAGATGCAGAGGACGGTGCGGCTCATGACGTTTCGGACCGTGAGGGGGTGTTCTCCCTCTCGACCCTCACCCCTTCGACGCCGCTCCGTGGCGTGTCGAAGGGCTTCGTCCTCGGTGACCACCCCGAGGACCTCCATCCTCTCCCCCACCACGGGGAGTGCCGAAAGCCCCTTCCGCGCCATGAGGTCCACCGCCTCGTCCACCGGAGAGTCCGGGTAGACGCGGTACGCGAGGGGCTTCATGGCATGTCCAACCTTCCTTCGGGCGCCCAGATCGGCTCCCATGAGCCGCCGCAGCGAGCGTACGTCCACCGGGGTGTCGGCTGCCAGGAGCGCCTCCTCCATCTCGGGAGTGGCGAGAATGGCGCCGAGCCGGCGGAGCGACTCATCCCCCACCCCGGTGGAGGTGGGGAGTTGGAGAAGGAGGACCACTCGCGGGCCCCCCCCTCCGGTCGGAGCAGCTGTGTCGGTAGTCAGCGGAGAGGGCGCCACTCCGAGGGCTCCCGCCCCCTCCTCCCCACCCCGGAGCACCAGAAGTACGGTGGAGGGAGAGGGAGATAGGATGGATCCCCTTTCCCCACGCTGCAGGCGATTCAGGATTTCCCGGCCCCGCTCATCGGCGTCCGGGCGGAGGAGGGGGAGGAGTCGCTCCACCGCCTCCGCCAGATCCTCCGCCAGGAGGGGAACGCGAATTCGATCCTGGGTCAGCAGGTCCCCGAGCTGCATGTTTGCCTCCTGCGGAAGCGGGAGCGGGTGACCGGGAGCCCGAAGGCGCCGGGGCTCAGAGCCCCAGCCCCTCCCGGATGAGGTCCCGGATATCCGAGGGGCGCTTCGCCACGGCGATCCCGTTGGCCTCGAATACCTTCATCTTCTCCTCGGCGGTACCGGCGGAGCCGGAGATGATGGCTCCCGCGTGCCCCATGCGGCGTCCCGGAGGCGCCGTCTGCCCGGCGATGAAGCCCACGACCGGCACCTTCAGGTTGGCCCGGGTGAACTCGGCAGCCTCCTGCTCGTCGGTTCCCCCGATCTCTCCGATCATCACCACGGCCTTCGTCTCGGGATCGTTCCCGAAGGCGGAGAGCACGTCGATGAAGTTGGTCCCGATAATGGGGTCGCCCCCGATCCCCACGCAGGTGGTCTGCCCGATCCCCGCCTGGGTGAGCTGGTTCACCGCCTCGTAGGTGAGGGTCCCGGAGCGGGACACCACTCCCACCGGCCCCGGGGTTGTGATCTGTCCGGGGATGATCCCCACCTTCCCCACCCCGGGGGTGATGAGCCCCGGGCAGTTGGGGCCCAGGAGGCGGACCCCCCGGTCCTTCACGAAGGCGTAGGCCCGGGCCATGTCCTGCACCGGCACCCCCTCGGTGATGCACACCACGAACTCGATCCCGGCGTCGGCGGCCTCCATGATGGCCCCTGCCGCGAAGGGAGGGGGCACATAGATGGCTGAGGTGTTGGCTCCGGTGGCGGCCCGCGCCTCTTCCACCGTGTTGAAGATGGGGCAGGAGCGCCCCTCGCCCAGGTCGAAGGTCTGCCCCCCCTTCCCCGGGGTCACCCCGGCCACCACCTGAGTCCCGTAGGCGGACATCTGGCGGGCGTGGAAGGAGCCGTCACGACCGGTGATCCCCTGGATCACGAGGCGGGTGTTCTGATCGACAAAGATAGCCATGGAAGTAGGATTCTCGGTTCGGGGTACGGGGTCAGGCCTGGGCGGCGAGCTGAACGGCCTTCTCCACCACTTCATCCATGGAGGTGTAGGCCGAGAAGCCGGCGTCCTTGAGGATTTCCAGCGCCTTCTCCTCGTTGGTCCCGGTGAGACGGATCACGACGGGGGGGCGGATGTCGATGCGCTTTGTGGCCTCCACGATCCCGTTGGCCACGTCGTCGCAGCGGGTGATTCCCCCGAAGATGTTGAAGAGGATGGCCTTCACGTTGGGGTCGGCGGTGATGATCTCGAGGGCCGCCACCACCTTGTCCGGGTTGGACGATCCGCCGATGTCCAGGAAGTTGGCGGGCTCGCCTCCGTAGTATTTCACCAGATCCATGGTGGCCATGGCCAGCCCGGCGCCATTCACACAGCACCCCACATCCCCGTCCAGCTTCACGAAGGAGAGGCTCGCCTCCCGGGCCTTCGTCTCCGAAGCCGGCTCGGCGTCCAGATCGCGGTACGCCTCCACCTCGGGGAGTCGGTAGAGCCCGTTCTCGTCGATGCTCACCTTGGCGTCGATGGCCTTCACCTCACCGGCAGGGGTGACGATGAGGGGGTTGATCTCGGCAAGGGAGCAGGAGTTCTCCGAGAAGGCCTGGTATAGCTGGGTGAGGATCTTCTGCGCCTGCTTTACCAGCGCCGGGTCCTCGTAGAGGAACGAGGCCATCCGGTAGGCCTGATGGGGGAGGAGTCCATACCGGGGATCCACCCGCACCTTGAGGAGCGCCTCGGGACGGGTCTCGGCTACCTCCTCGATGTCGATGCCCCCTTCGGGTGACACCATGAAGAGGGGGGCCTGACGGGAACGGTCCATGACCACTGCGGCGTAGGCTTCCCGGGCGATGTCCTCGGCGGGGGTCACCAGCACCTTCTGCACCACGAGATCCTTGATGGTCATCCCCAGGATCCGGGAGGCGTGCTCAAAAGCCTCGTCGGCGCTGGACGCCAACTTCACGCCCCCGGCCTTCCCTCGGCCCCCGGCGTGGACCTGTGCCTTCACCACCACGGAGCCCCCGAGGCGTGCCGCAATTTCACGGGCCTCCTCCGGGGTGCCGGCCACGTCGCCGGGAGGCACGGGGATCCCCGCCTTCCGAAAGAGTTCCTTCGCCTGATACTCGTGGATGTCCATACCGTCCGTCTGGGCTCGGGCCCCCTCGTCCGGGAGCCGGGAATCGGTTCAACGGGTGCGCGACGGCCCCGTTCCGAGTAGACCTTCCTGCATTCATGGCCGGGCCGCCGGATGGCGGGTCCACAGCCCGTCGAAGGTACCGCCTGAGAGGGGGGGCAATCAAGGCGAAGGGCTTTCCCTGGGCTACCCTCCGGCGCTCACCTTGTCGCATCCGAGAGGATGAAACCCCTACCCCTCCGCCGCCTGCCTCCGGAGGAGTTCCCGGAGAGCTTCCAGCGCCCGGCCAAACCCCTCCCAGTCTCCGGCGCGGAGGCGACGCTCCGCCTCTTCCAGTTGCTCCAGCGCCTCCCGGGCGCTCCCGGCGGTGGGTGCAGGGACCGCTCGGGCGACCCCCTCCTCATCCAGCTCCACCGCTCCCCGCACCACCCCTTCCATCCCCGCCGCCAGCGCCGCCACCGCCCCTTCCAGCGTCGGGTCCATGACCACCCTTCGGCCATCGCTCACCACGTAGCGCCGGATCTCGGGGATGGCATCCTGGTCGGCGGCCAGGAAGATGGGTTCCATGTAGAGGAGAGAGCTCCCCACCGGAACCAGGTGGAGGTGCCCCGTCCAGACCTGACTCCCCCCCTGGCGCCAGAGGGAGAACTGCTGGGAGATCTCCGGGTCCTGCTCCACCAGCGCCTCCACCTGCCGGGGGCCGGGGAACTGGTCTTCCACCGGGAGGTCCCAGAGCCGCACACGCCCTCCCTCGTCCGTACCCCACTCCGCGGCCAGGAAGGAGGCCAGATTCTGCCGCCCCTGCGGGACGAAGACCGTGGAGAGGACGTAGCGTTCCTCCGCATCCCCCGGGAGCGTGAGCAGGCCGTACTCGGGGCGGTATTCCACCGGGGTCGCTCCCACCGAGAGTTCGGTGGCCAGCGTCCACCGGTCCTGCTGGCCATGGAAGACCGCCGGGTCGGTCTGGTGGTACCGCACCAGCACCCTGGACTGCAGATCCAGATGGGCGCGGGAATAGCGCAGGTGCCGCCCCACATCGGCAGGGATTTCGTCCATGTCCGTGAACAGCGTGGGAAAGCCCCGCCGAAGCGATCGGAGGATGGGATCCTCGGGGTCCGCCACGTACAGGTGCACCTCACCGGTGACGGCGTCCACCGTAGCCTTCACCGCGTTCCGGATGTAGTTCACCCGCCTCCGATTCTCCAGCTCGTGGGCCCGGGCGAGGGGGTACGACGAAGAGAGGGTGAACCCCTCCAGAATCCAGACGATGCGCCCGTCGGCCAACACCGGATAGGGGGCCTCCGGGAAGTGGAGGAAGGGGGCCAGGGCCCGGACCCGGGAGAGGACGTCGCGCCGGAAGACGAAGCGGCTCTCCGCATCCACCTCCGACGAGAAGAGGAGGTTCCAGTCCTGGAATCGCCAGGCCAGCGCCGCCGTCCGGAAGATCGATCCCATGGGGATCCCTGCCGGGAAGTCGACCCCCGGTGTCCCGGGTGAGCCGTCGGGAGCCAGGAAGGCGGTTCCCTCCCCGGCGTTGATGACGGCGTAGAGCTGGAGCCGCGACCCCACGTAGACGGCGGGGCGCCGGAGGTTCAGGTCATCGGGGACCCCGGGGCCCGGCCGGAACTCCGGCGGAATGGCGGTGAGAAACATGGGGAGACGCCCCTCGGGGGTCATCCGGTTGAGCTGCCCCGCCACCGCCCCCATCCCCGAGATGTAGAGCTCGCGAAGGTGGAGGTTCTGCCAGTTGGGGTCCGGAATTCCGAGAGGATTGATTTCTCGCACCGCCACCGCCACCGGCTCCACCCCCTCTCCGGCGGGGTACCGGTCCAGCGCCACCTCCTGGAACTCGTAGTACTGGAAGCGGGCCTCGAGCTGCCGGAAGGTGGTGAGGAGAGTTCGCTCGGTCCAGACAGGGAGGCGGCTCATGCGGTCCACCGCCTCCCCCCACTCCCGGGAGGTGGGGGGGTGGTACTCCAGACGGTTCCGCTCCACCTCACTCAGTCCGAAGGCCGAACGGGTGGAGGCGATCCCGGCCTCGATGTAAGGACGCTCCCGGGTGAGTTCGTTGGGCTCCACCTGAAATCGCTGCACCAGCGCCGGATAGATCTCCCCGGCGCCGATGGCCGCGAGCGCCAGCCCGGCTGCGGCTCCTCCGGTGATCCAGAGGCGCCCCTGGATCCCTCCCCACACCACAAGGGCCCCTGCTGCCAGGGAGAGGAACCCCAGAAGGCGATAGGCCGGGACCCGTGCCTGATGGTCGGCGAAGCCGAAGATCCCCTGCACCGCCGAGTTCCCCTCCACCACCAAACCGTAGGGGAGGAGGTAGAACCGGAGCGCCACCAGGAGGAGGAATAGACCTCCAAGTACCGCGAAGTGAACCCGGGTCCGGCGATCCATCTGGAACCGCCCCCGGACGACCTGGATCCCCCCGGCGGCGGTCGCCCCCGCAGCGGAGATGGCGGCCACGAAGACGGTGAGGACCAGGCCGTACACCACCCCCCCCTGAAGGACGGGGA